>JANQFA010000072.1 GCA_028278065.1 Myxococcota bacterium
GGTCACGCGCTGGGAACGCCACGCCGAGAACTTCCTCGGCTTCCTCCAGCTCGGATGCATCTGCATCCTGTTGCGGTATTTCTGAGATAGCTTCTAGCCGGGCGGGCGCGTGTCCGGCTCAGCGTGGGGAGGTGCGGCTGGTCACCACCGGGCTCGATTCCGCCGTCGCGGTTCCCAGCCTCACGACGCTCTCCTGCGTCCTCTCGGTACGTCGCAGGCTCCATGCCATGGCGGGAGCCCCCCTCGGCAGGCCGGGTCGACTCCCGTCGACGACGAGCTCGAGCCCCGCGGAACGGGCCGTCGGAATGCGGGGCCCATGCGGCGCCAGTCGGATCTCCCCCTGGAGGAGCGCCTCGGTCCGTGCGACGCGGGCACCCGCGGGTACGCCATCCAGGTCGAACCAGTCCACCGGAATCCGGTAGTCGATCACCAGCTCGGTGGCCCCGGGGTCGTCGGGATGACGCCGCAGCGTCGCGATCGCGGGTCCACCCAGCTCGATCACGTCGACTCCGCGCGCCGCGAGGAACCGGCGCACCACGGCCTCGTCGAGCTCCCAGGTCTCGCCCACCTCGACGGGGCGACCGGGATCGAGGAGCTCGGCCTCCAGGGTGTTCTCGAAGCGCTCGGCGAGAATCCGGCCCACGATCTCTTCGGCGCGGCTGTCGAGGCGGTCGCCGTCCACGAAGAGCCGCACGCCGTCGCGACGGTAGTGCACCTCGTAGGAGGCATCCGGGCGGAAGAGCGAACCCGAGGCGTCGGGTCGCGCCACCGTCAGCTTCACCTCCTCGTGCAGCTCGCGGGTCGGTCGGCCCGCCGCGTCCACGGCCAGGACCACGACGGCAGCCTCATAGCCGAGACGCAGCTCCTCGCTGATCCGATCGCCGTCGACGCTCCGCGCAGCGGCGCGGGTCGCCTCGCTGCTGCTCAACGACAGGAGGTAGTAGTCGCCGACCTCGTGACGCGGGCGCAGCTCCAGGTCTTCGGCCGAAGCGGCGGCAGTGGACAGGGCGAGGGAGAAGAACGCAGCCAGCCACGCTCGGGACGAAGAGGCCATCCACGACCTATCGGTCTCGCGCGCGACGTCTTGAGTTGCCGGCGGGCTGCCGGTCAGCGGCAGTCGGGCTGCACCAGGAGGTTCCGAAGCATGGTCTCGAGCGAACGGTCGGTCACGCGCTCGATGTCGCGCGCGGTTCCGCCGGTGAGCGAGACGAGAGAGGGACGACCGTCGTAGTCGCTCGACAGGCCGCGGCCGTGCGAGGGTGCGCTGACGGCGAAGAGCCGCACGCGTGTCGCATCGAGGGCGGCGGCCACCTCGCCGTAGCTCTGCCGGGCGGGCGTTCCGTCGCTGAACACGGCCGGGTGCTCGAGGAAGGTCGCGTCGGTCATCACGAAGAAGAAGCGGCGCGCATCCGGTCGGAAGTCGAAGTCGGTCGTCGAGCGGTGCAGGGCGCCGAGGAGGTTCTCTTCCGGCTCGAGGTTCACGAGCTGCCGATTCAGCGCCGGGTTGGGCACCCAGCTTCCTGCGATGAGCTGCGAGTCCAGCTCCTCGAAGAAGGTGGTCCGGTCGAGGAATTCGCCGCGTCCGTGGACGATGATGTCGTTCTCGAAGGTGGTGAGCCCGAGTCGGACGTCGAGACCCTCTTCGGCGATCACGGCGAAGAGCGCGGCGATCGCGCCGCGCAGGTTGGCGATCTCGTCCATGGTCGTCGACACGTCGAGAACGAAGACCAGATCGAGCGGCGTCCGCGGCGCGTCCGCCCCGCTGGCGGTGACGCGGAAGGCGTGCATCGTTCCTCCGTCCTGATCGCTGATCAAGGACATCTCACCGGAGAAGTCGCCCGCCTCCGCCGGGGCGAAACGGATCGCCAATGACGTGCTTCCGCCGGCGCCCAGCGGCGCGGGGGTGGCCTGCTCGAGCCCGAGAGCGGCATTGGGGCTGGCGATGCCGGTCACGGTGATCGCTGTGTCCGGGTCCGTGTTCTCCAGGCGCAGCCTCGCCGTGCGGGAGCAGCCGACCAGGGTCTCCTCGAAGACGAGCGGATCCGGCTCCAGGCGAAGCTCGCCGCGCAGCTCTTCGGCGACGGGGGCCACCGGCGCCGGAGCCGTCGGCGTGGAGCAGGACGCCGGGGCGAGGAGAGAGACGAGGAGGAGCGCGCGCAGCTTCATCGGGGGCCTGGGGTGCGGTCCGTGGGGTCAGTTGATGTGGATGGGGATGGGGAGGCGCGCGGTGGCCTGGACCGGGGTCCCGCCCCGGGTAGGCGGCGTGAAACGCCAACGCCGCACCTCGCGGGTGACGAACGCCTCGAAGTCCGGCAGGTCCGACGAGTCGACGCGCACGTCGAGCACCTCGCCCTGCTCGTTCAGGTGCACGAGAAGTACGATGCGACCGTCCACGGACTTGCGGCGCAGGCGCCCCGGGAAGTCGAAGCCCTCCACGCCGATCGGGCGCGGCGCGCGGTCGAGGGGGACCACCTCGTGCGCGGCCGCGATGGCGTGGGCGCGGGCAAGCGCCTCCTCCTCCCGCTTGCGGTGGATCTCCGCCGCCCGAGCCTCCTGCCAGGCCTGGACGTCGCGCTCGAAGCCCGCATCGCGGTCGATCGAGCGGGCCAGCAGCCGCTCCGCGTGCTCGGCCGTGCACCGGCGGTCCTCGCAGAACACGCGCTCCAGCGTGCGTGCGGCGACCAGGGCCGCGCTGCTGCCGCCCGGTCCGTTGCGCACGACCACCGTGGCGATGGCCACGCGCGGCGCTTCGGCGGGGGCCAGTCCGATGAACCACTGGTAGCGTCCCGCCGGGTCGCGGCCGCTGACCGTGCCGGTCTTCCCGGCCACCCGGATCGGGCCGAGACGCGGCTCGTCGCCGCGGACCCGAAATGCCCTGCGCGCGGTGCCGCGCTCGGTCACCTCGACGGTGGCGTCGCGCAGGACGCTTGCGATCTCGGGCTCCCAGACGCGCCTCGGCTCCGGGCGCAGGGGCAGGGCGAGAGGCGCCCCGTTCGCGTCGCGGGCCGCTGCCACCCACCAGGGCTCCACCAGGGCGCCATCGGCGAGTGCCGCCGCCAGCCGTGCGGCACCGAGTGGGGTGATCTTCGAGCCGGCCATCCCCGATCCGAGATGGCCCAGCGAGAGCGGCCCGCGCACCGGATCGATGACTCCGGCCGGGTGTCCCGCGGCGGGGGCTTCGAGCATGCCGAGCTGCTGCATCTCGGCCACCAGGGCCCGCTCGCCCACGTCGTGAACCGCGAGACGTGCGAAGCACTGGTTGTTGGAAACCGCGAGCGCGCGCACGAAGGACTGGATGCGATCCCAGCCACGCGAGGTGACCAGGTGCTCCGGACGCAGCTCGTGCGGGCTCCCCGCGTAGCGACAGTCTCGGCGGGCCGCGCCGGGCGCGTTGCGCAGCACCGCGGCCGCGGTGACCACCTTCATCAGCGAGGCGGTGGGGTAGGGCCGCGTGGCCGGGAACGAGCCGGGATCGGTCGAGACGTAGGCGAACACCTCGCCGGTCGCGGCGTCCATCACCACGACGTGCCCCAGGGCGACCCTCCCGGAGTCGAGGACGTCACGGACCTCGGCGTCCAGCCGGGGGTCCACCGTGTACTCCACCTCGATCCAGGCGCTTCCCGACAGATGGGGCGTGCCGCGCGCGTCGAGACGCTCGACCCAGGACGTCCCGTGGGCCAGCTCGCGCTCGCTCACCGTCGCGGTCGCCGTCGGACGTCGGGTTCCCGGCGGCAGCAGCTCCGCGACCGCGGCCGGAGCCTCGGGCACCGCCACGTGGATCCCGGCCTCCGGACCGGCGCTGGCGGGTGTTGCGCAGACGAGTGCGCAGAGAAGCGAAGCGGCGAGTGCGGCCGGCTTCACCGAGGGCACGGTCGGGTCAGCGCTCCAGCTCGCGACGGAACACGTAGAGGTACATCTGCTTCTCCGTGCCGCCTTCGATCTCGCGTCCGAACATCGAGCCGACCACCGGGACCTTGAGGACGTGGGTCTCCTTCTCGGTGCGGCTCTCGGCCGTATCCCGCACCAGGGCGAGCGCCAGCGCCTGCACGTCCGCGACGCGGAATTCATGGGTGGGGCCCTCGTGGCGCGTCGTCAGCACGTTGAAGAGCTGCGGCATCTCGACGAGGGAGAAGGAGTGGTAGTCCTTGCCGCCGCCCACCTCCAACAGCTTGAAGATGCGGATGTCGAGCATCCGGAAGGTGGTGCCCCGGGGCTCCAGGTCGAGGGCGAAGAGGTCGAACTCCCAGAACCCCAGCCGATACGTCCGCGAGCGGGCCTCGGGCGCGGTCTTGGCGGCCGCGGCAGCCGACCCCGAGGTGGCATCCGGCGGCGGCGAATCGGAGGCGCAGCCCAGCGCGAGCGCCGCCGCGACGGCCAGGCAGAGAGTCGGTCGCATCGGTTCCTCTCCTCAGGGCCGAGCCGCCCGAAGGGAGGGCGCAGCCTGGAAAGACGGGGAGTTGCGGGCCTCAGCCGCGGGCGGAGTATCGCGTCCGCGGCAGGTCGTTCCCTGACGATTTCGAGAAGGAAACGTGACGGTTGAATCCAGACGTGGTGAACGGGTGCTCGCGCGCCTCGTCGCGTTTCGCCCTTTGTTCGCGCGGGGGGAATCTGGGGGTTTCCTGCCACCCATCTGCATTTCCGGCCACTTCCCAAGCGAGGAGGGCGCGCGATGGGCGGCCGGCTTCATGCGGGATGGATGTGGATCGTCGCCGCACTGCTGGCGTTCGCTCCCGCCCTCGCCGCCGATGCCTCGAATATCGTGGTGCTCGACCAGGACCGCTTCGTCGAGGCCAACGCCGACGCAGCCAGCGGCGGGCAGAGCGCCTTCGAGATCGCCGACGACGTCGCCCAGGACACCGGTCTCTTCGTCGCCGCCGAGGAGGCGGCGGTCTCCACCGACGCGGCCCGCAGCGATGCGTCGGCGGATCAGATCTCGCTCCTCGGCCGCACCGGGCTCCAGGCCAATGGTCGCAGCGACGCCAGCGCCCTCGTCCTTCCGGGCGACGACCCCATGGCGGCCGCCTCGGCGATCTCCTTCTTCGAGGTGACCTTCATGGTCGAGGAGACGGGCCGCTTCCTGCTGGAAGGTGCGATCGACGCGTTCGCGAACTCCGACGGGGATGCGCTCGCCGAGGTGTGGCTGACGGCTCCGCTGGAGGCCGACACGCTCTTCTTCCTCAGCGTGAGCGGGATCGACCTCGAGCAGTTCTCGACCTTCGTCACGCTCGAGTCGGGCATCCAGTACGTGCTCACCGCGTTCTCGACCGCCGACGCCCTCGCGCTCGGCGACGCGCTGCTCTCGTCGGCGGTGAGCGGCTACGACGTGCGGCTCGTCATGGTTCCGGAGCCTGCGAGCGTGATCCTGCTGGGCGTGGCCGCGCTGGGCTTGGTGCGCGTCGTCCGGCAGAAGCCCTCCGTGCGCCGGAGCTGAAGCCGTGCAGCATCGCCTCGGCGCTGCTGTCCTGGTCCTGGCGCTGGCCGCGCTGTCCGCCTGCAATCCCGCTGTCCGTCCGGCCGGGGAGTGCGAGGGCGAGGAGTGCTGCCCCGACGGCGCCCTGCTTCTCGTCGGGACCGACGCGGGCGAGGTGCTGCGCGGAACCCAGGACGCGGACTGCATCCTCGGCGAGGGGGGCGACGACCGCATCCTCTCGCGAGACGGTGCGGACGTGGCGCTCGGCGGTGCCGGCGCGGACCTCCTCGCCGGAGGAGCCGCCGGAGCCAAGTGGTATCGCGGCGACGCCGGCGACGATCGCCTCGTCGGGGGCGAGGAGGACGACCACCTCGACGGTGGACCGGGCGACGACGAGCTGGACGGGCGCTTCGGCGACGACGACATCCACTGCGGGCCGGGCGACGACGAGGCCATCGCCGGCCCGGGCGACGACACGGTGGACTGCGGCGAAGGCGACGACCTGCTCCTGGGAGAGGACGGTGAGGACCGACTCCTCGGCGGCGAGGGCGACGATCAGATCTTCGGCGGCCCGGGCAACGACACCCTGATCGGCGGACCCGGGCGGGACCTGGTCGAAGGCGGGAGCGGCGACGACACCATCCGCATCGACGAGTCCTGCGAGGCCGCGCCCGGCGACCGCGTCGTCGGCGGTCCCGGCTTCGACACGGTCGAGAGCCCCCTGAAGGAGGAGCAGCTCCTGGAGCTGGGCTTCCTCTTCGAAGAGGTCGAGCAGTTCGTGGAGGTGGAGGTCCCGCCGGACCCCTCCTGCCAGCTCCCGCCGCCGCGCGCGAGCGGCGAAGGCAGCCTCTGCTCTCTCATGCAGGAGTCCGCGGCGCTCGTGGAGGCGACCGTCGCCGACATCTCCGAGACCTTCGACGAGCAGGAAGGCCCGCGCGAGGTGGTCACCTTCTCCGACGTCGTGGTGCACCTGGGCTCCACCGGGCTTCCCGACGGCCAGACCCTGCGCCTGCGCACCCTGCGCGGCGAGGTCCCCACCATCCGGCACCCCGTCACCGACGAGCCCGCGCGCCTCGAGGTGACCCACACCCCGATCTTCCACGAGGGCGAGCGCTACATGCTCCCCCTGCGCGGGACGTTCTGGAACGACTCGCCCGTGGTGTGGCCGCACTACTACCGGCTCGACCAGATCGACGCGACGCCCATGCTGGTGGACGTCAGCGGCACGCCCCTGCGCCGCGTCTACGGCGCCGGCCTGCGCGAGCCCGTGTTCGCGCCCCTCGCGGTGGGGGCCGACATCGAGCAGATCCGTGACCCGAGTCCCGCGGAGCTGGCGCAGGTGCTCTCGCCCGAGGAGTTCGTGGCGGGCTGGACGCACATCGCCGGCAACTGCGCCGAAGCCTTCGTGGGCAAGTTCTCCCCGTTCCCCGACCAGCGGCGGACCTGGGACCGCACGGGGGTGAGCCCGGAGGGAGGCGGAGGCATCCTGCCGCCCTGCATCGAGGGCGCCGTGGACCCCGAGACCGGAGAGGAGCTGGCATGCGACCTGTAGCCGGCGTACCGAGCGGATCGGCAGGCGCTGCAGCGCGCAGCTGGGTCTCCCTCGGGCTCGTCGGAGTGGTGGCCCTGGCCCTCCTGGTGCCGCTGCGCGCCACGGCCTTCCGTCTGCTCAAGAACAGCGTCACCAAGGAGGAGCTGCGCTGGGGGGACGGCCAGAACGACCTCACCCGCAACACCTGCAGCATCAGTAGCGACGCCCGACTGGATCTCTACTTCTCGACCATCGAGCGCTGGAACGAGATCGGCGGGCTGCGCAATATGTTCGAGGCGAAGTACCAGGACGCCGCCAACATCTGCGTGGTGCGCAAGGGCAACTCGCGAAACCAGGTGGCGGTGGTGGATCGCGACGAGATCGACGGAGCTGCCGGGAAGAGCAAGAAGCTCTACTTCGGGCGCTTCCTGACCGAGGACGACGTCTTCATCGCCGAGGACATGGGCACCACCGGCCCCGATGATCCGGCCAACTTCAGGCGCTCGGACGGCGGCGCGGCGGGCCGCAACACCCTTCTCCACGAGTTCGGGCACTCGATCGGGCTCGATCACGACGACAGCCAGCACGCCATCATGCAGAGCTTCGTGCTGCGGTCGGCGCTGGCGGGCTTCCCGGAGTTCTCGTCGCTCTATCCGGACGACATCGCGGGGGCCCGCAAGCACTACTCGGGAGGCTCGTCCGAGCGCAACCTGATCCCCTCGTGGCAGGTCTTCTACGACAACCTGCCGGAGCCCTACCAGGATCGCTTCGACACGATCATCGGTCCGCCGGCCGAGGCTCTCTGCTCGGGCCAGCGCTTCCTCTCCTACAACGCCAGTCCCCAGGTCGTGAACGAGGACGACGGCGACTGCGATTCGGGGCCCCGGGCCTGGACCGTCTTCAACCCGGACCCCGGGACCTGCGGCGATCCCGACACCTCGGATGCCTGTCAGGACTTCACGGGCGACGGCGGTCCTCCGGCCACCGCCGGCCTCGACGGCGTGAACGAGGACGACGAGTTCGGCAATCTGAACCGGATCGTCGAGATCTGCCCGGGCGACACGCTGAACGTGCCGTTCACGGTGGTGGAGCGGCGCAGCGGAGTGGACCCGGTCGCCCACCGGACGGTGCTCCTGGCGGGGACCCTCGATGCCGAGCCCGGAGACCTGACCCGCACCTTCGCCGACGCGGTGGTCGAGATCGACCACGATGCCGACGGCCCGCTGGTGACGCGGGTGCCGACCATCCAGCTCCAGATGGACACGGACTGCTGGGAAGAGGACGTGGACTACGCGGTCTGGGTCGACGTGGACCACTGCCGCGAGGTGTCCGAAGAGACCGAGAGCGGCGACTCGGGAGAGGGCGACAACCTGATCCGGACCGACGTGCGCTTCCGGGTCAAGTCCCCCGCCGACTGCGGTCTGGTGGACGACGGTGACGACTCGTGCTCCGAGTTCTTCATCGAGGACTGCGAGGGAGGCGGGAACGGGGGAGAGCCGCCCGGCTACGCCCTGTGTGCGGACCAGGGCCTCGATCCGGGCGAGTGCGCCGGCGGACCCTGCGCCCCGGTGAATCGGCTCGGCAACAACGAGAACGCTGCGCTCGACTGGCAGAGCGACTGGTTCGCCGACGGCAACTTCGCCTTCGACCAGTACTGCTCCAACTTCACCGCCGACGGCGAGATGGTCTGCATCGACGACGACGGCTTCGGCGTCTGCGAGCGTTGCGGTATCGATACCATGCTGGGCTGCTCCTGTGACCAGGAGGACGTCTGCAACGATCTCGGCGAGGGCCTCGGCTGCTTCGGCGAGGAGTTCGGGGTGGGCTTCTGCTGGGACCTGAACGACGGCCCGCCCGTCTTCCAGTGCTTCGAGGGCAACTGCGAGACGCTCGGCGACCGCTTCCAGAACGACCCCTACTACTGCAGCCAGGAGATCGACGAGGGCCTGCCCCGAGCGACCTGCATCCCCTGGAACTGCCCGCGCCCCACGGCCATCAGCTGCGGCGCCCAGGGTCTCATCTGCGACGACAACCCCGTCCAGGTGGACGACTGCGCCCTGCAGTGCCTGGGGAACGACGACTGCTCCGAGGCGCTCGGCTGGCCCTTCGGCACCGTCTGCAACTTCTCGACGGATCAGTGCGCGACGCCCTGACGCCTGGCTAGCGCGCGCGGAACGGCACCGCGACGGCGATCTTGACGAGCTGTCCGGCGCGGAGCCGGGCGTCCGCCGACAGCGCGTTGGCCACGGCCGTCTGAGCGACGCTCCAGCGGTTGCCGGTGCGCCGGGACAGGCTGTCCAGCGTCTCCCCGGCCCGGGCGCTCACCGCGTGCAGGCGCAGGGACTCGATTCCGTTGCGCTCCGCACCGCTCATGCGCCGGAAGGAGAAGGCGCTACGGGCGAAGTCGTCCCGATAGCCGGCGAAGGCGTTCTGGGAGCTGGCGCCGATCAACCGGAACGTCCCGGCCGGATGAGAGATCCAGGTGAGGTCGAGGGCCAGCGGGCCCTGCTGGGAGCGGGCCTGCGCGCGGGCGCGGAAGGCGTCGAAGCCCCCGATGCGCCCGGGGCCCGGGTCCAGCAGCTCGATGCGGTGCTGCTGGGCGAAGGCCTGCGCGGCGGAGGCGGGGTTGCCGGACGGACCCTGCAGCTCGAGCACCAGGAACGCGTCCTGCTGCGGCGAGGCCGCAGCGACGGCGGTCTTCTGGTTCGAGGTCTTCCAGCCGCCGGGGAAGCCCACGGCGAAGTCGAGCCCCGGATGCAGGAAGAGGCTCTCCTGGAAGACCCCCTCGGCGGGGTCGGGGCCGACCAGGAGCCCTTCGAGCCGGGCCAGGAACTCGCGGCGGCTTCCGGCGATGGGGGCGACTGCGGTGGTGTCGAGCGTACCCGCGCGGGTGCGGGTGTCCCGGACGCGTTCGGCGGTCACGGGATGGGAGTCGAGGAACGTCGGCATGCGCGGCTCGCCCATTTCGCGCAGGGTCTCGCGGTCCAGCGTGGCGAGGAAGGTCGCCATGGCGGCGGGATCCCAGCCCGCGGCGGCGGCGAGCTTCTGGCCCACCTCGTCGGACTGGCGCTCCTGGTCGCGCCCGTACGATGCGATGTAGCCGGCACCGGCCACCTGCCCGAACTGGGCGACCGTCTGCGCCGCCGCGCCTCCGCCGACCACGCCGGCCGCGACGGTGCCGAGGGCGGTGAGCAGACCCGCGCCGGCGGCGCGGGTCTCCCGCTGGGCGGCATGTCGCGCCGCCACGTGCCCGATTTCGTGACCCACCACGTTGGCCAGCTCGGCCTCGGAGTTGGCGATGGCGAGGAGTCCGCGCGAGACGTAGATCCAGCCGCCCGGAAGCGCGAAGGCATTGGGCTCGGGCATGTCGGCGACGGCGAAGTGGTAGGAGACGTCCTGTCGCGGCGAGAGACGGGCCATGCGCTGGCCGACCGCGTCCACGTACGCGTTCAGCGCCGGGTCGTCCACCAGTCCGATCTCCCGCGCCACCTGGGCGGCCGCCTGCTGGCCCAGCGCGGTCTCGCGCTCCGGCGACATCGTGCTCCACTCGCGCTCGCCCGTGACGGGATTCACGACCGTGGCGCAGGCCGTCGTGAGCCAGGCGACGCAGAGGAGCATCAGGAGCGACGGGACCCGGACCATGATCCGCAGACTAGCGCGCGGACGGGGGACGAGAGGGGATGCCGGGACGAGCCGGGGAGCACGTCGGGCCATGGGCCTCAAGATGCGGTCGCACCGCCGTCCAGCTCGGCCCCGCAAGACTTGCAGAAGCGGGCGTCGCGGTCGTGATCCTCGCTGAAGCAGCTGGGGCAGCTGCGTGTCGCCACCTGCTTGGCCGCGACGGCATGCTCCACGATCTCCGCCGTCACGATGCCCGTGGGCACCGCGATGATGCTGTAGCCGGTGATCATCACCACGGTGGCCAGCGCCTTGCCCAGCACCGTCTGCGGCGCGATGTCGCCGTAGCCGACCGTGGTCATCGTGACGACGGCCCAGTAGACGGAGATCGGGATGCTGGTGAAGCCGTTCCCCTCCCCCTCGATCAGATACATGGCGGTGCCGAGGATGGTCACGAGGATGGCGATCGTCCCGAGGAAGACGGTCACCTTGTGCCGGCTGTCCGCCAGCGCCTTGCGCAGGATGCTCGCCTCGCCGAGGAAGCGCCCCAGCTTGAAGACGCGGAAGATGCGCAGGAGGCGGAGCCCGCGGATCACCAGCAGGTTCTCGGCTCCGGGCATCAGCAGGCTCAGGTAGGTCGGGAGGATCGCGAGCAGATCCACCACGCCGAAGAAGCTCCGCGCGTAGCGCCTCGGCACCGGCACGCAGGCCAACCGGAGCACGTACTCGACCGTGAAGAGGATCGTGAAGACCCACTCGGCGGCGTCGAGGGCCTGTCCGTGCTCGGCGCGCACCGATGCCACGCTGTCGAGCATCACGGCGCCCACGCTGGCCAGGATCGCGAGGAGCAGGGCGACGTCGAAGGCCTTGCCCATGCGCGTGTCGGCCTCGAAGATGACCACGCGGACGCGCTCGCGCCAGGGTGCGATCCCGTTCATCTTCGCACCTTCGCGATCACCTGGTCTGCGTAGCGCCGGAGCGCATCGCGCTTCTCTTCGAGGCCCTGCTCGTCCGGGCCGACCGCGTAGGCGTTGCGGAAGCCGACGATGACGTCGGTCACGCCGGCCTCGGCGAGCCGCTGGATGCCGTCGGGATGGTAGGCATCGGCGGAGATGACGTGGATCTCGAAGGGGTCGGCCTCGCGCCCGGCCTCCCGCCGCAGCTCTGCCAGCCGCTCGAGGGCGCGGGCGAGCTCGTCGCCGTCGCCGCCCGCGTGGATCCACCCGTCTCCGGTGCGCGCCGCCCGCCGCAGCGCGGCTTCGCTGTGTCCGCCGATCAGGATCGGCACGGGGGTCTCGGGCACCGGGCAGAGCTTGATGCTCGGTACCCGGAAGATCTCTCCTTCGTAGGCGAAGAAGCCGCCCGCACAGAGCCCTCGGATGATCTCGATCATCTCGTCCATGCGCCGGCCGCGTCGCTTCCACGGCACGTCGACCACTTCGAAGTCGTCCGGCCAGGGCGAGAGACCGACGCCGAACGAGAAGCGCCCCCCGCTCAGCACGGACACGCTGCCGACCTGCTTCGCGACGAGGACCGGATGGCGCAGAGGGAGCTTCACGACCGACGTCACGAAGCGCAGGCGCTGCGTGCGCGCGGCCAGGAAGGGGATCATCGAGAACGGCTCGATGAAGGGCTTGTCCTCCAGGAACTCGCGGCCGCCATCCGGGGTGTAGGGATACCTGGAGTCCGACTCCTCCGGATAGCAGACGCTGTCGGGGACCACGAAGCCGTCGTAGCCCGCCTCCTCGGCAGCCTCCGCGAGCGGGGCGTAGTAGGACGGATCGGTCATGGCCTCGATGTACGAGAATCGCATTCCTTCCCTCACTTCACCGGTGGTCTGCGCGGATCGCTCCAGGGCTCCGCGGCGGCGATGCGCCGACCCGCCAGCCGACCGAAGTAGGTCGCATCGCCGATGGAGAGGCCGCTCGCGTAGGTCCTTCCCTCGCGGCAGAGCCCGGCGGCGGTGCGACCGGCTGCGTAGAGGCCGACGATCGGCTCTCCGTCCGGATTCAAGGCCTCCCCCGTCGCCGTCGCGGCGAGTCCGCCGAGCGTCATCCCGCCGTAGATCGAGCGGCCCACGCGGCAATCCACGGCGGCGAAAGGAGCGGCCGACAGGGGGCGCAGCCACCTGGCGGTCTTGTGGAACCAGGGGTCCTCGCCCCGCTCCGCGAGCTCGTTGTAGCGCGCGACCGTGTGCACCAGCGATCCCTCGGGCATCTCCAGCGCGCGCTCGAGCGCCTCGATCGTCTCCTCGACGGCCGCGAGCTTGTGCAGCGCCTGGGTCGGGCCGTAGATCTCGTCGTCGACGATCAGGAAGGCGATCCCGTCGGCTTTGCGGATCATCGCGTCGCTCGTGCGGCCGACGTAGGCATCCTCGTTGACGAAGCGCTGGCCGTTGCCGTCGACCAGGATTCCCTTGAGGTGCGACTCCGGCGGGTAGTACGAGTTGATGAAGAGCCCCTCGGACATGTTCACGGCCTCGGCGCCGACCCCCACGCCCATGCGGATGCCGCGGCCGTCGTCGGCGGCCGTGCCCACCTGGTAGTTGCAGACCAGGAGATCCGGCGCATGCTGCGCGAGCATCTCCTTGTTCGCGATGAAGCCCCCAGCCGCCAGCAGCACTCCGCGCCGCGCCTGGACCGTGAGGGACTCGCCGAAGACCCGGGCGAAGACGCCGACTACACGGCCTGCCTCATCGACCACGAGCCGCTCGACCATGCAGTCGTTCACCACTGCAGCACCTGCCTGGTCGGTTCCAGCGAGGATCGCCTCCATGAGCGCGCCCCCCGCCTCGCCCTCCTGCGCGGGCTTGTGGCCGCGGGGTGCGGGCCGGGGCTCCGCATGGGGCCAGGCCAGCTCGTTGCCCGTGTACACGAGCGAGTCATCCGTGAGGGGATGGGTGACCTTGTGATCGTGGAAGCGCGGCGAGAAGCGCACGCCGAGTGCGCGGAACCACTCGAAGTGCTCGACGCTGTTCTCGCAGTAGAGGCGCACGCGCTCCGGATCGGCCTGCGCGCCCGCCGCCTTCTCCACGTAGTCCTGCATCGCTTCCACGCTGTCCTCGAAGCCGCAGGCCTTCTGGATCTCGGTGCCGCCGCCGAAGTAGACCAGCCCGGTCGAGAGCGCCGTGGCTCCGCCGCCGCGGGACATCCGCTCGAGCACGACCACGTCCGCGCCGGCCTGCGCCGCCTCGATCGCGGCGGCCCCGCCCGCGGCGCCGTGGCCGACGATGACCACGTCGTGCACCCGGTCCCAGGCCGGGACCTCGGAGACCGGAAGGGGCCGGGCAGGGTGGCCGCCGGACCCGCTCACGCGGACTCGTCCAGCCCCGAGCGACCGGCTGCCGCCAGCTGCTCGAGGAGCGGGTCCAGGGTGGAGTCCAGGCGGCGCCGCAGCGACGGGTCGAGGGCCTCCAGCAACGACTCCCAGGCCGCGACCTCCACGCGGAGCTTGCGCTCGGCCAGCTTGCGGCCGTCGCGCGTGAGTCCGACGGCCACCCGGCGCCGATCCTCGGGATGCGGGCGTCGCGTGACGAGGCGGCGGGCCTCGAGGCGGTCGAGGGTGCGGGTCATTCCGGCTGCGCTCTGGTAGGTGGCGCGGGCCAGGGCACCCGGGTTGTCGGCAGCTCCGCCACGGAGGATCCCGAGCACCTGCTGCTCGACCGGCGTCAGCCCGAACTCCTCCAGGACCAGCTCGTTGAAGCGCCGGTGGAGATCAGCCAGTGCGCCGAGCTTGCCCGCGAAGACGATCGGCTCCCAGTCCGTCCCCGGCAGCTCGCGGGCGATCCCGTCCCGGATCTCGGCCAGCTCCCGATCCAGCGTCGCGACGAATCCCGATGCCCGTTTCATTGCGAGAACAATAGTTGCTTGAGCAATGAAATTCAACTAGGATGCACCCCATGCAACAAGCCGCCTCCGCCCCGCACAGCGGGCTGTCCCTGCCCGTCTGGAGCTGGCTCGCGATCTGGGCCGCGGTGTGGATCGGTGGGCCGACGGCGATCCTCTACGCGACCCGGGGCGTCTTCAACGGGTGGCATCTGGCGCTCTCGATCTTCCTCGCCATCAACCTGCTGATCTGCGGCTGGGAGATCTCGCTCTGGCACCGCATCGGCGACATCCGGCGCTGGTTCCACGATCCGGGAAACAGCCCGGATCGCCCGCGCGGGAACCTCTACACGACGCCCATCACCCTGCGCGAGTTCTTCTCCACCCGGCTCTGGGCGCGCACCTGGCTGGGCTACGCCTACTGGGACGACGGCTACGCGGACCCCAGGTCGTTCGGCTTCACCATCGACGTGGGCAACGGCTTCTCGACGCTGATCCCGAGCCTGCTCTTCCTCGTCGGGATGACGGTTCCGCTCTTCTCGCCCGTGGTCCTCGGGATCGTCGGGCTTCTCGTCTTCTACCAGAAGTTCTACGGGACCTGTCTCTACTTCTTCCAGTTCGTCTACAACCGCCGCTACGAAGGCCGGGCCTGGGCCGGTCTGGTCGGCGTCGTCGGCGGGACCAACGGCCTCTGGCTGGTCTTCCCGGCGATCGGGATCTACGTGTGTCTCCGGCTGATCTTCGAGAACCGCTTCGACGTCATCTGGAGCTAGCTCCGGTCGGAGCCAATCCGAATGCTCGTCGCTACACTCGGAGTCGACGGCGATGCGGGGAAGGCGTCGCCACCGGCCGCTCCTGATGACCGTTGCAGCGCGAACGATACGACAGGCCTTCGACTGGGCCTCGACGACCTTCTCCGAGGGTAGACTCGCCACCCGGCAGGGGAGGGAGTCCGACGCCGGGCGGCTGCGTCCCTCGATCCTGCCGAAGAACTATCTCGCCGAGTTCATTGCGGGGACATTCGGACCGGCCTCGAGCGGCCGTGGCCTCACCGAGCACCTCGAGAGTGAGCAGAACCTCCGAAGGGTCGTGACGCGGACGAACCTGGGCGTCATGACGGCACAGGACCTGGAGGAGAACTCCCGAAGCAAGCTGGAGGATCTGCAGCTCACCCGGGCGGTCAAGTTCAAGCACGCGATCGGGATGATCGTCGATCATCTGGCGAGCTCGGCGCGGCGCGAGCGTGATCGGCCCCACGTGATCCGCGAGCTCTTCTATCTGGACGACTCGGCGGTTTCCCAGCAGATCGCGGTGCGCACCGCCGAGACCCGCTTCCTCGAGCGACTGGCGGACGAGGGCGCGGCCATCCCGGAAGGAGGTCTCGCGAGCCTGTGGAGGGCGTCGACGGTCGGCCACTTCGTGGATCTCGAGGAGCGCTTCCGGACGGAGTTCGCATCGTTCATCCCGGACTACGAGCTCGACGACGAGGGCGTTCGCCGCACGATCGTGGACGACAAGGCGCTCAAGATCGTCAATCGCGTCTTCGACGTGTTCGCGCCTCGGATGCTCCTCATCGGTCACAGTCAGGGCGGCCTGGTGGCGCTGCGCGCGATGCAGCTGGGGATGCGACGCGTCCGCGTGAAGGACGCGCGGCGCTTCCTCTACTCGCCGCGCAGCGGGCGCGTTCACCGCTACAGCCCGGTGGCCCTCGCCGTGGGTCTGGGGGCTCCTTTCGACGGCATCGAGCGAAGTCCTGCGGGGCTCGACGGCGCACGGGGTCGCGCACTCCACGAAGAACGCCTGCCGGACTTCCTCAAGAAGCTGATGCCCGGCGTCAGCCAGATGCTCCACGGCAGCGCGTTCCTGAAGACGCTGCGCGGGGCGTTCATTCCCTTCGACTGCTCCGCGATCTCGATCGCCAATCCGCAGGACGGCCTGGTTCCGCTCGCCGGGACGCGTCTGCCGGTGGGCGACTTCGAGAACATGCACAACCTCGAAGTCGGCGCGAGCGAGCGCTTCGACCTCTCCGACATGGTGCCTCCCTCGCTTCGCCCGGTGCTCGACTTCTGGCCGGTCCTCGCCTTTCGGAATCTCCTGAACCGCCACGACCGCTTCGAGGGGCTGCGCCAGCACTGCTCCTTCCTCTTCGACCTCGACGCGAACTGGGATGTCGACAAGGGCGAGATCGTCGGCCAGATCTTCTCCGGCGAGAGCGGCCAGAGCCTCTTCGACGAGATGATGTACGAGGTGAACTTCGACGGCGTTCGCGAGCAGCTGATGGCCAATCTGCTCTACCGGCTGCGCGCCTCGGCCCCCGAAGAGCGGAAGAGCCTGGCGTGGATGACCCACCGGCTCGAGCACATGATCCGAGACGAGGAGCTGCCCTTCCTCAACAGCCTCGACAAGCGCGCCGCGCTCGCCCTCAACTACATCGAGCCGCAATAACACCCGTCTGGGCTGGACCACCGGTGTG
>JANQFA010000081.1 GCA_028278065.1 Myxococcota bacterium
CGATCCCGGATGCGGCGCGCGGCGTCCAGCTCCGCTCCCCGGAAGGCGCCCAGCTCCGCTCCCCGGAAGGCGCCCAGCTCCGCTCCCCGGAAGGCGCCCAGCTCCGCTCCTCGGAAGGCGCCCAGCTCCGCTCCTCGGAAGGCGCCCAGCTCGGCACGTCGGGGGTCGCCTCGACCGACTCGATGGCCCGGATCGCCTCGTCCATCGCCTGGATCACCTCGATTCCGCGTGCGAAGACCGACGCCGCCGGATCGGGTCGCTCGAAGCGATCCGCCACGCGGCGGAGGGCGGCCTGGGCCGCCGGCGAGAGATGGTCGCGGTTGAGCGAGACCCGGGCGAGCGGCCCCACGAGATAGCGGCCCCGCTCGCGGATCCGGCTGTGCAGCGCGGTCGAGTGGGGTACCTGGGTCTCCTCGAACGCCTCCTCGAACTGCTCGACCGCGATGTCGAGCCCCTTCGAGGACACCACGCGGCCCTCGTTCATCGGATACTCGTCGGGGTGCCGCAGCGACACGAGCTCCACGTCCTGTGGGCGTCGCGGAACGTCCAGGGTGCGGAACCAGTCGAGCAGGGCCTCGGCCTCGCCCCGTTCGCGGCGCAGCTCTTCGCACAGCTCGGCCAGCGTCTGGCGGGTCGGCGCGCGGTGGAAGCCCCCGATGCAGACGCCCACCGGGTTGACCGGCCGACCGCCGAGCAGCTCGAGGATCCGGTTGCCCAGCTTCCTCAGGCGCAGGGCGCGCTCCACGGGCTCGCGGTGACGGCGCGCCACCTCCATGCCATCGTCGAGCCCGAGGTAGTCGGGCGCGGCCAGGAAGACCATGTGCAGGAGGTGGCTCTCCATCCACTCACCGGCGTAGTAGAGCCGGCGCAGGGCACGGATCCCGGGCCCCGGCGTCACGCCCAGCCCCGACTCGATCGCATGCACCGAGCTCATCTGGTACGCGACGGGGCAGATGCCGCAGATGCGAGCGGTGAGGTCGGGGACCTCCTCCAGGGAGCGGCCGCGCAGGAAGCCCTCGAAGAAGCGCGGCGGCTCATAGATCTCGAGGCGCAGGTCCACCAGCGATCCGTTCTCCACCGCCACGTGGAGGGCACCCTCCCCTTCGACGCGAGCCAGCGCGCCGACCTCGACGATGCGCCGTTCAGCCATCGCCGTCCTCCAGGCCCTCCGCCGTGCTGCGGAACGCCGGGTGCGAGCCGGTGATTCCGCGGAAGCGGCGGGCCAGGTCGCGGCGTGGAAGGCCCAGGCCCTCGAGACGCCCGGCCAGGGCCGGACCGTTCGCGCCCTCGTAGGGACCGAAGCACGCGTAGCATCCCCGCCCGAGCGAGGGACACAGCGCGCCGCAGCCGGCCCGGGTCACGGGACCCATGCAGGCCTGTCCGCCGGCGACGATCACGCACACGTGACCGCTTCGCTTGCACTCCATGCAGACGCTCGCGCGCGGCGGATCGGGCCCGGCGCCGAGCAGCGCACGCAGCATCACGCGCAGCACCTCGCGCTTGTTCACGGGGCAGCCGTGGATCTCGTGGTCGACGGGGATGTGGTCCGAGATCGGGGTCGAGGTGGCGAGGGTATCGAGCCACTCCGGATGGGGGTAGATCTCGCTCTTCCAGGCCTCCACGTCGGCGACGTTGCGCAGGTGCTGGATTCCTCCGGCGGTCGCACACGCTCCGATCGCGATCAGGAAGGCGCTCTGATCGCGCACCTCCCGGATGCGCTCGACGTCGCGCGAGGTGGTGATGCTCCCCTCTACCAGGGCCACGTCGTACGGCCCCGGCTCCACGCGGCTCGATGCCTCGAGGAAATGGGCGATCTCGACCCGGTCGGCGAGCGCCAGCAGCTCGTCCTCCAGGTTGAGGAGCTGGAGCTGGCAGCCATCGCAGGAGGCGAACTTGAAGACCCCGAGCCGGGGGCGCGCGGCGCGGACCCGCGCGCTCACAGTCCGCGCACCCCGAAGAAGCGGGCGATTCGCGCGTAGGGGAGAATCGGCCCGTCCTTGCACACGAACTCCGGCCCGAGCTGGCAGTGACCACACAGCCCCACCGCGCACTTCATGTTGCGTTCCAGCGAGATGAAGATCCGCTCGGCCGGCACGCCCCGCTCCTGCAGGATGTGGACCGCCAGGACGGCCATGATCTGGGGGCCGCACATGAAGACGATGGTGCGGGCCGGATCGATCTCCACCTCTTCGAAGAGCTCGGTGACCACGCCCACGCGGTAGCGCCAGGCCCGATCGGGCTGATCGGCGGTCAGGCCCACGAAGGTGTCCGGCTGACGGCGCCATGCCTCGAAGTGCTCGCGATGGGCCAGGTCCGACGGCTTCTTGACCCCGTGGAGGATCGAGATCCGCCCGTAGTTCGCGCGCCGCCGGAACATGTACTCGATGGCGCCCGTGACCGGCGCGCAGCCGAGGCCTCCGGTGACCACCAGCACGTCCTTCCAGCGCGCCTCGTGGAGCGGCCAGTAGGATCCGTAGGGGCCGCGCAGGCCCAGCACGTCGCCGACCCCGAGCCCGTCGATGACCCGGGTGGTGCGGCCGACGATGCGAATGGTGTGCTCCAGGTCCTCCTCCTCGGGGTCCGAGGAGATCGAGATGGCGACCTCGCCCACTCCCGGCACGTAGACCATGTTGAACTGGCCGGGCATGAAGTCGAAGCGGGGACGCACCGCCGGGTCCAGGAAGCTCAGCCGGTAGGCGTGGAGCTCGCGTCCGAAGCTGCGCTTCTCGACGATCTCGGCCGGCTCCGGCACGAGCGCTGCCGCACTGGTCGCGATCGCCTTCACGACGCGCCCTCCGTGCGACGGATCGCGTCCACCTCTTCGGTCAGGTCGATGCCGACGGGGCACCAGGTGATGCAGCGGCCACACCCGACACAGCCCGAGGTGTCGAACTGGTCCACCCATCCGGCCAGCTTGTGCACGAGCCACTGGCGGTAGCGATCGCGAACCCGCGCCCGGAAGTTGATCCCGTGGATCTGGCTGTGCTCGGGGTTGAAGCACGAATCCCACTCGCGCACCCGCAGCGAGGCCGCTCCGTCCAGGGCCGGCTCGTCCCGCTGGTCGTGGCAGAAGCACGTCGGGCAGACCATCGTGCAGTTGCCGCAGCCGAGGCAGCGCTCCCCGACCTCCTCCCAGCGCGGGTGTCCCAGGTTGGCGTAGAGGAGATCGCGCAGGTCGCCCGAATCGAGCGCGCGCTCGATTCCCTCGGCGCAGGCGTCGAGATCGCTTCGCTCCCGGCGGAGAGCCTCCTCCGAGGCGATGGGCAGCCCGAGGGCGCCCACCAGATCCTCGCCCTCCGGGCTTCCGAACCGGACGACGAAGCCCTCCGCCAGCTCGGTGAGCGCCAGGTCGTAGCCCCCGGTCACCTCGGGTCCCGTCCCCTGGGAGGTGCAGAAGCAGGTGGAGACCGAGCGCGTGCAGCTCACGCCGATCGTGAAGAGCGCCCTGCGCCGGACCGCGTAGTGGGGATCCGGGAAGCGGCCACGCAGGAAGATCCGGTCCTGTACGGCCAGCGCAGCCAGGTCGCAGGCACGCGCGCCCAGCACCGCGACCTTGTGTCCCTCGGGCAGGACGGGCTCGGCCTCGAAGGAGGAGCCCGGCCCGTCCATGCGGACCTGCAGCAGCGGCTCGTGGGGCGCGAACACGAAGGGCTTGAGCGCCCCGGGTCCGCTTACGACGCCGAAGGTGCGAGCCTCGCCGCAGGGCTCGAGCGAGTAGCCGCCCGGCGTCTGCTCGTCGCGCCAGCCCGCTGCCAGCTCGGCCACCCGCTGCACCGGTGCGAAGAGCGTCGCCCCGTCACGCAGCACGGGACCGTGGACCTCGAAGCCCCGCTCCAGCAGGACGTCGAGCAGGCGCTGCAGCCTCGTCCGTTCCAGCCAGCACGGCTCGCTCGCGTCGGGCACGCCACCCTCCCCACGCAGCTTACCGCGCCGCTCCACCGCGGAGTAGCGCTATCCGAGGGCGCTCCCCGGCCGGCGCGCCTAGAGGGGCGCGGGCTCCGTCCCCTCGGAGACGAAGACGCGGCTCGGGCGAGATCCGGTCCGCCGCCCGGGACGCGGCCTGCGCGCTCGAGCGTCGGCGCAGCGCAGCGCGGCGGCACTGATCCGAGCGATGCGCAGATCGCCGAACGGAGTACCGATTCCCGAGTTCACGATGAGGCCGACCGCCAGGTCGCGGCCGGGATCGGCCCAGGCTCCGGAGCCGCCGAAGCCGAAGTGCCCGAACGCGTTGCGCGGGCTGCCGATCGTCGTGAAGACGCCGTGGTATCCGAGACGCCAGCGCATGTCGAAGGGGATCACCGAGAGCCTGCCCCCGTGGTCCTCGCGACGGGTGGCGCGCTCCAGGGTCCGCTTGGACAGCAGCCGCACGCCGTCGATCCGGCCTCCCCCGGCCAGCGCCGCATACATGCGCGCCAGGGAGCGCGCGGTGAAGAGGCCGTTGGCCGCCGGGATCGAGACCCGCAGAGTGGCGTTCGCACCGAAGTCGAAGTGTCCGATCCCACGGGGCGCAAGCGAGTCGAGGATGCTCTCGAGGTCGAGCTGAAGCGCCACGAGCCTGGCCCCCTGCTGCAGCGCGGGAGAGGCGGCCTTCAGCAGCCAGCGCGTCGCGCCCGAGGGCAGCACGGGCGTGAGGACGTTCCGCTTCGGCCAGATGAGATCGGCGGCTCGCGAGAGCTCCTCCTCGGGCGCTCCGATGAACATGCCGTCGAGCTCCAGCGGCTCGGAGAGCTCGCGGCGCACCAGCTCCGCGAACGCCACGCCGGTCACCCGCTGGAGGATCTCGCCCACCAGGTATCCGTAGGTCAGCCCGTGATAGCCTGTGCGCTCTCCCGGCGGGTGAACGGGCTCGGCCTTCTCGATCGCCCGGACCATGTAGTCCCAGTCCAGCATCCGCTCGGCGCGGTCGATCATCTGGCGGATGTGGTAGAGGCCGGACTGGTGGGCCAGCACGTGGCGGACCTTCACGTCCTCCTTACCGGCCTGACCGAACTCGGGCCAGTGGTCGGCCACGCGATCGTCGTAGTCGAGAAGTCCCCGGTCGACCATGATGTGAAGCAGCGTCGAAGCGACGCCCTTGGTCGTCGAGAAGCTCGGTGACATGGTGTCGGCCCGCCACGGACTGCCTTCGGCATCGCGCACGCCGCCCCACAGGTCGACCACCTTGTGCCCGCGGTGGTAGACGCAGACGGCGCCGCCCCCCGGCGTGTCCGCCAGCTGCGCCCGCAGCTGCTCCGCCACCCCGTTGAAGGCGGGGTGGATCTCCCCGTCGATCTCCACTTCGTCACCACCGAACCACCCGGGAAGCACAGAAACAGCCATGGTCGGGATCTTAAGGGACGTCGCCCCCGCGGCGTGTCGGATGGCCGACAGCAACCCGGAAGAGCTCCGAGAGGAGCCGCGCACGGGGGCTCGCGATGGTCCAGATCCAGGGTCCGTGGGTGCCCCAGCGGCCCTCGAGCGGAGGGCCGAAGCCGGGCACCCGGACGCGGAAGCGCCGTTCCCCACCGTCCGAGACGAACACGGGCACGGCCCGGGTGTCGACGTCGAGGCCGACGCGCAGCGCCTTGAGCGCACTCTCCTTCGCGCTCCAGATCAGGTTCGCCGCCCGGGCGCGCTCGCCAGCCGGACGCCCCTCGAGCCAGGCTCGCTCGGTGTCGGCGAGGAAGCAGCGTTCGAAGGCCTCACTGCGAGGCTCCGTCCACTCGAGATCGCAGCCCACCACGCTGCCGCGCTCGCCGACCACGCAGAGCGCGGCTCCGGCGCGATGGGAGAGCGAGAGGTCGAGCGGAAGGGGTCGCCCGTTGCGAAGCGCCTCGGGCGCCCCGCGTTCGCCGGGGCGGATCTCGATGCCCGAGAGGGCGCCGCGCCGCTCCGTGGCGCCTCCGAGGGCACGTGCCAGGGCGCGCTTCGCGGTCCAGCGGCCCTGGCGGAAGTCGTGGCGCCGGCGAGGGAAGCGCATCGCCGCGAGGCGCGCCCGCTCCCCGGGTGCGAGCCAATCGGACTCCCGCGGCGGGACGACGTCCACCTCCAGCAGCGCGACCGGTCTCACGACTGCCCCCTGAGACGCGCGATGCCGCGCTCGAGGGCCTCGATCACGTAGGGACGCAGCCGCGACGGGGGCAGGATCTCGTGCAGGGAGCCGACCTGCTGTGCCCGCTCCACGCTGTGCACCTGATCGAACTCCTCGGCCACCTCGCCCAGCTTCTCCGAGGCCACGGCATCGTGCAGCTCGTGCCAGCGTGCGCGCAGCTGTCCGCGCGTGGCATCGCTGGCGGCCTCGATCTCCGCCTCGAGCTCCTTCAGCCGCGCGTCCTCGCGGGTGCGCCGAGCCACCTCGCCGGCGAAGACGACGCCGGCCGCCGGTGCGCCTCCGATCACCGAGGCGTAGCAGCCCTCGAGGGCCGCGACCTCGAGGTTGGGGTTCAGGGTGCGGGAGAAGACCACGTAGGCGCCCCCGTGGTACCGGTTCACCACGCAGAAGACGAGCGGACCCTGGAAGTTCACCACCGCCCGACCGATCTCCGCACCGAACTCGAGCTGGAGCCGACGCAGCGACTCGGGCGATCCGTCGAATCCGGAGAGATTCGCCAGCACCACGACGGGCCGGCTGCCGCTGGCCGCGTTGATGGCCCGGGCGACCTTCTTCGACGACAGTGGGAAGAGCGTCCCCGGCGTCCACTGCTCGGGGCCGTCGGCCGGCACGAACCCGAGGCGCGGCACCGGCTGGGACTCGATCCCGATCAGGCACGCCGGGATCCCGCCCAGGTGGGCGTCCCAGACGACGGCCGACTCGGCCTCCCGCATGTCCGCCCAGCGCTCCAGGGGCTCGCGGTCCTGATCGATCGCGGCGCGCATCACGCTGCGGATGGCGAACGGCTTGCGTCGGCCCGGATTGCGTTCGTCACTCCAGATGTCGCCCACCCGCTCGAAGGCCCCGTTCGCGCCGTCCCCGTACGGGTAGTCGCAGACGTCGCGATCGTGGGGGTCATCCGTGGGCGCGCGGCGCGCGATGCGTTCGCCCGGAGCCACGTAGGCGTGCTCGTAGTAGCGGAACAGCAGCCGGCACGCGTCGTGGAGGTCGTCGGCCCAGTACTGGGCCTGCCCGTTCACGCCCATGATCTTCTCGTAGCCGCCGATGCCCACGTTGTCCTCGGCCGAGACGCCCCCCGAGTAGTCGAGTGCGCGCTTCCCCGTGAGCACCATGGACGCCTCGGGCGTCATGATGAGGATCCCGCGCGTGTGCATGAGCATCGTGGCCTCGGCGTTCCAGTAGGACTGCCCGCCCACGTTGACCCCGGCCACCACGATGTTGATCTCTCCGCCGTCCTGCGTGAACTCGATCATCCTGCGCAGGGCGTCGGCGGTCCAGTCGAGATTCTCGGTCCCGCTCTCCATCGCGATCTTCGCCCCGGCCGAGACCGGGAACCACTCGATCGGGACGTTCATCTCCTCGGCCAGATCGATCGCGGCGATGATGCGCCGGCACTCCGGCTCTGCGAAGCAGCCCATGTCGCGGCTCGGATCGCCGACGAGCGCCACCCGGGTCATGCCCTCCGGATGGCGCACCGTGTAGTTCCGGATGATCCCCACCACCAGGTTCGCAGCGTTGCCACCCGGCTCGCGCTGCACCGGGACGAGGCGACCTTCGTCGTCGAGGTCGTACTCCTTGAACTCACCGGTCGGGAACCCCGCCAGGCGCCCGTCGCGCGGCGGGGTCAGCATGCGGATCACCTCGTAGGGGTACTGCATGCCGCGCTGCCGCATGCGCACGACCCGCTGCTGGTACTCGGATAGCGTCCGGATCGGACGATTCGCGGGATCGGCGAAGGTCAGCTCGACCTCGCTCCCCGCCGGGCTCGCCAGGTCGATCATGGTCTCCTCCGGCTCACCGGTGTCGGAGTTCGGCATCCGGGCGCGCAGGGAGATCTTCTGGAGGCCCAGGCCCTCGCTGGCCGGCGCGAGCCGGTTGGCCACCTCCTGCAGTGGCGCGAGGCCGAAGTCGAACGTCGGCCATACGTAGAGCACGATGCGGTTCCAGTGCAGCCGGCGACGCGCGCTGCGGCGAGACTGGAACAGGCGCATCGCCGCCAGGGCCTCCAGAACCTGACGTTCCAGATGGGGGAAGCCGGTGATCCGCCCGCTCTCGTCCCGCACCGGGGTCATGTCGCGCACCTCGACGAAGGCGAAGAGGCGCTCGTCCCGGGGCTGGTCGCGTGCGACACCGTGGAAGAGATAGATGTCCTCCGCGGACGGCACCCGCTCCACGTCGAAGTTCTCGAGGCGCCAGAGCTCGAGGCGCTTGGCCATCATCGGATGCGGACCCGGGATCGTACGGTCTTCGCGGTATCCCGCGTCGTCCGGCCGGAACGTGTGGTGGCGCACCGCGCTCATCCCGCGCCCGGCCCCGGGCAGCGCCACGGACACGGCGATGCGGCGAAGCGGGCGCGCCAGGGACCAGCCTTCGATGGCATCGCGCAGCTCCTGGGCCACCTGCGCCTCGTCGTCGGGGGCACCCTCCCCCCACAGGTAGAGATCGAGCACGACGTCGTGGGACGTCTCGATCTCGTCGAGCGCTCCGCGCACGTCGGCCCCGACCTCGGACAGCTCCTTCCAGGAGGCGTGGGTCGAGATGGCCTCGATGCGGGCGCCCTGGTGGTTGTAGACCCCCCGCGCCTGGCTCCTGCCGCCCACGTCCACCACCCGGACGTCCTCGAGCTCGCGCGCCCGGTGGAAGTAGCGGCGGAACATCACCTCGAGCGCCACTTCGCGGGCCGGGCCCGGCCCGGCCGCCAGCCGCCCGGCCAGCAGGGCGACCAGGGGCTGGGGACAGTCCACGACCTCGCGGATCGCCCGGGCACGATCCTCGGTGCCGCCCTCGGCCGCCTCCTGAAGCCGAGCCTCGGCCTCGGCGTAGACCTTCGCGCGCACGCCCTCGAAGAACGGCCTGTCGAAGGTGCGGTAGCGCAGCTCCCGGGCGAGGTCGGCCACGGCCTGGTAGCGCGCGCCGGCGATCTCGACGATGCGGTCGAGCAGGGCCCGGAGGTCCCCATCGGCCCGCGGCGCGAGATCCCGGACGTGCTTCAGCCTGCGCTCGAGGATCTCCCGCACCAGGCCCGCCTGCTCGTCCATGCGCTCGTGGGCCTTGCACACCCACAGGAGCGCCTCCTCCAGCTCGGGCGTCCGCTCCAGGTCGTCGATCCCGTAGTGGACCAGGGCGCGCCGGAGGCGGTCCACGTAGGCGGGCGAGAGCCCAGCGGCGTCGGTGTCCAGGGAGCGCAGATAGAGGAGCAGGTACTCCTCGGGCGTCCGGATCTCCCCCCGATCCGCCTCGTGGGACCGGATCCGCTGGAGAAGCGCCCCCTGGTCGGCGAACACGGCGAGGATCTCGTCCTCCCCCTGGAGAAGCTCCGGATGGTCGGGCGGGAGCTCCTCCGCCACCTGATCCCGGGCCTGCGAGAGACTGCGCAGCTCCGCTTCGTCGATGTCGAAGCCCTGGGCGAAGCGTCGCATGTCGAGGAAGATCTCCCTGCAACGCGCCTGGGCCTCCAGCTCGTGCGGCTCGTCCCCGGCCAGCGCAGCCAGCGAGATCCGCTCCTCGGTCGAGGCGGCCTCGTCCCGCTCCTCCGGCTCGATCATCACGAGGGGCGCGCCCGCCTCCACCTGCGTGTTGGCGGTGACCAGGATCGCGCGCACGCGACCGGCGCACGGCGCCGCGACGGCCAGCTCCGACTTCATCGACTCGAGCACGGCCAGGCGATCGCCGCGCGCAACGACCTCGCCCTCGGCGACGGCCAGCGCGATCACCATCGCCGGGGCCGGAGCCCGGACCAGGCCCATATCGTCCCGGGACAGCCGATGGGGTACGCCGTTCACCTCGACCAGCTGATCGGGCCCATCGGTCAGGGTGAGCACGCGGAAGGAATCACCCCTCACGGTCAGGCGCCGCTCGAGATCTCCCAGTCGCTCGACGAACACCAGGGCGGTGTCGCCGTCGAGACTCACGCGGTAGCGCATGGGGCCGACCCTGCGCACGCGCAGCTCGTACGCGACGCCGGACTTGCGCAGCTCGACGGTGGCACCCACCTCGCGGCGCGGCCGCAGACGCCCGCGTCCGGCCGTGGCGTAGAACTGGGACCGCTCCAAGGCGTGCTCGGCCTCGTAGGCTTCGATCGCCCCCTGGATCAGCGCGATGTCCGCGTGTCGACGCGGGAGGTGTTGCCCCTCGGCCGCCAGGCGGTCGAGCCAGCCCACGTCGACCTCGCCGCTGCGGATCTCCTCGCGGTCGAGCAGGCCGAGGAGGAAGCCCTTGTTGCTGGCGCCCTCGCGGACCACGAGCTGCATCTCGCGCAGGCCCTGCTCCAGGCGGGCGATGGCCTCGGCGCGGTCGCGACCGGACGCGATCACCTTGGCGATCATCGAATCGAATTCCGAGGCGATGCGGTCCCCCTCGACGAAGCCCGAGTCCACCCGGAGCCCGGGGCCGCCCGGCAGGCGCATCAGCTCGATCCGGCCCGGGCTCGGCGCGAAGGCGCGCTCCGGGTCCTCCGCGTTGACGCGGGCCTCGATCGCGTGCCCGCGCTGCGGGGGGGGCTCGCCATGGAGACGGCCGCCGCGCGCCATCTCGATCTGCAGCTTGACGAGATCGGCCCCGGTCACGAGCTCGGTCACCGGGTGCTCCACCTGGAGTCGCGCGTTGACCTCCATGAAGGAGAAGGCGTCCTCGCGCGGGTCGTACAGGAACTCGACCGTTCCGGCACCCCGATAGCCGGCGCTGGTCCCGAGGCGTGCCGCCGCCTCGCAGACCTCGCGCTGCTGGTCGGAGTCGAGAGCCGGTGACGGCGACTCCTCGAAGATCTTCTGATTGCGGCGCTGTACGGTGCAGTCGCGCACGCCCAGCGCCCAGGTCGTACCCTGCCCGTCGCCGACGATCTGCACCTCGATGTGCCGAGCACCCTCGACGAGTCGCTCCATGAAGACCGTGTCGTCGCCGAAGCCCGCCAGGGCCTCCGCCTGTGCGCTCGCGAAGGCCTCGTCCAGCTCGGCGAGCGAGCGGACCCGGCGGATCCCCCGCCCGCCGCCCCCTGCGGTCGCCTTGACCATGAGCGGGAAGCCCAGCGCCTCGGAGACGATGCGCGCGTCCGCCGCCGTCGGGACCGGACCGCCGCTCCAGGGCGCCACGGGCACGCCCGCCTGCTCGGCCATCCGCTTCGAGCCGATCTTGTCGCCCAGGGCGCGCATCACCGAGGCATCCGGACCGATGAAGACCACGCCGAGATCGGCACAGAGATCCGCGAAGGCCGCGTGCTCGGACACGAACCCCCAGCCGACCCAGGCCGCCTCGGCCCGGCTCTCGCGAAGCGCCTGCTCCAGGGCGGCGTAGTCCAGGTAGCGGTTCTTGCGACGCGAATCCGCGGGATCGACGAAGGTCGCGGAGCCCAGGCACACGGCCTCGTCCGCCATCCGTACGAACAGAGACGAACGATCGGGCTCGGTGTAGAACGCGATCGTGCGCAGGTTCGCGCCCTCTTCCCGGCGCAGCTCGGCGACGGCGCGGATCAGCCGTACGGCCGGCTCGCCCCGATTCACGATCGCGATCCGCTCGAAGGACGGCACGCCTACTCCTCACCTCCCTCGAGCGCCGCGGCGAGCGGCTCTCGCACGGCGTCCGGAAGGTCCTCTGGCAAGGCCATGGTCTGATAGCCGTCCATCTCCAGGAGCACCCGCCCGCGGGCGTCCACCACCCGGGCGTTCACGCCCTCCTCTCCGGGCTCCACCACGGCGCAGACGGGGCTCTCCGCCTCGTCGTGCCCGCCGAGAGCCACGCGGGCGATCCGGCTCGGCAGGCCGAGCCGACCCGTCCGGGCGATCTCGGCCACGCCGGCAGTCTGGAAGCAGAGCTCCAGGAGGAGAGGTCGCGTCACCAGCGGCGAGTCGTCCGGCACGCGGTCGGCCGGCAGCCCCTCGGCCATGCGCCCGACGACGCGACCCTCGCCCTCGCTCCAGACGCGGTCGAGCACCTGGTACGCAGGCCCGTGGAAGTAGATGCGATAGACGTCCTCGGCCGTCGCGGCACCCGCGGGCGGCTCGCCCGGAACCGGGCACTCCACCGTCGCGGCCGGCTCGGGAGAGGTCCGCACGCGAGCGCGGAAGTGCTCCGTGACCTGCGGCTCGGCGCGCCCGGCCAGCTCGCGTCGACCCACGAGGCGGCAGTCCGCGATCCGCCCACCGGAGTCCGCGTTCTCGCGCAGCAGCGCGGCCAGCTCGAGGGTGCGCGGCTCGTCCCGATAGAACTTGAACGGCGCCAGGAACGAGACGTCCTCCAGGGCCAGCACGCGCCGCTCCCGATCCAGCTCCGCCACCAGCGCGGCAAAGCCCTCCAGTCCCATCACCCCCGGCAGCACCGGCGTGCCATCGATCCGGTGATGATCGAGGAAGGGCTGCCGGGAGGGATCGAGCTCGACCTCGCCGCACACGCCGGCGGAGAGACCCAGCGCGGTCCAACGCGCCGCCATGGGACCGTCGCCGCGCGGTGCAGCGTCGGGCGAGAGTCCCCCGTCGGGATCGCGCTCCGCCTCGAGGACGCCGAGCGCTCCGCCGATCAGGACCTCTCCGCTGCGCCCGGGGCTCGTGATCTCCTGGCGCACGATCGGAATCCCGGCGGCCGGGTCGAGCATGTCGATCCCGGCGCGTTCCATGATCTGGGGAATGGAGCCCCTCGAGGCCATCCCGATGTCGGCCCAGGCGGTCCAGTCGATCGCCAGCGCACGGGTCTCCGCCCGGTCGGCCCCCAGGCGGGTGGCCCACTTGCAGAGCAGATCGTTGGCCGAGCTGTAGTCGGTCTGCCCCGCGTTCCCGAAGCGGCCCGCGATGGAGCTGAAGGCGACGGTCGCCCCCAGCGGCGTATCCCCCAGCTCCTTGAGCAGGTTGAACCAGCCGTCGGCCTTCACGTCGAAGATCAGCTCGAACTCCTCACGGGGCTTGTCCGGGATCGGACGGCTCCGCTCGAAGCCCGCGGCGTGCAGGAGGACGTCGACCCGTTCGTGCTGCTCGCGGATACCGGCCAGGGCCGCGCCCACGGCTTCCGCGTCGGTCAGGTCGACCGCGTGCCAGTGGGCCTCGGCGCCGGCATCACGCAGAGCCCCCAGCAGCGATGCGGCGGCGTGCCCGCGCTCGATGCCGGCCATCTCGCGCTCCACCATCACCGGGGTCGCGCGCTCGCCGCCCTGCTTCAGGCGCTCGAAGATCTCGCGCCGCAGGCCGTCCGGATCGGTGGCAAAGCGGGCGATGTCCGGATCGGCCGGATCCGGCTCGGGCGTCAGATCGAAGAGATGGAAGACCCCGCCTCCCGCACCGCGGGCCAGGTCGGTGGTGATGGCGGACACGATGCTCCCGGCAGCGCCGGTCACCAGGAAGACGCTCTGCCCGTCGAGAGCGAGGCCGGGCTCCGCACCCTCGCCGCGCTCGAGCAGGGCCACGCCAAAGCGGCTCCCTTCCGCGCGACCCACTTCGACCACGCCGGGGTCGGCCAGGGTCTCCTCGATCAGGGCCTCGGCCGGCTCCTTCGTGCGCCGGCTGGCGGCGAAGTCCACGACCTTGATCAGCGCCCCCGGACGCTCTCGCGACAGGGCCTTGACGAATCCGCTCACCGCCCCGCCCAGCGGGCAGGTCGCGCCCCCGGCGTCGAGACCGTGTCGTCCGCCCATGCGCGTGGCCGCCACCAGGAAGGCACCGGGCTCGTCCAGGGTGTCGTAGAGCACCGCGGAAGCCGCAAAGAGCCGCTTCACCCTCTGCTCCAGAGCCTCGCGCCAGCCCGGCAGGTCCAGCTCGGCGACGGGCGGGGCCACGTCGAGCGCGGGCAGCCAGTAGAGACCCTGGATGGGTCCCTGGTCCATGGCGCCGCGCAGACCGGCCTCCAGGTCTTCCGCCATGGCATCGAGCGAGACGACCTCCACGCCGCGGGCCTCGAGTCGCCGCTGCAGCGCACGACCCACGCCGCCGCGATCCGACAGCAGTGCCACCCTGGTGCCCGATTCGAGGGAGACGCCGGACGCCTTGCACTCCGCGATCGCCGGACGCAGCACGCAGACCGGCTCGCGGCGGCGCACGGCTCGGGCCGCCTCCTCTGCGCCGACCGGAGGCTCGGAGGCGGAGACGGATGCTCCGCCGGCAGCCTCGCTCGGGGTCGCCACCGGAGCCTGCGACGACTCGGGCGGCCCGTCGGGGCGCCGCTCCTGCACGAAGCGCACCGCATGTGCCAGCGTCGGGTAGTCGCGCAGCTTCAGGTTCTCGTCGCGCGGGATATTCCACTCTTCGCGGATCGCGGCAAACGTCTCCGCCAGCTTCACCGTGTCGATCCCGAGATCCGCCTCCAGATCCAGGTCCGGCTCCAGCATCTCCGCGGGGTAGCCCGTCTTCTCCGCCACGATCGCCAGCACACGCTCGAGGATCGCCGCCTCGTCACCGTCCGCCGCCGCGGCCGGCTCGGCGGCCGGGGCCCCGGACGTCGCGGCGGCCGGCGCCGCCGGCGTGTCGGGACGCCGCTCCTGCACGAAGCGCACCGCCTGCCCCCGCGTCGGGTAGTCACGCAGCTTCAGGTTCTCGTCGCGCGGGATGTCCCACTCTTC
>JANQFA010000031.1 GCA_028278065.1 Myxococcota bacterium
TTGGCGCTGGAGAAACCACCGGGAGCCAGGTCATGAAGTGGGTCCTTCTCGTGCTCGCCTTCGCCGGTCTCGTCGGCATCGCCATCGCCTGCTCGGGCCCGGTCACGCGAGGTGCCCTCAAGCGCCTCATGTACGAAGAGCCGAGTCGCGACCGCTGGCAGCGCCCACAGCAGGTGGTGGAGGCGCTCGAGCTCGCGCCGGGCGATCGGGTGGCCGACGTCGGAGCCGGCGGCGGCTACTTCACCTATCCCATCGCCGAGGTCGTCGGGGAAGGCGGCAAGGTCTACGCGGTCGACATCGACACATCGCTCCTGGCCTACGTCGCCCACCAGGCGGAGAAGCGCGGGCTGCCGCAGATCGAGACGGTAGAGGCGCCCGAGGACGGGCCGGGCCTGCCGGATGCGTCGGTGGACCTGATCTTCCTCGCCAACGTCTTCCATCACCTGCCGGCGCCGGATCGCTACTTCGCCGGGGCGCGCCGGGTCCTGCGTCCCGGCGGCCGCGTCGCGATCGTCGAGCTGGCCGGCGGCAGGGGCTTCCACAAGGCCCACTCGACCCCGCCCGAGGAGATCAAGGCGCAGCTCGAGAAGGCGGGCTACGCGCTGGCGGAGACACACGACTTCCTCGAGCACCAGAGCTTCCTGGTCTTCGAGGTGCGCGGTGGCAGGTCGGAGGTCGGGTCCTGAGCCGCGGGAGGAGATCCCGCAGGTCGAGCCCGGTCGTTGCGCGCTGTCATTTGACAGGGTGAGGCGCTGCGTCTAACCCTCGAGGACGATGCGTTCCCACCCGCTGCGCTCTCTCGCCTTCGTGTCGGGCCTCGTGCTCGCATTGGTGGCGGGGGCGGCGGTGGGGGGGGCTGCGGCGACGTGGCTCACCCCGGGCGGGAACACCCGGGGTGGACCGGTCGATGCCGCGCTGGCGGAGGGCGAGATCGATCGGCCCTTCGAGCTGCTGGTCGAACGGCTGGTGTGTCTGAGCGTCGAGAACTCCGGCAAGGCGGCGCTCGCGGCGAGGATCCTGTTCCCCGGCACCGTCGCCGAGATCACGATCGCGGGCGGCGCCACCGGCACGGTCTGCGGCTCGGGCATGGGCGGCGGCGTGGAGTGCCTCGGGCCCGGGTCGTGCAAGTACACCTGGAGGTTCGACCGGCCGTGAGGCGCGTTCCCGCGCGATTCGCTGCGGTGGCCTGCGTGGCGCTCCTCGCCGGCGCACCCGCGTTCGCGAAGAAGGGGATGCTCACCCCGGGCGGCCGGACCCTCTCCGGCGGCTTCGGCGTGGGCAGCAACAACTTCCTGGACTTCCCGGACGGGGACTGGTGCGTGACCGTGATCAACCATGGGAAGGCTCCGGTGGACGTCTACATGGACGACCCCGTGCTGCCCGGGGTCGGCAAGGAGCTGGCGCCGGGCCAGGGATACACGCTCTGCGGGGCCTCCCGCCGGTTCGGGGGCGTGAACTGCACGTCGCAGAACCCCAGCCGTTGCCGCTGGGAGTGGCGCGTGGACTTGCTGTGAAGGAGCGGACCTTGGGTCGAGTCCCGTTCGAGAGAAGACGCCTGGCCGCGGTCGTGCTCGGCGCGGCGGTCGGGCTGGTCCTGGCCGAGCCGGCCTTCGCCAGGAAGAGCAAGCTCCCGCCCGGTGGCCGCACGATCGGCGGCCCGGGCGTGGCCCGCCTCGCGCAGGGCGAGACGGTGCGTGTCCTCACGTCGCCGACGGACCTCGCCATGTGCATCACCGGCCTCGGCGCGGGGAAGGGCGATGCGCGCCTCTGGCTCGAGGACCCCAGCAACAACTCGTCGCTCGTGCGCAAGGGCCAGATCCGCACGCTCTGCCTGACCCGAAAGTTCGCGGAGATCGAGTGTCTGGGCCCCGGGTCGTGCGTGGTCGAGTGGCGGATCGACGCGCAATGACGGGCGGGCTCCGCTTCTCGGCGCTCGCGGTCGGCCTTGCGCTGGCTCTCGGGTCGGCCCCGGCCGCTGCCCAGAAGGCGCTGCTCACGCCGGGCGGGTTCACGCTCGCCGGCGGAGTCCAGAAGCTGGGTCCGGAGCCGAGCACGGCCCTCCTGGCTTCGTTCGCCCCCGGCCGGCGGGTCTGCGTCACGCTGCGCAATCTCGGCTCGATCCCGATCCGGATCCTGGTCGACATCGAGGTGACGGTGGGCGCCAAGGAGACCCAGGTGACCTGCAGCACCTCGGACTCGGTCATCGCGATCTGCCAGGCCGGGGCCCTCGGGTCGAAGAGGCCCTGCTCCTTCGAGTACCGCGTCGACCGGGTTCCGTAGGGAGGTCGATCCAGCGATCAGGCTTCCCCGGCTTCGCGCCGGGTGCCCAGGGCCAGCATGAGGGAAGCCGCGGTGCCCAGGAGGACCATGAGCACTCCGAGGGCGAGCGGTGGCTCGGCGGGAGTCCTGGAGGCGACGATGTAGGTCGCGTAGGTGATCAGGACGGCGTACCCGAGGCAGACGACGGGAAGCAGTGCGAGGTAGGGCCGCGCCGAGCCGCGCAGCGCCATCGCGGCCATGAGGACGGTTGCCGATCCGGCGACGATCTGGCCGGCAGCGAGGCCCTTCAGCATTCCGAGGAAGAGGCCCTGGTAGTGCGGGGAGAGGGCGGACCATTCGGTCTGGATCGCCCCGCCGTGGTAGGGCATGAACTCGCCCCGAGTGAGATAGACGAGGCCCGTGCCGAGGACGACGAGGCCGAGCAGAAGGAAGAGGGCGAGGGCCAGCCTCAGCACGCTACGCGTCGGCCTCGCGTTCGGTGAGCTCGCGGAGGCGGGCGTCCACCTGGGCTCGGAAGGGATCCGGGTGGTACTGGCGCTGGCGAGACCACCAGGCCTGGACAGCGGGTACACGAAGGAAGCGGTCGAGTACGCCCCGATACCGGGATCCGAAGCTCGGATCCAGCTCGGCGTATCGGTCCGCAATGCTGAACCCGCCGAAGACCTGATAGAGGTACACCCCGAGACGTTCGCGCTCGTCCTCGTTCAGCTCCTCGGTGGTGTCCCTCGCGGTCTTCCAGATCCGGTACAGCTCCGGATCGCTGCCCAGCTTCTCGAGCAGGCCGGACATGGACGCGCCGATGGTCTGGTGCGCGTTCAGGCGTGCGATCCGGCTGCTCTGGCGGATCTGGATCGCCAGATAGAGGAGCGACAGGATGACGCCCACGCCGCCGACCAGGTCTCCGATGTTGCCGAGGTCTTCCAGGGTCACGTGGTGGCTCCCGGATCGCGCAGTGTCGGCCAGACTATCACGAGGAGGCCGGCCGCGGGGAACCGACACCGAGCCGATGCGCGCGGCGACAGCGCGCAGTCCCGCGCTTGACTAATGACCTGAAGTCAATAATATATTGACCACAGGTCATTAGTGAGGAGGGGATCCCCATGGCCGATCCGCACGCGAAACCAGCGGGCACCCCGATGCCCCCCGAGTACGCCCCCCACCTCCTCAGCCCGGTCCGTGGGCTGGTGCTCTCGCCCGGCGCCCTCGTCCGGCGGCTGGGGCTCGTGGCGGACGCGACCGTCCTCGAGCTCGGCCCGGGGCCCGGCTACTTCAGCCCGGCGGTGGCGCGCGCGGTGCCGAAGGGACGCCTCGTCCTGGTGGACGTGCAGCAGGAGATGCTCGAGATGGCGCGCGAGCGCCTCGAACCCCTGGGTCTCGACCACGTCGAGTACCGGCTCGCGGGTGCCGACTCGCTGCCCCTGGAGAGCGACTCGGTCGATGTCGCCTTCCTCGTGGCGGTCCTCGGGGAGGTCCCCGACCGGGCCCTCTGCCTCGCGGAGCTGCACCGCGTCCTGCGGCCGGATGGCCTCCTCTCGATCACGGAGTACAAGGTCGGAGACCCCGACTACATCCCCCTGCGCGAGCTGCAGTCCAGTGTCGAGTCGGCCGGGTTTCGGCGCAGCTCTCGCCACGGATACCTGATCCACTACACCCTGGGCTTCCGAAAGACCGCCCCGGGTGTAGAGGGCTCCTGGCAGCGCGGCTAGGCGGAGCCGCCGATGCGTGCCGCGCGGGTGGAAGCGGGGCCGCGCGCCCTGGCCGCGTACGCGATCCCGTTTACGGGCGGCGCACTGCTCTACTTCACGGTGCAGTTCTTCTTCTTGAAGTACGCGACAGACGTCCTGCTGCTCCCGCCACTCGTGGTCGGGGCGGCGTTCGGGTCGTCCAAGCTCGTGGACGCGGTGACCGACCCCCTGATCGGAAGCTGGAGCGACCGGACGAACGCGGCATTGGGCAGGCGGCGGCCCTGGATGCTCGGCTCGGCCTTTCTCGTGGCCGCGAGCTTCTTCGCGATCTGGAATCCGCCGCCGCTCGGGGTGCGGGAAACGACGATCTGGGTGTGCGCGGCCGTCGTGCTCTTCTACGTGTGCTTCACGGGCTACAACATCCCCCACTTCGCCCTCGGCGCAGAGCTCTCGGCCACGCCCCACGGCAAGACCCGCTTCTACGGCGCCCGGCAGGGGGTCGAGACCGTCGGCATGCTGCTCGCCTTCGCGGTGATGCAGAGGATCTCCGACGCGGACGACGCCCGCGCGTACGCGCTCGGGCTCACCGCACTGCTCGCCGCGGGAGCCGGGATCCTGCTGCTCGGGACACCCCTCCTCCTCCGGGAGCGCCCCGCGTACCTCGGCCGGGGCGGCCGCGGGCTCCGCGCCGCGCTGACCGACGTGCTGCGGAACCCGCACGGGCCCCGACTCATGCTGAGCTGGTGGCTCTCGTTCCTGGGGATGAGCGCACTCGGCATCATGGGTCCCTATGCGGCCGAGTACGTGCTGGGGCGCCCCGACCTCATCGCGGCCCTGCCCGGGACCTTCGTCGTCGCGGGGCTGATCGCCATCCCGTTCTGGGTCCCACTCGCGCGAGTCGTCGGCAAGAGGCGCGCCTGGATTGCGGGTCTGCTGGGGACTGCCGTGGGCCTGGGCTCCCTTCTCTTCTGGGAGCCCGGCAACGTCGCCTGGTTCTTCATGGCCACGGCCGGTGCCGGTGCCTGCATGGCGGGCACCTCGGTCATGGGCCCCTCCGTGCTGGCGGACGTCATCGATCACGACGAGCACGTCACGGGGGAGAGGAAGGAGGGGGTCTACGTGTCGATCTTCGCGTTGGTCGGGAAGGCGGGTGCCGCCGCCGTGACCGCCCTGATCGGAGCCCTCCTCGCCTGGAGTGGGTACACGCCGAACGAGGCTCCGGACGCGTCCGTGCGAGCCGGTCTCCTCTACGTCTTCGTCGGCGTGCCGGCTGCAGCGGGCCTGCTCTCCGCGCTGGTCCTGCGCGGCCTGCGCGTGGACGACCTCCCAGCGTCCGGCCCGCGACCCGCGGCCTGAAGGCCGGCCTCCGGCTCTTGACGGATGCCCTCGAGCCGGGAGTATATTGACCAGAGGTCACTAGTGGCGACTGGCACGGGGAAACGGATCCGCAGCCGACGGCGCCCCCGACGTCGCCGTCTGGCGCCGGAGGCCCGGCGCAACGAGCTCCTGGAGGCGGCGCTCGAGGTTCTCCGAGCCGCCGGCCCGCAGCACGTCCGCGTCGAGGACGTCACCCGCGCCGCGGGCGCGGCCAAGGGCACGTTCTACGTGTACTTCGATTCGTGGGACGATCTGCTCGTCGCCGTTCGGCAGCACGTCCTTGCGACGTACGCGGCGGCGGTGCGCACGAGGATCGGGGCCGCTCCGCTCGAGACCTGGTCGGCGATCGAACGAGAGTGCGTGCACGCGGTCGACTTCATCGTCGAGCTCGGCGAGGTCCATGAGGCGATCTTCCACGGCTCGACCGAGGATGTCGCGATCCCGCCTGCGAGCTCGGCGGTCACGCTCGTCGCACAGCTGCTCGAGGCGGGCATCTCCGCGGGCGTCTGCCGTCCCGTCGCCACGGACCTGGCCGCGCCGCTCCTCTTCTCCGTCGTGCATGAGACCGCCGACGGCATCGCGCGATCCGGGAGCCGCGAGGCGAAGATCGAGACGATGCTGGACCTGCTGCGCGCCTGGCTGCGCGCCTGAGTGAGCGACGAGTGGCGCGGCTTCCCCGCTGCCGTTCCGCTTCCCTTCCGACACGCCTCTCGTGTATGCTCGCGCCGCGCAAGAGAGGGCCCCTCCTCCCCGAGGAGTGACCTTCGGGGACGGGCTGTCCTCGCTCGGGTAGGCTCACTGTAGGGGGGGTATCGCAGTGGTTCGGTCGCTTCGTCGGTTCGCAGGGATTGCGCTCATCGTGCTGGTCCCCGCCGCAGTCCACGCGGACTACCAGATCAAGGGCTCGCCCCCGGGTAGCGTGTCGATCCGGCAGACGTCGGACCAGGGCAAGCTGAGCGTCGGAATCGGCGGCGGTCAGCTGGAGGTGTCCGACGGGGCAGGCCCCACCGTGCTCCCGGGTTTGCCCAAGAACATCAAGGTGCGCATGCTGCCGGTGCAGGGCGACCTGGAGATCGATCTGGACCAGACCCTCCCGGGGAACCTGGATCTGCAGATCGAGGACACCCAGTTCGTGAACTTCATCGGCTCGACCAACGAGATCGGCGGGAGCCTGAAGATCAAGGGCAAGGAAGGCGCCCAGACGATCAACATCTCGCAGGCTGGGAGCCTCCTCGTCGCGAAGAACCTGACCATCGACCTGGGTGCGGGCGATGATGTCATCGAGGACAACGACGAGGCTTTCCAGGTCCAGGGTAATGCGAAGTTCGTGGGCGTGAACCACTTCGAGATCGGAATGGCCGGGTGGATCGGGAAGAACCTGCTCTGGAACGCGAAGAAGGAGCAGCTGCCTTCGGTTCTCGAGAACACCATGACGCTGCAGATCGGGGGATCCCTGAAGTTCGTGGGCGGGGACGGGAGGGACCAGCTCATCCTGAACGGCGCCTACGCAGGCGTGGACATCGGCAAGAACCTGATCGCGGACCTGCGCGACGGCCCCAATGCCGGCCCGCAGATCATCACGCTCGGAAATCCCTTCCGCTGCGAGGGCAACGTCAAGCTCAAGGCCCGTGGAGAGGACGGGACCAGCCTCAACTCGCAGGCGGGCACGGAGTTCGGCAAGAACCTCTCGGTCCAGTTCAAGGGCCCGGGCACCAACGTGGTCTTCCTGGTCGGGGTTCTCGACGGGAAGTCGGTGAAGTACCAGGGCGGCGACGGGTTCGACGACCCCCGCATCGACCTGGTCGCGCCCCTCGCCAAGGTGCTGATCAAGATGGGAGCCGGGAACGACATGCTGGGCTTCTACAAGAACCAGACCGACCTGAAGTCGCTCACCGTGGATGGGGGGAAGGGCGAGTTCGACGCCGTGATCACCGACTTCCTGCTCCCGCCGCCGTTCCCCTACAAGCAGAAGAACGTCGAAGCGGGTCCCTGATCCGGCCCCGCTCATGGCCCCGACCGGCGGGGTCTGGCTACGGTCTGCGCAGTCCCCGCAGCCATCGACGCCCATCGAGAAGAGCAGGAGGAAGACATGGGAGACGCGCTGATCGTCGAACGCGACGGCCGGGTCGTGACGCTGATCAACGACGATGCGCCGCGCAATCGGATGAGTCTCGACTTCATGGACGCGCTCGAGGAGCAGGTGGACGCGCTCGACCGGGACGACTCGGTGGGCGCGGTCGTGATCCGCGGCGCCGGCGAAGAGCACTTCTCGGTCGGTATGAACCTGAAGCAGATGCCCGAGGGCATCCAGCGGAAGGGGAGCTTCGAAGCGGTCCTCGACCAGCGGCTCCGGGTGATCTCGAAGATCGAGAACATGAGCAAGCCGTGGATCGCGACACTCTACGGCTACTGCCTGGGCGGCGGTCTCGAGCTTCCGCTCGGCTGCCACTTCCGACTGGCCGCGGCGGAGGGGGCCAGGATCGGGCTGCCCGAGCTGGACATCGGCGGCGTGCCGGCCTGGGGTGGGACCGCGCGACTCACGCGCTGCGTCGGTCGCGCGGCGGCCCTCGACATCATCCTGCGGGTCAAGATGATCTCCGGACCCGAGGCCCTCCGGATCGGGTTGGTCCACGAGGTCTGGCCGAACGACGAGCTGCAGCAACGGGCGCAGGATCTGGCCCACGAGCTCGCCCGGCGCCCGCCGATGGCGGTCGCGTCGGTGCTTCGTTGCGTCGTCGGCGCCGAAGGGGCCAGCCTCGAAGAGGCCCTGCAGGTCGAGCGCCGCGAGGTGCGACGAGGGATGGGGAATGCCGAGATGCGCGAGGGGATGAGCGCCTTCCTCGAGAAGCGGAAGCCGAACTTCTTCCCGGACGCGCCGTCGAGCTGACCTCGACCGGGCAGCGGCCCC
>JANQFA010000064.1 GCA_028278065.1 Myxococcota bacterium
TCAAGATGTTCTCGGGCAACATCGGCCTCGACCGCAATCCCGCGCGGCGCCCGCGCCTGGAGCTCGACTGGACCAGCGATCACGAGATCGCGTCGACACGACAGCGGGTCCACCTGGAGCACGGACGCACGGCCCGTGCTCGGCTTCCCGAGGCTCCGGGGGCCGTGTCGTGGGCGGTCTCCTTCGTCCCCGAGGAGGGCAGTGAGCTTCCCGTGGTCGAGGCGGCCGGCGCGGAGGGTGCGTGGTCGCCGGTTCCCCCGGGTGGAGTCCACACGGCCCGCCCGGTCGCCGTGCGTCTGACCGCGGCGCACGACCCGATCGCCCGCGGCACGCCGTTCCGGGCCGGCTTCCGCGACACCTGGGTCACCTCCGCCCCGCCCGAGGAGCAGACGGTGCGCTTCACCTTCATCGAGCCCGAGGGCGAGGTCCACAGGCTCGAAGGCGTGTACGCGGGTGAGCATCGCTGGAGCGTCGAGTTCGTGCCCGATCGCCTGGGACGCTGGCGCTACTGGTTCGAGCACGACTTCGACAGTCCGGGCTGGCGCAGCGCCGACGGCGTCTTCGACGTCGTGCCCGGCGACCGGGCGGCGATCGCCCGCCAGCTGGCGAGCCTGGCCGAGACCGTCCGGGCCCCGGCCCGGGAGGACGCCAAGGCGGCGGTTCACCGCTACGGTCCCGAGTTCTGGCGCCTCGAGCGCGCCGCCACCCAGAGCTTCGCGGGCGAGGGGCTGGCGACGGAGGAGGCCCGCGCGATGGACGCCGACATCGCCGCGGTGCGGCGCAGCCTGGATCCCCGCAAGGAGCTCCCCGCAACGCTCAGGCTCCGGCCGGCGAAGATCGAGTACCCGCACAAGGACGAGACACGACCGTGAGCCGCATCGCCATCTTCATCCCTTCGTACAACGCCGCGCACACCCTGCCGTCGGTCTTCGAGCGCATCTCGCCGGAGCTCTGGGAGGACCTGCACACGGTCTTCGTGATCAACGACGGCAGTGCCGACGACACCGACGACGTCGTCGGCAGGTTGGGGGAGCGGAACCCGAAGATCCGTCTCGTCTCGCGCCAGCCCAACCGCGGCTACGGAGCGGCCGTGCGCGAGGGGCTGCGGCGCTGCGTCGAGGACACCGAAGCCGGCTACGTCGTCTGCCTGCACGCGGACGGGCAGTACCCGCCGGAGCACGTGCTGGAGTTCGTGGACTACATGGAGTCCAGAGGCGTAGACGTGCTGCAGGGCTCGCGCCACAAGCAGGGCACCGCACTCGAAGGCGGGATGCCGAAGTACAAGTGGCTGGCCGGAATCATCCTCACCTGGATGGAGAACAAGACGTTCGGCCTGCAGATGACCGACTACCACTCCGGCTTCATGCTCTACAGCCGGAGGGCGGCGGCGTCGATTCCCTTCGACGAGCTCTCGACCTACTTCGACTTCGACCTGGAGGTGATCGCGTCGGCCCGGGCGCGCGGTCTCGTCGTGGACGAGCTGGGCATACCCACCCGCTACGCCGACGAGGAGTCGCACCTCAATCCGATCTGGTACGGCCTGCGCTGCCTGCGCGTGATGGTCCGCTACCGGCTCGGTCGCTACGGCCCGCGCCTCGCTTCGGAAGCCGAGAGCTGAGCTCCGGGATCGTGCCTGCCTACTTCTGGCCGTAGAGGTCGTGGAAGTGGGCCATGGTGTTGCGCAGGGTATCGCGCAGCGGGACCTCGGCCTTCCAGTCGAGCAGGCGCTCGGCGCGCGAGACGTCGCAGACGCGTCGGTCGCAGTCCTCGTAGCCGGGGCCGTAGAACTTCTCGCCCGAGACGTACTCGATCGGGTGGCTCTTGTAGGCGTCGTCTCCGGTGATCTCGGCGTAGACGTCGCGCATCAGGTGGGCCAGCTCCTCGATGGTCACCTCGTTGGCCCGGTTCCCGATGTTGAAGAAGGTGTTCTTGGCCTTCTTCGGGACGTCGAGCATCTTCGAGAGCGCGTCCACGGCGTCGCCGATGTAGGTGATCGTGCGCCAGGCCTTGCCGCCGTCCACCAGCTGCAGGGGCTGGTCGTCGAGAAGGGCCTTCATGAAGCAGGCCATCACCCGGGGTACGCCCTCGCCGTCGCGGCCGGGGATGAAGTCCATGCGCGGGCCGAACCAGTTGTAGGGCCGGATGATCGTGAAGGGCAGACCGTTCTCGGTGTGGTTGGCGTAGATGTACCGCTCGAAGAGCGCCTTCGCGGCCGCGTAGGTCCAGCGCTGGTTGACCGTGGGCCCCATCACGAGCGGGGTCTCGTCCTCGCGCTGCTCGAAGAGGTCCGGGTTGGAGTAGTCGTTGTCCGGCAGATAGCTGGCGACGGTGCGCCCGTAGACCTCGCAGGTGGAGGTGTGGATCAGCCAGGCGCCGTGCTGGGTGCAGAGGTCCACCAGCGAGTAGGCGTGGATGAAGTTGGACTTGATGGTGAAGACGGGGTTGGCGACGTACTGGGCCGGGTTGCAGACCGCGGCCAGCGAGTAGATCGCCTCCGCGTCGCCGAGGATTCCCCCCAGCATCTTCTCGGTGTTGCTCGCATCCACGTAGCTCTTGGTGAAGTGGAAGTTCTTGTCGCCGAGCAGGTGGCTGCACTTCGTGTCGGACGTGTCGAAGCCGTGGATCTCGAAACGCCCGTCGGCCAGGAGTCGCTCGGTGAGATGGCTTCCCACGAAGCCGCCGCAGCCCAGGATGATGATTCGCCTGTCGGCCATTCCGCTTCTCCTCGTGCGCCGGTGTGAAGGGGCGCAGCGGGCCCACCCCCCGGGGAGGCCGTCGCTGGGCAGGCTACCACTCCCGGCGACGATTCGCCCCAGGCGGACGCGACCCGGGTTCAGTCCTGATGGCGCGGGAAGAGGGCGGGTCCCTTGGCGATCGGCGTCCCGGGTGCCAGGCCTCCCCACGCTGCCTGGGAGCGCAGGGTGTCGGCCGCGCCGAACTCGCGCGGCGCGGCCGCGCCGAGTCGCTCCCAGAAGGCCTCGGTGCGCTGGGGCAGCACCGGCCAGAGCAGCAGGCTCGCGATGCGCAGGGCCTCGGCGCAGTCGTAGAGGATGGCGCCCACCTCCGGCGCCCGTGCCTCGTCCTTGGCCAGGGCGAAGGGGCGCGTGCGCTCGATCACCGCGTCGACCTCCCGCACCAGATCCATCCCCGCGCCGGCGCAGCCCGCGAGGGCGAAGCGATCCAGCGACTCCGTGAAGCGGGCCACCGCCTCCCCGGCGGCGCGTTCCAGCACCCCCGAGTCCGGGTGCGTGCCCGGCTCGGCGGCGCTGCCCCCGAGGTAGCGGCCGGTCATGTTGGTGACCCGGTTGATGCAGTTGCCGAGGGTGTTGGCCAGGTCGGCGTTGTAGACCTCGACGAAGCGCGCCTCGGCGAAGTCGCTGTCGTTGGCGCCCAGCGGACCCTGGGTGACCAGGTACCAGCGCAGGGCGTCCAGGCCGAAGCGCTCCGCGTAGCCGTCGAGCTGCGCCAGGTCGATGAAGTTGCCGAGGGACTTGCTCATCTTCTGTCCCTCGTTGATCCAGAACCCGTGGGCGTAGATCAGCCCGGGCTGGGTCACCCACTCGTAGCCCGGGCACTTCCCCAGCGCCGCGATCACCGCGGGCCAGATGACGGCGTGGAACCAGAGGATGTCCTTCCCGATCAGGTGCACGTCGGCAGGCCACAGGGAGCGGCGTGCATCGGTGTCCACGACCGAGAGGTAGTTGAAGAGGGCGTCGATCCACACGTAGACGGTGTGCTCGGGATCTCCCGGGAAGGGGATGCCCCAGTCCGAGGATCCCGTTCGCGAGGCGGGCACGTCCTGGAGCCCCTCGCGGATGCGCCCGATCACCTCGTTGCGGCGCGCGTCGGGCTGCACGAGGCGGGGGTTCTCGTCGAGCAGCTCCAGGAGGAAGTCCTCGTAGGCGGACAGCCGGAAGAAGTAGTTGGTCTCCTTGCGCCGCACCAGCTCACGGCCGCTGATCGGCGACTTGTAGTCGAGCTCCCGGGCTCGTCCATCCGGGACGTACTCCTCCTCGCCCGCGTCGTACCAGCCCTCGTACTCGCCCTCGTACAGATCGCCCGACCGGAGGAGCGCGGCCATGTACTCCTGCACCTTCTCCGTGTGGCGCGGCTCGGTGGTGCGGATGAAGTCGTCATTGCTGAAGCGGTAGCTGGTGAAGGCCTCGCGGAAGCGGCCTGCGTTGACGTCGGCCCACTCCTGGGCCGAGAGTCCGCGCTCGAGCGCCGCGTCCGACACCTTGCTGGCATGCTCGTCGGTCCCGGTCAGGAAGAAGACCTCGTCGCCCACCAGGCGGTGCGCCCGCGCGGCCACGTCCACCAGGGTGGTCGTGAAGACGTGCCCGATGTGGGGCTCGTCGTTCACGTAGTAGATCGGCGTGGTGATGTAGAAGCGGCCGTCCGCCACCGGCTCAGCTCCGCTCGACGAAGTGCGCGTCCTCGACCCGGAAGGCGTCGGCCTCGAGGGTCGGGTCCTCGCGCAGCGTATGGCCGTGCACGCGGGCGGCGGCGAGCACGTCGCTCAGCACGGGAGCCAGGCCGGCCAGCGTGTCGGCCGACGCCGCCAGGGTCAGGCTCTCGACCTCGCGGCCCGACGAGACCTCCGCGTCGGCCTTGGCCTTGTTGATCGCCGTCCAGGCGGCCACGGCCCGCTCGAGGCTGGCGGCCTCGTCGGGCCCGGCGATCCCGTCGAAGTCCGCCGCGGAGGGCCACGGCGCGCGATGGATGCTGGGCTCGCCGGTCTCGTCGGCGAACGCCCAGGACCACACCTCCTCCGTGATGGCGGGCATGGTCGGAGCGAAGAGGCGCAGCAGCACCGAGAGCCCGAGGCGCAGGGCCGCCACCGCCGAGCCCTGGGCCGCTGCGTCCGCAGCGTCTCCGCGGGCGCGCCCCTTGGCGAGCTCCAGGAAGGTGTCGGTGAACCGGGTCCAGAAGAAGGTCTCGGTCTCCTGGAGCGCCTGGGCGAACTGGAACTCGTCGAAGGCCGCCGTCGCCCGCTCGACGAGCGCGCGCAGCTCGGCCACGAAGGCCCGGTCCAGCTCGGCCGAGACCGGATGGGTCTCGGCCTCCTGGGCGAGCACGAACTTCCCGGCGTTGAAGATCTTGGTGACGAGACGCTTCCCGATCTTCAGGACCTTCTCGTCGAAGGCGGTGTCGACGCCCACTCGCGCGCTGCCGGACCAGTAGCGGCAGGCGTCCGCGCCGTACTTCTCGATCCAGGGCAGAGGTGTCTCCACGTTGCCCAGGCTCTTGGACATCTTCTTGCGGTCGGGGTCGAGGATCCAGCCGGAGACGACCGCATGCTTCCAGGGGATCGCGTCCTCGTGGAGCATCGCCTTGGCGATCGTGTAGAACGCCCAGGTGCGGATGATCTCGTGGGCCTGCGGGCGCATGTCGGTCGGGAAGAGTCGCGCGTGGCGGTCCGGGTCGAGCGTCCAGTGGGAGCCGATCTGCGGCGTCAGCGAGCTGGTGAACCAGGTGTCGAAGATGTCCGCTTCGCCCGTGAATCCGCCGGGCTTGTCCCGCTGGCTCTCCTCGTAGCCCGGCGCCGGCGTGCTCATGGGATCGATCGGAAGCGACGCGGCGTCGGCCAGGATGGGCCGCTCGTGGTCGGGGTTCCCGTCGCCATCGAGGGGGTACCAGACGGGGATGGCGACGCCGAAGTAGCGCTGGCGGGAGACGCACCAGTCGAGCGACAGCTTCTCGGTCCAGTCGGCGTAGCGGGCGTGCATGAAGGGCGGGTGCCACTTCACCTCGGCTCCCTTGGCGAGGAGCTCCTGCTTCTTGTCGAGGAGGCGCACGAACCACTGGCGCGTAGGCACGTACTCGAGGGGCCGCTCGCCGCGCTCGTAGAACTTGACCGGATGCTGGATGGCTTCGGGATCCGCGCGGAGCGGCGCGCCGTTTCCCGTGGCGCTGCCGTCGGGATCGCCCAGCAGCTCGACCATCCGCTTCTGGGCCTGCTTCACGGTCTTGCCGGAGATCTCGGCGTAGAAGCGGTTGGCGGCCTCCGGGTCGAGGCTCTCGAAGCCCTCTTCGCCGAAGGTCACCTCGGCGAGGCGCCCGTTCTTGCCCACGAGCTGGCGCAGCTCGAGGCCCTCCTCGCGCCACCAGATGACGTCGGTGGCGTCGCCGAAGGTGCACACCATCAGGATGCCCGTGCCCTTCTCGGGATCGGCCATCTCCGAGGGAAAGACCGGCACCGGCACCCGGAACAGGGGGGTGACCGCGCGCTTGCCGAAGATGTCGCGATAGCGCTCGTCCTCCGGGTGGGCGGTCACGCCGACGCAGGCGGCCAGCAGCTCGGGGCGCGTGGTGGCGATCGTGAAGCTCCGCTCCGAGTCCTCCACGCCGAACTCGATCCGGTGGTAGGCGCCGGGCAGGTCCCGGTCCTCCACCTCCGCCTGGGCCACGGCGGTCTGGAAGTCCACGTCCCACATGGTGGGGGCGTAGGTGTTGTAGACGTGGCCTTTCGCGAAGAGATCCAGGAACGAGAGCTGCGCGAGGCGGCGGCAGTGGTCGTCGATGGTGGCGTACTCGAGACTCCAGTCCACCGAGAGGGCCGCGCGCCGCCACAAGTCGCGGAAGGCCTCCTCGTCCATCACCGTCACCTGGTCGCAGAGCGCGATGAAGTTCTCCCGGGAGACCAGCCGCGCACGGCCCTTGCGGATCTTCGCCGTGGCGGGCTCCACCTGCAGGTCCGGGTCGTAGGGCACGGTCGGATCGCAGCGCACGTGGAAGTAGTCCTGCACGCGCCGCTCGGTGGGCAGGCCGTTGTCGTCCCAGCCGAGGGGATAGAACACGTTGAGCCCGAGCATGCGCCGCTGTCGCGCGATGATGTCGGTATGGACGTAGCTGAAGATGTGCCCCATGTGGAGGCTGCCCGAGGCCGTGGGCGGCGGCGTATCGATCACGAAGGTCTCTTCGCGGGTGCCCTGCGGGTCCCACGCGTAGACGCCCGCCTTCTCCCAGGCCTCGCCCCAGCGGGCGGCGGCCTCGGCGGGGTCGAAGTGCTTCGGGAGCGTGGCGGGATCGATGGAACGGACGCGCGAACCGGAGCCGCTCATGGGGGCCCAATCATAGGACACGCGCGCTGGAGCGCATCGCCTGCCGACGCAGATTCGTCTACGCGATCAACGACTTGCGCATCGCCACGGGTCCCGGGCGCGTCGCGCGAAGCGCCGGGGCCGCGCGTTCGGGAAGTCGCATTGCGTTCCAGCCCGGCACGTAGGACGATACTCGATGATGCGTCTGATCGGGATCTTCGCCCTTCTGCTGACGCTTCCGCAGCCCGCGATCGCCGGTGGGCAGCGTTTCGCCGTCCACAACGATGGCGTCGTATTCGGCCCGGGCGTGACGCGGGACCCGGCGGTGGATGGCGTCCCCTATTTCAGCGAGTTCCTGAACAATGCGGTGGGTGGCGCCGAGAGCGTGGGCGACTTCACGGGTGACTTCGGGGAGAGGCTCGGGCACCCGCGGATCCTCTCGGTCGCGGACCTGTTGGCGATATTCGCGGAGGTGCCGGTCTCGTCCGTCTCCTACAACTACGTCGCGATCGGGGCTCTGTTCGGAGACGGTCCGGCAGCCGGAGGCGGCGCCGGCCTGCCACGGAGCTGGGCCAGGCTCTCGGACTCCAGCGTGCACGGGTTGGTGCGCTTCAGTGGGCCGGCTCCCCTCCCGGTCGGTCCGGACGACACGCTGGCTCTCTCGGGAGTCGGCACCTGGGTGGGCCCGGTCCTCGGTGGCGGGGGCACCCTCGTACTCGACGGGCTCAAGGGCGTTCCGCTCTCCATCAAGCGAAAGCTCTCGTCGAGGAAGCTCGGCGGCGGCGTTCTCGACCTGGGGCCGAAGCTGCGGGTGAGCGGCTTCGACCGACTCGTCGTGAAGGAGATCGTCTCCTACGAGGAGCTCGCACAGGGTTCCGGCTTCGAGGAGGTGGGATACAGCATCGACTGGGCAGCACCCCACACCTTCGGTCCCGAGATCTTCTTCCTGGCCGGCCTCTCCGCGGTGGAAGATCGGGAGTCGGTGCACGGGGCCCTGGCCTCGTTCAGTGGGGCGACGGTCTTCCAGGGCTTCTCCGACGTGGCCTTCGGCACGGAGACCTTCCTCGCCAACAAGCTCCAGGACTATCTGGACGACCGACACGAGGGCGAAGCAGAGGCTTCCGGCACGGGGGAAGAGCCGGATTCCCCGTGGAGGGCCTTCGCCCGGGCCGTCGGCACCCGTTCGGATCGCGCCGACCAGCTCTGGGTGAACTACGGCGCGTTCGGTGGCCTCGATCGCCGATTCGGGGAGCGCGGCCTGGCGGGGGTCTTCGCCGGCTATCGACGCACCAGCGCGAGCCATCTCGATGTCTACGGAAGCGACTTCCGGAGCAACGACCCCTCCGCGGGCTTCTACGGAAGCTGGGGCTGTGACTGCGGCATCCGGCTGGCAGGATCGGCCTGGTACACGCACCGCGACTACTCGGGCGGGCGGCGTGTCGCGATGCCGAGCGGATTCGCCACCACGGCGGCGTTCGATACGGACGCCCATCAGCTCACGAGCTTCGCGCGGGCCAGCTACGAGTGGCGTCCGTCTTCCGGATCCCACTTCGTGGTGGCGCCGCGCTTCGCCGTGCAGTACTCGCGCCTCTCGGTGAACGGGTATGAGGAGAGCGGAGCCGGTGCGCTGGACCTGACGGTCGGCAGCCAGGTCCCGGAGTCGCTGCGGACGGCGCTGGGGCTCCGCGTGGCGTGGCAGCTCTCCGCGGGGTCGGTGCGACTCCGCCCGCAGCTGCGGGGCGACTGGTACCATGAGCTCTTCGACGGTACGAGCGTGCCGGTGGGCGTCGCGAGCGGCTACTTCTCCGACTTCCATGTCCCCACGAGCGTCCCCGAGCGCGACTTCGGAAAGCTCGGCGTGGGCGTCGTGGCGGCGTTCGCCCGTTGTGCCTGCGTGGAGGTGGGGCTCGGCTTCGACACCCTGGTGTCCGGGCAGGGGCTCGACGCCTTCGACACCACCCTGCATGTCGGCGTCCGCTTCTGACCGGCCTGTTCGAGGCCGGCGCGCGTCGGCTCAGAGCGGCGCTTCCGGCGCCGCGTCGAAGGGCAGGTCGATCACGAAGAGGGCGCCTCCGCGGTCCGACTCCTCGACGCGGATCGATCCGCCGTGGCGCTGGACGATCCCGTGGGAGAGTGAGAGTCCGAGTCCCGTGCCCTTGCCGACCTCCTTGGTGGTGAAGAAGGGCTCGAACAGTCGATTCCGGATCGCCGCGGGGATGCCGGGACCGTCGTCCGAGAACTCGAGGCGCACGCCGGTGGCGTGGGCCCGGGTCCTGATGCGGATCGCGCCACTGCCGTCCAGGGCGTCGCAGGCGTTCATCAGCAGATTCATGAACACCTGGTTGAGCTGTCCGGCGTAGCAGCGCACGGGGGGCAGGTCGCCGTAGTCGCGCTCGACCTCGACGCCCTCCTTCAGGCGCGGCTCCATCAGCGAGAGGGTGCGGTCGATCCCCTCGTGGAGGTCCACCTCCTGCACCTCCGCCTGGTCCAGGCGCGAGAAGGCACGCAGGTCGGCCACGATCTGCTTCACGCGCTGGGTGCCTTCGCGGCTGCGGTTGAAGAGCTTGTGGAGTGCCTCCTGGGCGCGAGCCACCTGGGGATCGTCCGCGGGGACCTTCGCGAGGAGCTTGTCCACGTAGCCCTGCATGAGCTGGAGGTTGGCGTGGACGAAGCCGATCGGGTTGTTCAGCTCGTGGGCGATGCCGGCGACCAGCTGGCCGAGTGAGACCATCTTCTCGTTCTGCACGAGCTGCGCCTGCGTGCGTTGCAGCTCCTCGGTACGCTCCTCGACGCGCGCCTCGAGGTTCTCGTTCAGCTGGGCGATCTCGTCGAACGCCTTGGCGTTCTCGATCGCGATGGAGCTCTGGTTGGCCAGCGTGCGCAGGAGCTGCCGGTCGTCGGGAGAGAGCCGCTCTCCGGAGACCTTGCCCCCGACCGCGATCACGCCGATCAGGTCGACGCCGAAGAGGATGGGAACCAGCAGACGTACCTCCAGGATGTCGAAGACCTCCTGGCAGGCGTCGCGGGTCTCCGGATCGGGCTCGTCGGTGAAGTCGGCGCGGGCCAGCTCGTCGCGTCGCATCCAGAGCTGCTTCACGATGGGGTGGTCGGCGGCGATGCCCCCCTCGAGCACGTCCTCCTCCCAGTCGCCCTGGTGGGCCGCGACGGTGAGGGTGCGACGATCGTCGTCGAGGAGGAGCACCACCGCGCGGTCGACGTCCATGGTCTGGGTGAGCGCGGCGAGGATGCGGTCCACCACCTCCTTGATCGAGAGCATCGACACCATCGCCTCGGAGATCTCGCGCACCGCCTCGCGGTAGCGGGCGCGGTCGCGGTCGAAGGTGCGGTCGACGAGGGTCTGCAGTCGGTTGCGCAGGGGGTTGAAGAGGAGGATCGCGAAGAAGAGGAAGCCCACCGAGAAAAGGGGAGAGCGGGCGTCCACGTTCCAGCGCCAGACCACCAGATCCGCGAAGGCGACGAGGGAGGCGAAGAGGCCGGTGATGCCGAGGGTGACGATGCCGTAGACGGCGGAGGAGCGCGCCGCCAGGCGGATGTCGAAGAGATCGCGACGCAGGATGCCGTAGGCCACGGTGAGCGGGAAGACGGCGAACCAGAGCAGGACCGGATAGAGCGGCAGGGAGAGCCGGAAGACGATCTGGGCCATCAGGGTGCCGATCACGGGGAGGAAGCTCGCGACGAAGCCCGCCAGCACGATGTCGGTGCGCTGGATGACCGCCTCGTCCGAGAGCTGCAGGCGCGTCCGCGAGAGGATCGCGAGGGACAGAAGGGACATTCCGACCGCGAAGTAGAAGGCACTCGCGCCGATCGGCCCGGGCGGCAGTCCCAGGGCATCTTCGAATGCGGCCGCGACGCCGATCGTCGCCGCGATCAGCCACGGGATGAGGCGCACCCGGCGTCGCCGCACCACGAAGTCCGGCTCGGTCGGGAACAGGGTGAAGAAATGGAAGGTCGCCGCGCCGAGGGCGCCCATGTTGAACATCAGGCGCTGATAGCCGGATGGCTGGGAATCCGTCAGGATCGAGCCGAAGAACTGGACGGCGAGGAAGCAGCTGAAGAGCAGGAACGCCCACGACTCGGGCCGCTCCGGCTTGAGTCGCCAGACGAGCAGACCGACGAAGAGGTACACGCCGCCGGCGAAGAGGAGCGCCACGAAGAGGGGCACCTCGATCAGGTTGGGCGCCTCTTCCGGCGGGATGGGCTCGAGGGAGACCTCCAGCTCCTCCCGTTCGCGGGTCTCGAAGACCCAGCGATTCGCCTGCCCGGGGACCAGCGCCTGTCGTCTCATCCAGCGTACGACCGGCTCACCGTCCACGGAGAGGGCGCGAGCTCCCGGCTCCACGCCCGCGGCGCGCGCCGCGGGCGAGGTCCACTGGACGGTGGTCACCCCGGCCAGCACCGAGTAGCTGATGGGCGGTACCAGCGTCGGCTTCCAGAGGAGCTGCGCGCCGAGGCAGAACACTGCGGCGAGCAGCGCCCACGCCACGGCCACGGCGGCGGTCACGCGTCGGAAGCGCTGGGTGGCGCTCGGGTTCACGGAGCCTCCACGTCCCCGCGGGAGACTACCCGAACCCCGCCGGCGGGGCTCGGGCTGGCAGCCGGCCGCCCCGGCCGCGAGAATCCGGCCGCCCCGGCGGCGGTCCGGAGGCGGAAGGAGACCCCCGATGATCGAGTGGAGCGAGCAGCACCAGATGATCCGCGAGGCCGTCCAGCGCTTCGTGCAGGACGAGATCGTCCCCAACCTGGAAGAGCTGGAGCACGGCGACACACCGCCCTACGACATCCTCCGCAAGCTGTACGCCACCTTCGGCATGGGGGAGATGGCCCGCGCGCGCTTCGAGCGCCAGATCGAGAAGGCCAAGCTGGCCGAGTCCGGCGAGATCCCGCCGCAGGAGGCGAAGAAGCGCAGCGGCGACGGCACCGGCGACTCCGCCGCCATGTCCCTGATCCCGATCATCGAGCTCTGCCGCTACTGCCCCGGCATGGTGACCGCCATGGGCGTGTCGGTGGGCCTGGCCGCCGCGGCCATCAACAGCAAGGGGACCGTCGCCCAGAAGGAGCGCTGGGGCCTGGATCTCCTGACCCTGGACAAGATCGGCGCCTGGGCGATCACCGAGCCGGGCTCCGGCTCGGACGCCTTCGGGGGCATGAAGTCGAGCGCACGGCGTGAGGGTGACGAGTTCGTGCTGAACGGCAGCAAGACCTTCATCACCAACGGCCCCTTCGCCGACACCATCGTCTTCATCTGCAAGCTCGAGGAGGAGGGCGTCGACCCGCGCGACCGCAAGATCCTCCACTTCGTGCTCGACAAGGGCATGCCCGGGCTCGAGCAGACGAAGCCCATGAAGAAGATGGGCCTCCACTCCTCGCCCACCGGCGAGCTCTTCCTCTCCGACGTGCGCTGCGGCATGGACCGCCTGCTCGGCGGCGAGAAGACGCTCGAGGGCAAGAAGGGAGCCGGGCGCGAGGGCGCCAAGGAGTCCTTCCAGACGGAGCGTTCCGGCGTTGCGGCGATGGCCCTCGGGATCGTGGAGCAGTGTCTCGACCTGTCGCTCGAGTACGCCAAGGAGCGCGTCCAGTGGGACCAGCCCATCGGCGAGTACCAGCTCATCCAGGAGAAGCTGGCTCGCATGGAGGTGGCGCGGATGAACATCCAGAACCTGGTCTTCCGCACCATCGAGCTCTCCGCCCAGGGCAAGAGCATGACCTTTGCCGAGGCCTCGGCCATGAAGCTCTACTCGGCGCGGGCCGCCACCGAGGTGGCCATGGAGGCCGTGCAGATCTACGGCGGCAACGGCTACATGGCCGAGTACCAGGTGGAGCAGCTCGCCCGCGACGCCAAGGTGCTGCAGATCTACGCCGGAACCGACGAGATCCAGATCCGGGCCATCGCCCGCGACCTGCTCAGCCGATAGCGGCGCGCACGGCCCCGGCGGACTCGGCCACGGCCCGCTTCGCCGCGTCGACGAAGTCGGCGAAGGAGAAGAAGCCGTGGATCATGCCGTCGTAGCGCGTGCAGGTGACCGGTACCCCGGCGGCTGCGAGGGCGGCGGCGTAGGCCTCGCCCTCGTCGCGCAGCGGGTCGAACTCCGCGGTCAAGACCAGGGCCGGCGGCAGGTCGGCCAGGTTCTCGGCGGCCAGCGGATTGACGTACGGGTGGCGCCGCTCGCCGGGCTCGGGAACGTACTGGTCCCAGAACCAGCGCATCACGTCCCGGGTGAGCATGTAGCCCTCGGCGTTCTCCCGGTAGGACGGGCGCTCGAAGTCGCAGTCGACCACCGGGTAGACGAGGAGCTGGAAGCCGATCTCCGGGCCGCGGCGATCGCGCGCCATGAGGGACACCACCGCGGCCAGGTTGCCGCCCGCGCTGTCGCCGGCCACCGCGATGGGTCCGGGCCGGGCGCCCAGCTCCGCCGCGTTGGCGGCCGTCCAGCTCGTCGCCGCGAGGCAGTCCTCCGCGGCGGCGGGGAAGCGGCTCTCCGGCGCCAGGCGGTAGTCCACGGACACCAGCACGCTGCCGCTCGCGTTGCACAGCTTGCGGGCGATGCCGTCGTGGGTCTCCAGGTTCCCGATCACCCAGCCACCGCCGTGGAAGAAGGCGACGGCGGGGCGGGGCTCGTCCGACGCGGGTCGATAGATGCGGACGGGCACGTCGCCGTCGGGCCCGGGGATCACTCGATCCTCGATCGAGGCGACCTCCTCCTTGGGAAAGGGGAGCTCGGTATGGCCCTCGTACATCTTGCGGAGCTCGAGCGGGGTCGTGTTCTCGATGTCCAGGAGATCGTCGGGGAGGTTGTCGAGAACGAGCTTCGCCTGCGGGTCGAGCGGCATGGGGCCTCCGGCTGTCCGGTTCGGGCGCGGATGATACCGGGCGACACCCGAGGGAGCCCGCCCATCCGCACCGCGAGCCGCCCGAAATGGCTGCGTACCGCGCAGCGGGGTAGACTCGGGCCCGTGACGGCAGCCGGGGGGTCTGTCGCATGTCCCGATCCTCGAGCCAGGACGACCGTCAGCCTCTGCTCGTGCGCGCTGCCGAGGGCGATCGCGCCGCAGTCGACGCCTGTCTGGAACGGCTGGGACCGCGCGTGGCCGCGCTCGTGCGACGCTTCGGCTTCGAGGGTGACGAGGCGGACAGGGCGGTGCGCGCGATCTTCCGGCGCCTGTGGACCGAGGGTGCGAGGCGCAGGCCCGAGGCCCCCGAGGAGGAGAAGCTCACGGTGCAGGTCGCGCGACGCTGGCTCCTGGATCGCCGAGCGCGGGCGCGCATGGAGGGCGGGGCGCCGCGGGGCGCGGGGAGCGCCGCAGTCGTGTCCGCCACCCAGGCAGACCTGTTCGGGCCCGCGGCGGGAGTGGCGCGGGCGCTGGCCGGACTCGAGCCCGGGGAGCGCGACGTGCTCGAGCGCATCGTCGCCGGCGGCCAGACCGTCGCCGGGGTGTCCTCCGAGCTGGGCGTCCCTGCGGTGGAGGTCCGCGAGCGAGCGCGCCGCGCGCTGGTGCGGGTGGGCGAGGCCCTGCACGGGGGGGCGCGCGCGTGAGCACCCAGTCCGCGCCGGACCTCGAGCACCTGCTGGCGCTGCTGGCGGACCGCGCCCTCGAAGGCCTCACCCCGGGGCGTGCGGCGGAGCTGGCGGGTCTGGTCGGCTCCCTTCCGGATCTGGACGACGAGGCTCTGGACCGCGCCGCCGCCGAGATCGACCTGGCGCTCTCGCCTCCGCCCGATCGGCCGCTCTCCGCCGCGTTGCGACGCGCCGTCGTGGCCGACCTGGAAATGCGTGCCGCGGCGGAAGCCGCACCCAAGAGCGCGGCACGCCCTGCGCCGCGGCGCGCCGCCGCGACCGCCCGGGCCGCTGCGCCAGCGGCCGATCTGCCGGCCCCGGAGCCGGCGGCCGCGGGACCGGAGACCGGCCCCTTCTTCGCCCCCGCGGCGGATGCGACCCGGGCTCATCCTGCCCCCGCGGCGGATGCGACCCGGACCCACCCCGGCCTCGCGGCCGTGCGGCGTCTGCGCGTGGCGGGCGTCGACGGTCCGATGGCCCTGGCGGGCTGGATCCTCGCCGGGATCCTGGTCCTGCTCTGGATCGCCGCGCGCCTCTCGGGAGTGGGCGCGCCGGCGGCGGACGTCCTGCGCGCGCCCGATGCGATCACGCTCTCGGTTGCGGCCGGGCCCGGCCGCGACGCGGACGCCCTCCAGGGTACGCTCACCTGGAGCCCCTCCCGCAACGCCGGGGTCCTCCAGGTGGAGGGGCTGGCAGCCAACGATCCGAGCGCGCGTCGCTACCAGGCGTGGGTGGTCGATGCGGGTGGGGAGGAGCGCTTCGTGCCGGCCGCCGTGTTCGACGCCTACGGCGAGGCGGGTCCGCTGGAGGTGCTGCTGCGGCCCGCGCTGCCGGTCGGCGAGGCCGCGCGCTTCGCGATCACCCTGGAGGCACCGCGCGGCGCTGCCACCCCGACGCCGGGGCTCGAGAAGCCCGTGGCCGTCGCGGCCCCGCAGTGAGCGGCGAGGACTGGATCCGCCGACTCGGGCTCGCCCCGCATCCCGAAGGCGGTCACTTTCGCGAGACGTGGCGTCATCGCGACCCGCGCGGCGGCCGTGGCGCCGGCACCGCCATCTACTACCTGCTGCGCCGGGGCGAGGTCTCGGCGTGGCACCGCGTCGACGCGACGGAGATCTGGCACCACTATGCCGGCGCACCCCTGGAGCTGGGCATCGCGCCGGAGGGCGGTCCCGAAGAGGTCGTGCGGCTGGGGACCGATCTCGACTCGGGCGAGGAACCGCAGCGCATCATCCCGCCCGGCGCCTGGCAGCGTGCGCGCAGCCTGGGAGCCTTCACCCTGGTGGGGTGCACGGTGTCGCCGGCGTTCGAGTTCGAAGGCTTCGAGATGGCGGCGCCGGACTTCCAGCCCGGCCGCGCACGATCATGAAGCCACGCGGTTGCGTCCGCTCGCCTTGGCGTCGTAGAGATTCTCGTCGGCGCGGTGCACCAGCGTCGATGCGTCGACCTCGTCGCCGGGCAGGGTGCTCGTGCCGACGCTGACGGTGAGCACGCCGTCGCCGATCGGGCTCTCGATGCCGAGCGCCTCGACCGCCGCCCGGATCTTCTCGGCGAATGCGGCGGCTCCGGACGCGTCGGTCTCGGGCAGCAGGACGGCGAACTCCTCGCCCCCGTACCGGGCGGGCAGGTCGTGCACCCGCGAGCGCTCGGCGATCGAGCGCGCCACGTTGGCCAGGGCGTCGTCGCCCTCCAGGTGTCCGCGCTCGTCGTTGAACGCCTTGAAGTGGTCCACGTCCACCATCACCAGCGAGAGCGGTCTGCCGTAGCGCGAGGCCCGCTGCACCTCGGTCTCGAGCACGTTCCAGAAGTGGCCGTGGTTGGCGAGACCGGTCAGGGCGTCGCGCTGGGCGCGCTCGAGCATCTCCTCGTAGCGATCGGCGTTGCGAAGCGCCATGGCGGCGTGGGTGGCTATGGCGCCGAGGAGGCGCAGGTCGGTCTCCCCGAAGGCCACCCGGGTGCGCTTGTTGTTGACGTTGAGGACCCCGCGCACGCGCCCCTGGTCGACCAGCGGGGCGCAGATGCAGGAGTGCGTGTAGTAGCGCTCGTGGTTGCGCCGTTCGAAGCGGGGGTCGCGCTCCACGTCGGCGACGAGGAGGGCCTCGCCGGTGCGCGCGACGTGCCCGGAGATCCCCTGCCCGACGTGCATGCGCGTGCCGTGCACCACCTCGGCGGGGAGCCCCACGGCGTGC
>JANQFA010000068.1 GCA_028278065.1 Myxococcota bacterium
TGCTCGGGCCCGTCCTGCGCGAGTACATCGTCAGCGAGGCCATGGCCGGGCTGGGCATCCCGACGACGCGGGCGCTGGCCATGGTGGCCACGGGCGAGGTGGTCCAGCGCGAGCGCGCCGAGCCCGGTGCGATCCTCACCCGCGTCGCGGCGGGTCACGTGCGCGTCGGCACGTTCGAGTACTTCGCTCGCCGCGGGAAGACGGACGCGGTGCGCACGTTGGCCGACTACGTGATCCAGCGCCACTACCCGGAAGCCGCGGGGGCCGTCAACCCCTATCGCGCGCTCCTTGACGAGGTGATCCACCGCCAGGCGGACCTCGTCGCGCGGTGGATGCTGGTGGGCTTCATCCACGGCGTCATGAACACGGACAACATGTCGATCGCTGGCGAGACCATCGACTATGGCCCGTGTGCCTTCATGGACAGCTATCACCCCGCGACCGTCTACAGCTCGATCGACCATGGTGGGCGCTACGCCTACGACCAGCAGCCACGGGTCGGGCACTGGAACCTCGCTCGGTTCGCCGAGACCCTGCTACCGCTCGTGGGCGAGACGCAGGAGGAGGCCATCGACGCCGCCCGTACGGCCCTCGATGCCTACCCAGCCCGCTTCGAGGCGAGCTACCACACCGGACTGCGGCGCAAGCTCGGCCTGGTCGAGGAACGCGATGGCGACCTCGGGCTCGCGGCGGATCTGCTCGAGCGCATGGCGGAGCAGCAGGCCGACTTCACGCTGACCTTCCGCCGCCTGTCCGACGTCGCCTCCACCCACCCGGCCGCGGATGCGGAGGTGCGCGCGCTGTTCGCCGATCCGCTGGGCTTCGACACCTGGGCCCGCAAGTGGCGCGAACGCCTGGCCGTCGAGGGCCGCGACGAGACGGTGCGCCGACGCGAGATGCGCGCCGTCAACGCGGCCTTCATCCCGCGCAATCACCGCGTGCAGCAGGCGATCGACGCGGCCACCGATGCGCAGGACCTGCAGCCCCTCGACGATCTCTTGGCCGTGGTGACGCGTCCCTACGAGGACCACCCCGACCTGGCCGAGTACGCGCGGCCACCGGAGCCGCACGAGGTCGTGCGGCAGACGTTCTGCGGGACGTGAGCGCAGGTGGAGCGCTCGTGAAGAAGTCTCCTCCCGAAGTCCTGGAACAGCGCATCGCGGCCTTCCGCGCAGTCCTGGTTTCGGAACCCACCGATGACGTGGCGTTGTTCGGCCTCGGCAAGGCGCTCCTCGAGCTGGGACAGCCCGTAGAGGCGGAGCGTGAGCTGCGTCGGCTGCTCGAGCTTCGCCCGGACTACACGGCCGCCTATCGAGAGCTCGGCCGATCCTTGCTGGTCGCAGGGAAAGACGGTGAGGCGCGAGGCGTCCTGGAAGGGGGTTGTGAGGTCGCGCGCAACACCGGCGACCTGCAGACCGGTCGCGAGATGCAGGTCCTGCTGCGCCGGGCGGAGCGGGCGCTTGCGCGCTCGGGAGGCGGCCACGGAAGACGTTCGTCTTCCGGCGGGCGCTGAGGTCGGATCCGCATGGCCCGGAAGCCGACCGACGACGCCATCACGCTCGAGACCGCTGGCCTTTCCGAGATGTCGAAGGTCGAACGGCTCAAGGCCCAGAGTGCGGGCCTCTTCTGGGTGGGGGGCGAAGCAGGCCACTCCTTCGCTTCCGAGATCGATGCCCTGACCCGCGGTGACGCGGCCACCCTGAGCAACGATGCCAAGGAGATCTCCAAGCACTTCGGCATCTACAAGCAGCAGGAGCGGCTCGAGAGCCGGAAGACGGGTGAGTACATCTTCATGGTGCGCGTCAAGGTGCCCGCCGGCGGGGAGTTCTCCTCCGCACAGTGGATGGCACTGGACGCAGCGGCGCAGCGCTTCGCCGACGGGACGATCCGCGTGACGAGTCGCCAAGGACTGCAGTTCCACCACGTGACGGCCAAGCAGCTGGGACCCTTGATCCGAGAGTTCAATCAGACCTATGACCCGCAGGACCTGACCCTGACGACGTTGGGTGCGTGCGGCGACGTCAATCGCAACACCATGTGCAGCCCGATCGACGACCTGCACAGGGATTGTCCGCTCCGTTCACGGGAGCTCGCATTCGGAATCGCCGCCGAGCTGGCGCCGCGAGCCGGGGCGTCGTCGTACTACCAGGTCTTCCTGCAAGATGAGGAAGAGCAGCGCATGCGGCCTGTCACCACCGACGAGCCGATCTACGGGGCTCACCACCTGCCGCGGAAGTTCAAGGTGGGCATCGCCCATCCGCTAGACAACTCGATCGACGTCCTGACCCAGGACGTGGGCTTCCGGCCGATCGTGGACGGATTGGGGCACGCGGAGCAGTACGACCTGTACAGCGGCGGTGGACTGGGCATCACGCACAACCTCCCGAAGACGATGCAACTCCTGGGCCTGTACCTGGGGCAGGTGCCGCGGCGGCAGGTCGTCGAAACAGTGAAGGCGATCGCGATCCTGCAGAAGGAGCACGGGGAGCGAAAGGACCGCAAGCAGGCGCGCTGGAAGTACACGATCCGCCGCCTGGGCGTCGAACGCGTGCGGGCGGAGCTCCGCGACCGGTTCAACATCGCGCTGAGCGATGCCGATCCCCAGCCGCTTCCGCCGAATCGGTTCTGGCTCGGCTGGCACCCCGAAGCGGGCGACGGCGATCGTTACTTCCTGGGCCTTCATCTGCTGTCCGGGCGGCTCAAGGACGAGGGGGACGTGCGCCTGCGGTCTGCCGTACGGACTCTCGTCTCGGAGCTGCGGATCGCGATTCGCTGTACGCCCAACCAGGATCTCCTGATCTGTCACGTTCCGGGAGACCAACGGGCCTGGGTGGATCGGCAGCTTGAATGCCATGGCGTGGCGCCTTCGCACGCGCTCTCTCCCGTGCGACAGCAGGCCCTCGCGTGTCCCGCGAAGCCTACGTGTGGGCTCGCGATGACCGACGCGGAGCGTGTTCTCCCCGGATACTTGGAGGCGATCGAGCAGGCGGGCCTCGGAGACGTCGACGTCGTGATCCGCGTGGCGGGTTGCCCGAACTCCTGCTCACGCCCTCCGACTGCGGAGATCGGCATCATCGGTTACGGGAAGAACGATCACGTGATTCAGGTCGGTGGATCCCGCGCGGGGACGCGGATCGCCAAGCCGCTCTACTCCCGCGTTCCCGAGGAGGACTTGCCTCACGTGCTGGTGAACCTGGTGCGGACGATCCGCGACCACGGAGGGAATGAACAGGCCGGCGAATTCCTGCACCGCACGCCCGTGGCGCAGCTTCGCGCCTGGGTTGGCTACAGCGAGTCGGAACGCTGAGGGATCGAGGTCGCTAGGCGGGCTCCAGCGTGTGGGCACGGGCGAGCCGCGCGCTCTCGACGATCGCGCGGAGGATCGGTTCGGGCTCCGTCACGCCCACGTGGATCGCGCCCGGGAGCGACAGCCAGCGCTTTACGAGCGGGGTCAAGGACGCGTCGGTCGGCGTCCTTCCCACAAGCGCTCGCTCGAATTGGTCCACATCGGCGGAGCTCGCGATCCAATCGCCCAGGACTCGTACCGTCGAGAGGCGTCCCTGAGGATCGAGCGCCACCCACGCTTCGAGTTCGCCGATGGGGACCTCGGCCGGGCCGGCGCTCACGAGTCCCGCGATCGTTGGCTCGGGTGTCGTGTGGTCGCTGCCGCCCGTCGGGTTTCCGGGTTCTGCTTCGGGCGCAAGCGCAGGAACCAGGGTCTCGGCGAGGCGTGGACCGATGTCGGACCCCAGCGGGCCCGAGGGAGGGTAGGGCGGTAGTCCAGGGAACTCGGGGGGCGGGTGAACGAACAGCTCTCGGCCGTCGACAGCGAGGAGCGTCTGGAAGAGGGTCGATCCCTCCTCGATCTTCTCGAGCGAGACGGTGCCGGCTCGAAGTCCAGCCACTGTGAGGAAGTCTCGTCCGGGATAGGCGGCCGGCACTCCGAGTGCATTGAGCGCGCGCACGACGCGCTGCGCGTGTCGGCGCAAGATCTGCTCGCCCCGAAGCTGGGTCGAACTGCCTGGTGCGATGATGCTGAGCGAGAGAACGCCCTCCCCGTAGCGCGTGGCGCGGCCGCCGCACCAGCGCCGCAATGGCTCGTCACTACGCCGCCGCTGAAAGCGACCGAGGGCGACGGCGTCGCCACCGAGCGTGGCCGTGACGATCGCGTGCTGGCCGCGCGCGAGAAGCCGGTCGACTGCGGCGAGCTCGAGCTTGGGGTCTGCTCCTTCGAGGGCGACCCAGGATGGGGCGTCTACCGGTCGTGAGGCAGGCAACGGCGTCCGGATGAGCTTCCGATCACTCGACCCAGGTGATGTTGGCGTCGGCCAGGGGAAGCGAGCTCTCCGCAAGAACCGCTAGCTTCCGGACGAGCTTCTCCGCGATCTCAGCGATGGCTTGCGCCGCCGGCGAGTCCGGTGCCTCCAGGAGGATCGGGCGTCCGGCGTCGCCTCCAGAGACGATTCGGGAGTCGATCGGAACCTCGCCCAGCAGGTCCACGTGGAGCTCGTGAGCCGCCCGCCGCGCGCCGCCTTCGCCGAAGACGTAGTAGCGTCGGTCGGGAAGATCCGGGGGCGTGAAGTACGCCATGTTCTCCACGATGCCGAGGATGGGGACCTGCACCTTCTCGAACATCTTTAGGCCCTTTCGCGCATCGATCAGGGAGAGCTCGTTCGCAGTGGTGACGATCACCGCGCCCGAGAGTGGCGCCTGCTGGGTCAAGGTCAGGGCCGCGTCGCCCGTCCCGGGCGGCATGTCGATGACCAGATAGTCGAGCTCTCCCCATTCGACGTCGGTCAGGAACTGACGCACGAGGCCGTGCACCATGGGCCCGCGCCAGATAACGGGCGAATCGTCCGTCGTGAGAAAACCGATCGACATGAGCCGAAGCCCGTGTGCCTCGTGGGGGAAGATGCGACGCTCTTCCACCCGCGGACGGCCCCTCACGCCGGTGAGCAGTGGAAGCGACGGGCCGTAGACGTCGGCATCCATGAGGCCCACTTGGGCACCACTTGCCTGAAGGGCAAGAGCCAGATTCACGGCGGTCGTGCTCTTGCCGACGCCGCCCTTGCCAGACGCCACGGCGATGATGTTCCGAACGCCGGGCAGCACCTCGGAGGCTGGCGCCGAGGGCGCAGAGCGGCGGCCCCGTGTATTCGCCGTCATGGTAACTTCTACCCCGGAGACGCCCGGTAGGGCGGAAACCCGATCGTGGGCTGCCTTCTCGAACTCGGCCTTGACGGGACAAGCAGGCGTCGTGAGTTCGATCTCGAACGCGACCCGAGATCCGTCGATCGCGATGTTCTTGACGAAGCCGAGATCGACGATGCTGCGTCCGAAGTCGGGATCCACGATCGGACGCAGGGCCTCGAGGACGGCGGTCTCGGAAGGGCAGGGCGGATCGGCGGGCTCCCTGCGCGGATCCTCTTTCGCTGCTCGGGCTTTCGGCCAGAGACTCATACGGCGAAGCTCTCTCCGCAGCCGCACGTCGTCGAGGCGTTCGGGTTCTGGATCTGGAAGCCGCTGGCGTTGAGATCGTCGGCGTAGTCGAGTACCGATCCACTGAGGTGCAGGGCGCTCTTGGGATCGAGAAGCAGCCGTACCCCGTGCTGCGCGAACTCGTGGTCTTCTGCGCGCGGCTGATCGAAGGCGAGCTCGTAGCGAAGTCCGCTGCATCCGCCGCCGGAGACGCGCAAGCGGAGCGCTGCCTCCTCCCGGGCCTGACGGGCTTGGAGTTCTCTGACCTTCGTCGCTGCGCGTTGGGTGACGGTGATCAAGGCTCGTCTCGCTCCTCTCTCAGTGCAGCCGCGCGTGGACGTCTGGACCGGCTCCGGGGGCCGCGGACGTGTCCTCACGAAGCAGCTCGTCCAGCGTGATCGCCTGCAGGACTCGCTGGAGGGCCTCGCGCAGCCGCTGCCAGAGGGCGCTCACAGCGTCATCTCGGTTGTGGGCGCAGGTAGGACGTGCGCTGGGATGGCAGTCGCACAAGCCCTCGGGAAAGAGCTCGCATCCGAGGACGTTGATTGCTTCCCACACGCTGACTTGGCCAGCAGGCCTCGCGAGGAGGTAGCCCTTGGCGGGATCCCCGAGGACGAGGCCTCCCTCGCGGAGCCGTGTCAGGATCGGCTGCAGGGCGTCGGGCGCGAGACCTTCCGCCTGCGCGATTTCCTCAATTGGTACAGGAACTTGAGCACTCTGCGAAGCCACGCGGAGCAAGCAACGAAGCCCCTCTTCCTCGATCGCCAGAAGATGCATCGCAGGGATGTTGCTATAGAATACATAAATGTCAATATTCTTTCCTCTCCGGGGGGGAGGGTGACATGGCAAGACTCGTCCGGGTTGCAGAGATGAAGGATGTCGCGGCCGGCGCGGCCGTGGCCGTCGATCTCGTCGCTCTGTTCAACGTCGAGGGTGCCGTTCACGCGATCGACGACGCCTGCACCCATGCGGGCGGCTCCCTTGCGGATGGAGAGCTCGAAGGAACGGTCGTGACGTGCCCGCTGCACGGAGCGCGCTTCGACGTGACCAGCGGCGAGGTCCTCGAGCCGCCGGTGGCCGAAAACGTCCGGCGCTACCCGGTGCACGTTGAAGAGGGCGACATCAAGATCGACGCGTCGTAGTGGAGGACTGGGAATGAGTCTAGACGAGGAGACACGCGCGCGGATCGCGCCGCTGATCGAGCAGAACGAGGTGCTGCTCTTCATGAAGGGGACGCGATGGGCGCCCCAGTGTGGGTTCTCTGCGACGGTGGTCCGGCTTCTGGACCGACTGCTCACGGACTACGAGACCTTCGATGTGCTGTCGGACCCGACGATCCGCGAAGGCATCAAGCAGCACTCGTCGTGGCCGACCATCCCGCAGCTGTACGTGAAGGGAGAGTTCATTGGCGGCTGCGACATCATCCAGGAGCTCTACGGAACGGGCGAGCTGCATGAACTCATGAAGCAGTGCGAGTCTGCGAAACCTGCAACGGTGGCCGAAGGCGCGCAACGAGGGAGGGAATAGCCCATGTCGGATGTGACGATGACGATCGACGGTCGCGCGGTCGCGGGACAGGAGCACTTCGGAGTCGTCAACCCGGCCACAGGGAAGGTGTTCGCGCAGGCTCGGGAATGCAGCCGCGACGAGCTGGATATCGCGATGGAGGCGCCGTCTCGTGCATTCCTCACTTGGAGGGCCGACGAAGGCAGGCGTCGCCAGTCCCTCGAGGCATGCGCGGAAGCGCTCAAGGACCGCGCCTCGGACCTGACCGAGATCCTCACCCGTGAGCAGGGCAAGCCCTTGGCCCGAGCCACTCTCGGGCTTGCCTTCCGCGGGGCTGTCTCGCGGTGCTGCTGATGCGTCGAGGCATCGGCTCGCCGATCCCCGGGGCGCCCGAGCGCGCCCTCAGCGCGGTCTCCGGCCCCCCGGAGCCCCTGCTTGAGTGATTGCGATCTCGCTGGCCGGCCGCCCCGCGGCCAGGGCCTCCGGCCTCTGGCCGTTCGCAGCCATCCGGCGCGTCCGAAGGAGGCGGGGTCCAGGACGCCGAAGGCGAACGCAGCGGTGCCTCGACGCCGCTGGCGGACGCGGCATCTCGGAGCACGTTGCGTGCAGGCCTCGCTGCGGCCGCGAGGTCGGCCGCCGTCTCGGAACCGCGTTGTCGCGGATCAGCCCGCGGCCGAGACGTGCTTCGGGTGCGACTCGCGGATCGAGTGGAACGCGCCGCTTCGCGCCCAGACGACGTGGTCGAGGAGCGTCACGCCGAGGATGCGGCCGGCCTCGGCCAGGCGCTTCGTCACCTCGAGGTCCTCGGCGCTCGGCGTGGGATCGCCGCTTGGGTGGTTGTGGCCGATGAGCAGCGCGCAGGCCCCGAGGGCGATGGCCGGCTGGAATACCTCGCGCGGGTGGACGAGCGATGCGGTCGCCGTGCCGATGGAGACAACGGAGTCGGCGATGGGGCGGTGGCGGCCGTCGAGATAGATCGCGACGAAGTGCTCGCGTGCGTCATCGCGGATTCGGCGGCGCAGGTACTCCGCGACCTGGTCCGGACTCGTGATCTTCGCGGGAGCGCGCCGCCGCGCGCCGACGTAGCGAATCGCGACCTCCCGAATCATGTGGATCTCTTCCGTGCTCGACATCGTTGCCCTGCCTCCGTCTTGGGGCCCGTTCCGGGCCGGCTCTCTCACCGGCGCTGGAGAGCCGGCCGGACGG
>JANQFA010000092.1 GCA_028278065.1 Myxococcota bacterium
TCGGGAGCCCCGCCCCGCATGCACTCACCTACGCGGGCTAGAAACGGAACGGAGACCACGGCTTCCAGCGAGCCGGGTCCATTCCTCGAAACACAACCAATCTTGACGGGTAAAGGGCGGATACCGCACGCTGGAGGGGTGGGATCGCCGGCTGACCTGGAGACGACCCTCGAACGGGCAAGGCGGAGCCCGCTCTACGAGGAGCGGCTGCGCGACTTCCGGCTGCGCGCACCCGAAGACCTGCGCGCGCTCCCGCTCACCACGCGCGCGGACCTCCAGCGCGCCGGTCCGCACGGGACGCGCGCCGTCCCCTTGGAGCGCGTCTGCCACTACGGAGAGACCAGCGGCACGACCGGGGCGAGCAACTCGACCTGGCTCACCGCCGAGGACTTCGAGTGCAACGCACGGCGTATGATGGAGCGGCATCCCGACCTCTTCGCGCCGGGACGCATCCTCTTGAACCGCTACCCGTTCATGGCGGCACCCGCCCACCTGGTCCAGCTGATGGCGCGGCTGGGCGGAGGCGTGGCGATCCCTGGCGGGAACATCAACTGGGACGTCCCCTTCCCTCGCGCCCTCGACCTGGCGCGCACCACCGGCGCCCAGACCCTCGCCGCGCTCCCCATCGAGCCGATCGTCCTGGCGCGCATCGCGCGGTCCCGGGGTCTCGAGCCGTCCGAGTGCACCGCATTCGACGCCTTCTTCCTGGGCGGCTCTCCGCTCCCGCCGGCCCTGCGCCTGCGCGTGGAGAAGGAGTGGGGTGTCCGGGTCGTGGAGCTGTACGGCTCCACCGAGACCATGCTGCTGGGAACGAGCTGCGCGGAGGGCACCCTGCACCTGGAGCCCGACCTGGTGCACATCGAGGTGCTTCGGCGCGACGCGGACGAGGAGGCGCCCGCCGGCGACGAGGGACGGCTGGTGGTGACCACCCTGGGCATCGAGGGAAGCCCCCTCGTGCGCTTCGAGACCGGCGACATCGTGCGACGGCTCCCGCCCTGCAAGTGCGACGACCCGCGCCCCGGACTCGTGGTGCTGGGGCGCGCCGTGGAGGAGGTAGAGCTTCCGGCGGCGCGCGGCACCCGGCTCCACTCGAGCGACGTGATCGACGCCGCAGCTGCAGCCGCCGATGCGGTGGACAGCTCGGTCTTCTTCGTCGTGGTGCTGAAGGACCGGCTGGTGCTGCGCATCGAGACGGGCGGAGGCGCCGTCGCGCGCGGCCCCGACCCCCTCGAGGTCTTCCAGCGCCGCCTGGACGGCGTCCCCGCCGAAGTGGAGCTGGTGAGGGAGAACGACCTCCTCGACGTGGAGCTCCTCGGTCGCAGCCCGCGCGTCTATAAGCCCGTCGTGACCGCGGACTGGCGCGGCGAGGGGCGGCGGATCGTCTCGGTGAGTGAGGGCATGATCGAGTGGCCGCGTCCGACGGGCAGCGAACTGTGGCGTCTGGTCACGCGCACGCTGCGTCGGGGACGGCGCCGCAGAACCCTCCTGCGTTCGGGCTAGGCGCGTGATATACCCAGAGGCGATGCGGGCCTTCAGTCTAGACCCGAGCGCCGTGGCGGAGACACGGGAGCGGGCCGCCCGCCAGGCGGAGTCGGGCGGAAGCGCCGCGCTGCTCGAGCTCCTGCGCCGCGGCGAAACCCCCGACGACGAGGGCCTCGCCAGCCTCTTCCTGGCCCCGCTGGACGCGCCTACCGACGCGCTCCTCGCCATCGCGCGCGGGCGTCTCGGACACACCGGCGACCCCCTCGTGGAGACCTTCTCGCCCCTCTACCTCACGAACGAGTGCGATGCCGAGTGCAAGATGTGCGGCATGCAGCGACTCAACGCGGAGCTCGAGCGCGAGACCGCCGATGACGGCACCGTTGTGGCACAGCTCGATCTCCTGCACGCGCGCGGGCTGCGCGGGATCGCCGTGTTGACCGGCGAGTACCGGCGCGGCGCGCGGCGCCGCGAGATGATCGCCCGCTCCACCCGCGCCATGCACGCCGCCCTCGAGCGGGGGTTCCGGCACGTGCTGATCAACATCGGCGCCCTCGACGAGCCCGAGTACGAGGATCTGCTCGGCGCCCTGCCCCGCGCGGAAGACGGGCGGGTCTCGCCGCGGGTGACCATGTGCACCTTCCAGGAGACCTACGCGCCGGACGTCTACGCGAAGTTCATGGGCACCTCGCCCGACAACCCGCGCGCCGACTTCGACCGACGCCTGAAGAACTTCGACCGCGCCGCCGACGCGGGGATGACGTCGGTGAACCCGGGCGTCCTCCTGGGGCTGAACCGGGACGTGGCCTACGAGCTCGTCGCTCTGCTGGCCCACGTGCGCCATCTGCAGGCGCGCGGCCTGCGCGTGTACGTGAGCCTTCCGCGCCTGCGCAAGGCCAGCGGTGCGGAGCACCACAGGGGCGTGGACGACGACACCCTCTATCGCGTCGTCGCGCTGATCGCGATCGCCGCACCGGAGGCGAAGGTGGTGATCTCGACCCGCGAGCCGCCCCATGTGCAGCAGCGGCTCCTGCCGGTGATCGGCGTGCTCACGCCCGGCTCGCCCGGGGTGACGCCCTACACCGATTCCGGCGCGCGCTTCGAGCTCTCGAAGAGCCAGTTCGAGGTGCTGGACGAGCGGCCCATCGAGGCGATCCTGGGCGAGATCCTCGCAGCGGGCGCCACGATCCAGGACTACGAGCCGCGGCCGGCCGCCTGAGTCCATGCGGCGCACCGCGCTGGTCGCAGTGAACCTGGTGGCGGGCAGTGCCCTCCTCGCCTGGCTCCTCCACCGGCACGGCGCGACGGCGGTCGGGGTGCTGGGGCGCGACCTCGACCCGGGAGCCCTGGCAGCCTTCGCGCTGGCCGCCGGCGCCATCCTGGCCTGTTTCGCCTGGCGCTGGGGCGCGCTGCTGGCCGCACTCGGCTCGCCCCTCCGCCTCGGGCGCCTCGCCCTGCATCGAGCCGCGGGCCAGAGCCTGAGCGCCCTGCTCCCGAGCGCCCGGCTGGGCGGCGACCCGCTGCGGGCCTGGCTGTCGACACGAGATGGTGTACATGGCTCGCACGCGATCGCCACGGTGGCCGTCGACCGGGTGCTCGAGATCGGCGCCGCAGTCCCCTTCTCGATCGGTTTTGCCGCGGTGCTGATGCAGCAGGGCGTACCGGGACTCGAGCGCTCGCTCGCCGCCGTGGTCGTCGGGCTCGTGGCCCTGCTGGCGAGTCTCGTCTACACGCGCCGACGCCTGCGCAGCGGGCGCGGTCTGGTGAGCGCCTTCGTGAGGCGCACCGGGCTCGACCGCTGGGCGTCGGTGCGAACGCGCATGGACCTGGTGGAGGCCAGCGAGGCCAGCGGTGCCGAGCTCTCCGGACGCAGCGGACTGCTGCGTGCCGGATTCGGGATCGGGCTCCTGGCCGGGCTCGGTGTGATCGTGGAGTACAGGCTCCTCCTCCAGGCCTTCGGGCTGCCTGCCGACTTCGTCGCGGTGGCGGCAGCCATCTTCGCCACCGCCGCCGCCCACCACGTACCCGTTCCCGCCGGACTGGGCGTGCTGGAGGGCGCCATGCTCTGGCTCTTCACCAGCCTGGGACACCCGCCGGAGGTGGCCCTGGCGGTGGGGCTGGCCGTACGCCTGCGCGAGCTGGTCTGGGCGGCTCCCGGCCTGGCCTATCTCGCCTACCTGGGCTGGATCGCGCGCGAGCTAGGTTCGAAGGGATGGCCCGAGGAGATCCCCACGTCGTCCTGATACCCGTGCCGCGGACGCTCGCCGTCCCCCTCGGACTGCTGACGCTCATCTTCGTCGCCGTCCTGGCGGCCACGTCGGCCCACGCAAGCGAGGAGGACGCCTTGCGCTGGATCGAGGCGGGCGACGCCGCCTGGGCGGGTCGCGCGGAGGGACACGACGGTCGCGGCGGCGCGGCGCCCGGCCCGATCGGACGCGCAGTCGCCGCCTATCGAGCAGCCACCGTGGCCGACCCGGGGCGAATCGATGCCCACTGGAAGCTGCTGCGCGCCCTCTACTTCGAGGCGCAGTACGCGAGCGGCACGGGCCCGGCCGAGTCCGGCGCCCTCCAACGCGCCATCGCGGCCACGGAGACGGCCTTCGCCGCGCTGGACGCGCGCGGCGAGCCGCCCGCGGACGCCGATCTGGCGCGGCTCCACTTCTTCTCCGCCCTGGCGTGGGGCGCCTGGAGTCGCAACGAGGGAATCCTCGCCGCCGTGCGCAAGGGCGTAGCGGGCAGACTGCGCCGACACGCCGAGACGGTCGTGGCCCTGGATCCCAGCGTCGAGCACGGGGGGGGACACCGGCTCCTGTCTCGACTGCACGCCAGCGTCCCGCGCGTGCCGTTCCTCACGGGCTGGGTGGATCGGGAGCGCGCCTTCCCCGAGATGCAGCGCGCCTACGAGATCGCGCCGGACTTCCCGGGGAACCACCTGCTCATGGCGGTCACCCTCCTGGACCTGGCGCCGGAGCGCCGGGACGAGGCCGTGGCGCTCCTGCAGCGGGTGGCGCGCCTGGAGCCCGCGACCGACTCGCTGGTCGAGCAGCTCGCCCTGCGCGAGGAAGCGCGCGACCGCCTGGCCGAGCTCGGGGGCGGCGAGCTGACCCCCGGGCCGGGGGATAGGGAGCCTGCGGCTTCGCCCGCCGAGGCGGAGGCCAGGGAGCCTGCGGCTTCGCCTCCCGGGGCGGAGGCTAGGGAGCCTGCGGCTTCGCCTCCTGCGCCTCGTTGACGAGTGTCGCCAGCGCGTCGAGCCGGGTGCGCTCGTCCTCGGGCATGTGAGTGCCGGAGGTACCGGTATGGGAGCGGATGGTGCGCTCCTCCAGCTCCTTGTAGGCCTGGGGCGCGAAGGGCGCACCGGGCGCCATCCGGATCGAGGTCTCCAGATAGAAGTCGGCCGGGTCGAACCAGTACGAGCGGTCGATGCGCGACTCGGTGCTGCCCAGCAGGTAGTAGGCCTCGGCCATCGTCTCGGAACCGCCCGGATCGGGGTGGCTCTCGGTGAAGCGATGCAGGAGCCCGGAAGCGACCAGGTCGTGTACCAGTCCGGTGTGGTCGGCGGGGTACTCGCGCACCTTCTCGCCCTCGGCGATCAGGGCGCGAGCCCGCGCCAGGGTGTCGCCGTCCCGGCCCTGCAGATCGCGCGCCTGGATGGTCTCGAGGGCAGAGATCCAGACGCGCAGATCCTCGCCCACCCACTGGGGCACGTCGTTCCGCAGCGCGAGCTGACGCAGCGTGGCGAGGGCCCGCTCTACGTCACCGTTGACGCGGATGGCGACCGTCAGGTAGTCGGCCAGCCATCCCATCATCTCCATCTGCGCCGGCGAGACGTCGGGCATGCGGAAGACGAGCTCCCAGGTGTCGAGCGAGGCGCTGAACTGGCGCGTCGCGGCCTGCAGTCGGGCCCGGTCGGGCGGGCTCAGGTGGGAGAGGTCCATGCGCTTGAAGAGCCGCGCCCCCATCGGCGCATCGCCACCAGGAAGGCGCGCGTGGCAGGAGAGGCAGTTCTCGGTGAGCTGCTGCACGAAGAACGCCGACTCGGCCGGCTGCCCGGCACTGAAGCGCCGCTGGGCCTCCTGGGCATCGCGCTTGAGGTTGCCGGCCAGGTACCGGAAGCCGACGCCGCGCTCGCCGCCGTGCTCCTCCAGATAGCCGGCATTCAAGGACAGAGCTGCCAGCGCCTTCTCCACCGATTCCTTCTTCTCCGGATCGCTGAAGCCCGACGGGTCCAGGCTCAGGGGAAGCAGGACCGCGAGGGCCGCAAAGATCTCGCGCATGAGAAGTGTGGGATCCATCATCACCGGACGATACCGTCTGGCGGGTGACCGGCGACCTCCTGGAGGGCCTCGGCGGCCTCGGAATCTTCCTGCTGGGCCTGGTGGTGATGACCGAGTCGCTGCGCGAGCTGGCCGGCGGCAGCCTGCGCCGCACCCTGGCGCGCTTCACCCGAAGCCCCGCCTCTGGAGCCGGAGTCGGCGCGCTGACCACCGCACTGGTCCAGTCGTCCAGCGCCACCACGGTCGCCGCCGTGGGCTTCGTGGGTGCGGGACTCCTGACGTTTCCCCAGGCGCTCGGCATCCTCTTCGGCGCCAACGTGGGCACCACGATCACCGGGTGGCTGGTGGCGCTGCTGGGCTTCAAGCTGCAGATCGGCACGCTGATGCCGCCGGTGGTCCTGGTGGGCGTGCTGCTGCGCCTGTTCCGGCGCGGGCGCGTGGCCGACTTCGGCACGGCGCTGGCCGGCTTCGGGCTGATCTTCATCGGGATCGGGGTGCTGCAGGACGGCCTCGCCGGGTTGCAGGGCGTCGTGACGCCGAGGAGCTTCCCCCCGGACACCTGGTCCGGACGGGCGCTCCTCCTGCTGATGGGCGTGGCGATCACGCTGGTCACCCAGTCCTCGAGCGCGGGCGTGGCCACCGCCCTGGCCGCACTCAACGCGGGCGCGATCGAGCTGTCCCAGGCGGCGGCGATGGTGATCGGAATGGACGTAGGTACGACGGTGACCGCCGCCATGGCCACCCTCGGCGCCTCGACGCCCGCACGACGCACGGGCTGGGCGCACGTCATCTACAACCTCCTCACCGGGCTGGGCGCCTTCCTGCTGCTGCCCGCCTACGTGTGGGCCCTGGAGGAGACCGCCCCTGCGTTCGCTGCGTCGGATCCCGAGCTCTCGCTGGTGGCGTTCCACACGCTCTTCAACGGGCTCGGCGTGCTGGCGGTGCTCCCCCTGACCGATCGCTTCGCAGGCCTCGTCGAGCGCCTGGTGCCCGACCGGCCGTCGCCTTTCGCCCAGCGTCTGGACCGCTCGCTCTTCGCGGATGCAGGCATCGCCATGGACGCCGTGTCGGCGACCCTCTTCGACCTGGCCGACAAGGCCTGTGAGGAGCTGGTGGCCGTGCTGCCCCACGGCGGCGTGCGCTCGGAGGAGGCGCTCGACTACATCGACCTGGCCCTGCACGATACACGCGACTACGTGACGGCGATTCCCGTGCGCGGCGGCGACGACCCCACGCGGGCCCGCCAGATGGCCGCCCTTCACGCCATCGACCACCTCGACCGGCTGATCGACCGCTGTCGCGACTCGAGCGACCTGGACGCGCTGCGGGAGACGGCCGAGCTGGCGGGACTCGCGACCGCTGTCGAGGCCGACGCCCGAAGCGCCGCGACCTGGCTGGGCGATCCCAGGACTCCTTCGCCGGTCGAGTCGGTGCGCATGCTCTGGCAGGACCTGGAGGAGGACCGCGGCAGTCGCCGCTCGGAGATCGCCGCGCGCGCGAGCCACGGAGAAGTGTCGGGCGAGACCGCCCTTCGCCAGATGGACGCGGTCCGCTGGCTCCGCCGTACGGCCCACCATCTCTGGCGGATCCTGCACCACCTGCGGTACGTGCTGCCCTCCCCGCCCGGGACGTTGGAAGAGGTGGGAGGCCCCGAGCCGATGCAGGCAGAGCGAGCCGACTGAGGCACAAAGCCTCATAAGTGGGACGGAAAGACTCGCTCGGAGTTCCCGAAGCGGCCCAGATGCCTCCCGCGATGGGCACGAGGCGTGCAATTCTCTTGGAGAACCACAGGGTGCGCCTGGAGGAGACGACCAATGGACGCGAGCAGCCTGCGCGTTTCGGAGATCATGCAGAAGGAGTACGCCTCGGTGGGGCCCAAGGAGCGGGTCGACTTCGCGGACCAGCTCTTCAAGCTGGGACGCTTCCGGCACCTGCCCGTTCTGGATGGAGGCCGCCTCGTCGGGATCGTGTCGTCGCGCGACCTCATGAAGGCGGCGCTGACCGAGGTGCTGGACTTCGAGCCGGGCCAGCGGCGTGCCTTCTTCAAGGCGATCGAGATCTCCGAGGTGATGACACGCAAGGTGATCTCCGCCGGGCCCGATACGCCGCTGACCGAAGTGGCGAGCCGCATGGTCAAGGAGCAGATCGGCTGCCTCCCCATCGTGGATGGCGAGGGCGCGATGGTGGGTCTGGTGACGGAGACCGACCTCCTGAAGGCGGCCTACCTGGGCGATGCCAGCGAAGCCGGGGGCGACTAGGCGATGGAAGACCTCAAGCGCAGCCTGCAGGAGAAGCTGGCCACGCTCGAGGCGCGGGTCGAGAAGATCGAAGGCCACCTGCGCAATCCCGGCCAGAAAGACTGGGCCGAGCGCGCCAGCGAGCAGAGCAACGACGAGGTGCTGGAGCACCTCGACGAGACCGAGCTGCGCGAGATCGACGCGATCCGCGCCGCGCTGGCGCGGATCGATGCCGGCACCTACGGCGCGTGCGTGGCGTGCGGCGACCCGATCGCCGAGGGACGCCTCCAGGCGCTCCCGACCACTCCGGTCTGCATCGACTGCGCGAGCTGACCGCGCTCAGAGGGCGTCCCGCAGGGTGCTGCGGGTGAGGCGACGGAAGCCCGAGTACAGGCGAAGCCCCAGCCCCACGATGCCCGCGGTGTGCACTTCGGCAGCGAACGCGGGCCGTCCGAGCAGCATCTCGTAGTGCGCCTTCAGGCGCGGGTGCCGCTCCATCGGGTAGCCCGCCAGGCTGAGCCGGTGGACCTGGATGAACCAGGCGATCTCGAGGACCGAGATCCGCTTGCCGATCAGCCACGGCTGCGCCTCGAGGCGCTCCTCCAGCCGGTCGAAGGCCTTGCGGAACGCCTCGGCCGAGGCCCGCGCGCGCTCGCGGGTGATTCCCTCCTCGGCGAACGCGCGCCACCAGGCCACCTCGGCATCGCGCTTCGCATCGGGGGCCCCGCCCTTCTCGAAGCGTTCGAGCGTCTCGGGGGACTTCTTCGCGGCGGCGCCCGGAACCAGGAAGCCCATGGTGATGGTGCGCAGGTCCATGTGCAGCGAGTCCTCGAGATCGAGGAGCTCGCGCGCGACGCGGCGCTCCTCGTCGTCGCGCGGGAGATACGGCTCCGCCTCGCTCTCGATCCGCTCGTCGAGATACTCGAGGATGTCGTTGCTCTCGATGTGGACCACGCCGTCGTGGACCAGCACCGGCACCACGCCACGCGGGTTGATGCCGAGGAACCAGGGCCGTGTGTTCTCCTGGCGCATCAAGTCGACGGGATGCGACGCCCACGGGATCCCCTTCTCGCGCAGCAGGATCCTCACCTTCTGGGAGCAGGACGACCCCATGAAGTGGAGCAGGTGGAGCCCCTGCCAGCCCTTGACCTCCTCGGTGGTGATCTGCTCGTCGGCGAGCTGCATCGTGCAGCGATTATGTCACAGCGCAGGGCGACACCACACGACGCCGATCGCGGCTTCCTGTTATGCTGGCCGCAGGAAAGCGCACCCACGAGCATGACTGCTCAAGGAGGCGACGCCATGCCCCGTGGACCGCTCCAGCCAACGCTCGCCAGCGGAGTCGTCGCGTTCCTGCTGGCAGCACCGGCGACGGCGATCTGTCCCTTCCCGTCGACCGCGGTCGACCCTGCGAAGGGGATCGAACTCGGAGCGTGCTCTGGGAAGACGCCGGCGCAGGTCGCCAAGATCTGCAACGCGTGGGTCAAGAGCTGCAAGCTGTTGGCGAAGAACGCCCAGCGCTGCGCCATCGCCGACATCAAGGCCGATCACGCGCTGGAGAAGAAGAAGTGCGGACTCTCCACCGTCGCGAACCCCAAGGCCTGCAAGCACAACCTCGTGCAGAACGAGAAGGGCTCCCTCGCCACCGTGAAGGACGACCTGGACGACGCCTTCCAGGAGTGCGAGAGCTACCGGGCCACCTGCGAGGTCTCGTGCTGATGGGGCGGCGCACGCCGATCCGGAGGTGGCTCGGGGTCGGCAGCCTCGTGTGGCTGGGCAGCGGACTGGCCGTGCTCCTGACTGCGAGGCCCGCCCCGGCTCCGCCGCTCGTCTACTGCGCAACGCACGAGGAGGCGCGGCTCGCCTCCGAAGCGCAGGCGAGCCTCCTCGCCAACCAGTGCACGACCGACAAGGAGGCCGTCAAGATCTGCAAGAGGTGGCTGGGCCACTGCAAGAAGCAGGTCGCAACCGCCCACAAGTGCGTGCTGCAGGATCTCAAGGCCTACCTCGCCTTCGAGAAGGCGGTCTGCAAGACCGAGAGCGGCGCTGCGAAGAAGGCCTGCCTCGGATTCGTCAAGAACGATCTGAAGATGGGCAAGGCCGACGCCGTCGCCGCGAAGAAGGCGCATCAGGCCCTGTGCCCGGCCTACTTCGAGACCTGCCGCACGACGTGCGACTGAACGACCTCGCCGACAGGAGGCCCACGTTGAGTACCCGCCGAATCCGAGCCTTGCCGATCGCCGTCGCCGTCGCCGCACCCATCCTGCTGGGCGCGGCGCCGGCCAGCGCCTTCTGTGACGATCCGACCAGCGTGGGCACCGACTGGAAGGCCGCCATCCCGATCGGTGCCTGCCAGGACGCCGCCGAGGTCAAGAAGATCTGCAAGAGCTGGGTCAAGCTGTGCAAGAAGCGGGTCACGGCGGCGACCAAGTGCCACTTCGCCGTGATCAAGACCAACGCCGCCTTCCTCAAGGCCCAGTGCAAGCTGGCCCTCGTCCAGGACACGAAGGGCTGCATCCAGACGGAGAACGGGAATGCCAAGCTCTCGAAGGAAGGCGTGGTCGCCGACAAGAACGTCGCCTTGGCGAACTGCGAGGCCAACCTTCAGCAGTGCGAGGACGACTGCGACTGAGCTCGGCCTCGCGGGGCGAGACGATCCTCAACCGGCGCGCGACTTCTCGCCCTTCTTGCGGCCGCGGCTGCGGGACCCGGCGCTCGAGCCGGGCACCTCGGCGAACTGCAGGGCCGTCTCGAAGGCGCTGCGGGTGAACTCGAGGACCCGCGCGAACTCCTCGTCCGAGAGAGCGCGCACCCCGTCGTGCCCGCGCAGGATGTTCACGAACTCGCGCTCCCGCTCGAACTGGAGCGGCAGCCTGCCGACGCCCCAGTCCTCGAGCAGATCCCAGAGGAGCGGGTTGTAGGAGCGCACCAGCCGCGAGACGAAGGGCACCGGATCGTGCCGCGCCAGCACCGCGGCGAGGCGCAGGGTCAGCTCGAAGGAGAGGGTCGCCGTCCCGGCCTCCACGGCGCCGAGCAGGGAATGATCGCTGAGCTCGACCGCGTCGGCCAGCTCGTCGCGGGTGAGTCCGGCCACCTCGCGCAGCTCGCGCAGATAGGCCCCCGCCTCGCGCCGCATCTCGGCCGCGCGCGGCAGCCGGGCTGCGATCTGGCGCCCCCCGCTGTCGACCACGCCGCGCACCGCGCTGGCCGCGACCTGCTCCACGAGCCCGCTGAGCCGCTCGGCGAGGGCCGTCACGGGCGAGGACGCCGAGGAGGCCGGCGGGGAGACCCTCTTCTTCTTCTTCGCCGTGGCCTTCTTCCCGCCGGTCGCCGGCTTCTTTCCCTGGGCCTTCTTCCTGGTCGCCTGGCTCTTCTGCTTGCGCGCGGCCATGGTCGCTCCCGGCGAGAACTAGCCGCTCGCCTCGAGCAGCTCGATCACGTTGCCGAAGGGGTCGCGGCCGTAGGCCCACCGGCTGGGCGAGTCGCCCTGGACCGGCGTGTTGAAGGCCACGCCCGCCGCAGTCAGGCTGGCGTAGTCGCCGGGAACGTCGTCGCTGGCCAGGGCGATGTGGGTGATCCCCTCGCGGTTCACCGGGCGGGCGGGGTCACCGGCCTCGGAGTGCTCGAACTCGAAGAGCTCGATCTGCGTCCCGCCCTTGTGGATCATGCGCACCTTGCAGCCGGCCTGCTCGATCCCGAACGGCGCCTCCATGACGCCCCCGGGCAGGTCGACGTCCATCACGACCTCGAAGCCCAGGACGCCGCAGTAGAAGTCCAGCGCCTGCTGCATGTCGGGAACCGCCAGCGCGGCGTGGTGAAGCCCCTTGATCATCTCGCTCGCCTCCCATCCGGTGGCGAGGACCGTAGCGCGCGGGCGTAGCCTGAAGCCAGCGGTGGGAGAAGCGCCGGGTGGGGGGCGGCGGCGAACGGGTCGTGGGGGGGCATGGACCCGAACGCCGCCGCGAAACCGGTCCGCTCATGGGTACGTCCTGCGGACCCAGGGTGGCGGAGCGGTGTGACGGATCCGGTCACGCACCGGCGGAAAAGCACCGACCCGCGGGGCGGCCGGCGGAACCTGGACCGCGAGGCGCTTCAGTCGACCGCCTGGGCGGCGAAGACGTCGGCGAAGGTGTCGACCGCGTCGCCCACCTCGTTCACCGGACGGCCGTTGTAGACCACGCCGGCGTCGGCGCCCTTGTCCACCTTCTTGGAGAACTTCTTCTCGAAGCCGGCGCGGGCCTTCTGGCGCCTCTTGACCCGCACCGACTCGTTCCCACGGACCGCGTCCTTGGACTCGATGCGCGAGATCTTGCCGCAGTAGCGGGCCGAGTCCTTCAGCAGCCTGCCGACGAGCTTCGCCTCGGACTCGTCTCCCCGGTTGCCGCTGTCGGTCACGCGATCCACCACCACGGCCATCATCGAATCGAGGTTCGAGAGGACGTCGCCCGGATCGTCGTCCAGCTTGCAGGAATCGCCGCGGTCCACCGCGCGCTCGACGGCGGCGCTGTAGACGTCGACGAAGCGGACCTCGGCCTTCTCCACACACTTGAGCAGCGCAGGGGGGTCGGGCCCCCGGATCCAGTCCTTGGCCTGGCACTTGATCGCCTTGTTGCAGAGCTTCCCGGCGGCCAGCAGGTGCTGCTTCGCACAGGCCACGCGCGGATCCAGGGGCGGCGGCGGCGGCTTCGCGTCGGGCGACGGCGGCGGCGGCGGGTTGTCGATGTCCGGATAGATCGTCACCACCCCGGCGTAGTCGTCCACCTGGAGCACTTCGAAGAGAGTGGAGCTCGGGTGCATCACCGCATCGGCGGAGCCCTCGTGCTCCAGGCCGATCACGTGACCGAGCTCGTGGAACGCGACGCGGCGGAAGTCGATCAGCTCCGGGTCCGGCGGCCCGTTGTAGAAGCCCCAGTCCAGGTTGTCGTTGAACACCACGCCGGTGCCGGTGAGGACGGCGATGCCGATCGACGGATGGCGGAACGTCATCGCCAGCGTCCCGGACGGCCACTCCATGCCGCAGGCCTTGTCCGAGAACTCGACCCCGTTCTCGGTGCTGTTCCCGAAGCCGGATTCGCAGGGATCCCGGTACTCCTTCACGATGCTGAACTCGAAGCCCGTCCCGTCCGTCCAGTCCTGCATCGCCCCCTCGTAGGACTCGTCGAAGGGCGGAGCGAGCCCGACGTACTGGGTCGCTTCCGGGGTCGGCCAGCGCAGGCCCGACCACCCGAAGCTCCCGGTCGGCGCGGGCCGCAGGAGCACCGCGGCGGCCAGCACCACAAGGAGCGCGACGCCCACCCTCATCGGGTGCTCCCCGCACTCGCATCCGGAAGCAGCGCCCGGACCTGGCGTTTGAACTCGACGACGTCGATGGCGTCCGACGGCGCGCCGCCCTCGCGAACCACGACGCCGCGGGCACGCCCATTGCTGAGCTGTCCGGGCGACGGTCCGCCGCGTTCGACCGCCGCCACCGGGGCACCGTCCGCGGTGTACACGCGGAGGGCGGTCTCTGCACCGATCGGGTCGGCCACCTCGCGCAGCGGGAACTCACCCTGCGCCCAGCCGAGGATGGGGTTGGCGAGGAGCCGCTCCGTGGATTCCACGAAGTAGATCCCCCGGGCGCCGACGTACGGATAGCGCATGCCCGGCACCGCCAGCGCGCGGCCGCCGGCGACGCCGCCCGCGAAGCAGAGCTCGAGCTCACCGCCCGCGACCCCGCCCTTCACCACGTCGTGCACCCGGAAGCGCCCGCACGTCATCGGCATCGCCCCGCCGGGCACGAGACGCGACGTCACCCCCACCACCTCCGCCTCGACGATCAGCTCGGCCTGCTGCGCGATCTCCGCGAGCGAGAACGAGAGCACCGCCGCAGCCCGGCTCTGCCCGGCGGGCAGGAAGGCCAGCCCCAGAGAAGCCACCAGGAGCCCCCGGAGGAAACCCCGGAATCGGGCCCGAGGCGCGGACGGCGCAGCAGCTTGCTTCATGAGAGCCTCGTCGGCGGGAGAAGTCGCAGCTTGAGTCTACAACATCCGACACCGCACCCGGCTCAGCGGTGCGGTGCGGCTGTCCCACGGGCGACACCGGCGAGTGGATGCAGCTCTCCCCCCCGGCGTTCGACCGACGTCCGCCTGGACTGATGGACGAGCGAAGCGGCCCCGTGCACCAGCATCTCCTTGGCGGCCGCAGCCAGTTGCCAGACGGCACCCCAGCCGTCACGATGGCGCCAGCGTGCCGAAGCTCCCTCAGGGCCTCTATGATCAAGTCCTGACCGAACACCTCGCCGACCTCATCGAGGAAGCCGAGGCCCGGCTCGGATCGGTGGACCAAGCGGAGGCTCCCTACCGTTTCTCCCAGCACATCGGCGACCTCGTCGCCCGTGCGCTCGAAGGGCGAGAGCTAGACACACAACTAGATCTGGCGAACCAGATCGTCACGCTGCTCGGCGAAGGCGGGGAGCGCATCGCGGCGCCGCCGCGTGCGCTCCGCGCCGTAGGGTCGACGGATACGCCGCCGCAGACGATTGAACCGGACATTGGGTTGTCCGCACACGACCTCCTGGTGAACGCCCGCGGGGAGCCGCAGCTCGCCCCCGAGCTGCGGAAGGAGCTGGCCTCGGCCGACTCGGTCGACCTGATCGTGGCGTTCGTGCGGTGGTACGGCGTGCGCCTTCTGCTCGAGCCGCTCGAAGATGCCGTCTGCCGCGGAGCGTCGATCCGCCTGCTCACCACCACCTACACGGGATCCACAGAACGCCGCGCGCTCGACGAGCTGCGCGAACGCGGAGTGGATGTACGAGTGTCCTACGACACCGAGACCACCCGCCTACATGCCAAGGCATGGATATTCCACCGCGATACCGGGTTCAGCACCGCGTACGTCGGCTCCTCGAACCTCACGAAGACCGCCCTGCTGGACGGGCGCGAGTGGAACGTGCGACTCTCGAAGGCGCTCGCGCCGAAGCTCTTCGAGAAAATCGTGGGCGCCTTCCAATCCCAGTGGGAGTCGGGTGACTACGAGCCGTACGACCCGGGACGCGACTCCGACCGACTCGACACAGCGTTGCAGCAGGGAGCGGGGCCTTCCGGTGATCTTGAGTCACCACTCTCGGGACTCGAACTCCGCCCGTGGCCCTACCAGGCCGAGATTCTGGAGGCACTGGATGTCGATCGCCGGGTACACGATCGCTGGCGAAGCCTCGTGGTGGCTCCAACTGGCACCGGCAAGACGGTCGTCGCTGCGCTCGACTACAAGAGGCTGCGAGAAGAGCGGCTTGGGCTGAGCCTCCTCTTCATTGCCCACCGCGAACAGATCCTCGTACAGGCTCGACGGACCTTCCGCGAGGCTCTCGGATCGGGAAGCTTCGGCGAGATGCTGGTTGGAGGGCAACGGCCCGAGAACTACCAGCACGTGTTCGCGTCGATCCAGAGCCTCCATCAGCTGGATGTGGGATCGATCGACCCCAGCGCTTTCGACATGGTGATCGTGGACGAGTTCCACCATGCAGAGGCGGCGTCGTATCAGAGGTGGCTGGACCACCTGGAGCCGCAGATCCTGCTCGCGCTCACGGCCACACCCGAGCGAACCGATGGACTGGACGTCCGGAAGTGGACTCACGGCCACACGGCCTTCGACATGCGGCTCTGGCACGCGTTGGACCGAGGACTGGTCGCACCCTTCCAGTACTTCGGAGTGGCCGATGTGGCGGATCTATCGCAGGTGGGATGGAGCCGAGGCCAATACAACGCCAACGATCTGACCGCCGTCTACACCGGGACCGATGCCCGGGCTCATCTGATCGCCCGGGAGGTCCGTCGGATCGTATCCGATCCGGGCGCCATGCGTGCGCTGGCCTTTTGCGCAACGGTCGAACACGCCGACTCCATGGCGGCCGCGTTCAACAGGGTGGGATGGAGATCCGTCAGCCTGTCGGCCGACACCCCGCAGAACGTGCGGGAAGAACACATAGCAGCCCTCCGTGCGGGAGACCTGACGACCATCTTCACGCGCGACGTCTTCAACGAGGGCGTCGACATTCCCGAGGTCGACACGATTCTCCTCTTGAGGCCCACAGAGTCGGTCACCGTCTACCTGCAGCAGATCGGTCGGGGGCTGCGCCGCCACGCGACCAAGGAGGTATGCACGATTCTGGACTTCGTGGCGCAGTACCGTCGCGAGTACCGCTTCGATCTGCGGCTGCGCGCGCTCACCGGGATAACCCGCCGCGAGCTGGTCGACGCGGCCGAAGCTGACTTCCCGTTCCTACCCAGCGGCTGCCACATTCATCTGGATCGACAAGCGCGAGAGTGGGTCCTCGAGAGCATCAAGGCGGCGGTGCAGCTGAATGTGCAGGTCCTCGGCCGGGAACTATCCGTTCTCGCCTCGCAGATGCCGGACGGGCAACCGGTGACACTGCGGCGGTTTCTCGAAGAGACGGGAACAGAGCTCCAGGACGTGGCCAGGGTGGGGGGGTGGACCAGGCTCCGCAGGCGAGCCAATCTCGAGGGACGCGAGGCATCCAGCGATGAGAGTCGGCTCCAGAAGGGCGCCACGCGACTCATCCACGCGGATGACCTTGAGCGCATTGACCGGTGGTCCGGCTGGCTGCACGCCGACCAGCCCCCGGAACTCGGCGCGGACCGCGAACGCCGACTTGCCTCGATGCTCCTCTGCACGGCCTGGGGTCTGAGGAACGTCCCTGAGTCGTTCGAAGCCGCTTGGGCCGGGATTCGGGAAGCGGCGCCGATCCGGGAGGAGATCCTCGCCGTTCTCGAAGTTCTGCGGGACCGGATCCCGCGCGTCGGAGCGCCCATCGACCTACCGGACGTGCCGCTTCGATTCGGCGCCACCTACAGCCGCGACGAGATCTTGGCCGCCTTCGGAAAGCTCTATCCCGGCGGGGCAGCCTACTCACACCAGGCCGGACCGTGGCACCACGCCGAGACCAACAGCGAAGTCCTCTTCATCACCCTGTCAAAGTCACTGGAGCAGTACTCACCCGAGACCATGTACCGCGACTACGCGATCAGTCGCGAGCTCTTTCATTGGGACACCCCAAACGACACTCGCATCGATAGCCTTCGTGGGCACCGCTACCTGGAGCAGAGAACCAATGGCCTCTCCGTCTATCTCGCCGTCCGCGAGACCAAGAAGGACCCGTGGGGCGCAACCGCCCCCTATGTCCTTCTGGGACCCGCCGACTACATCTCCCACCAAGGCCAACAGCCCATTGGCATCACGTGGCGCCTGAGGAACCCTATCCCCGCAGATCTCTTCGAGCAGTTCAAGCTCGCCGTGGCCTGACGACCTCTCCTCCGTCCCACCCAAGGAGCCCTCATGACCCAATCCGACGAAGACCTCAAGGCCCGCATCGCCGAGTTGGAAGGCCAGCTCGAGCAGGAGAAGGCGAAGTCCAAGAAGGCGATCCGCCTCCAGGTCAGCCAGAAGGGCGGGGTCTCGCTCTACGGGATCCGCCGCTTCCCCATCACCTTCTACGTGGAGGAGTGGGAGAAGATCCTGGGCATGTCCGAGGAGATCCGGGAGTTCATGGCGAGCCATGCGAACGAGCTGACGCGAAAGGGCTAGTTCGCAACGCACCGGGACAAGCCCGCTGTCGCTCGGGGCTCAATTGGAACGCGGGTCGGCCTCCGATTCCCTCCCCCGCACCACCCGCTGCCCGGCGAGCCGGCCCGCGTACTCCGTCACCACGGTGCACTGGTCTTCGTGGCCGTCCTGCTCCCAGTAGATCACGACCCAG
>JANQFA010000096.1 GCA_028278065.1 Myxococcota bacterium
CGCGTGCGCGAGATCACCCTCGACGAGCGGGGCCTCGCGGATGGCGTCATCTACCATGACGAGAAGGGCAACGAGTGCCGCCAGCGCGCCGAGATCGTGATCCTGGCGTGCAACGGCGTCGGCACGCCGCGCATCCTGCTGAACTCGAAGTCGAGCCGGTTCCCCGATGGCCTCGCGAACAGCAGCGGCCTCGTCGGGAAGAACCTGATGTTCCACGTCTTCGGCTACGTGCAGGGGCTGTTCGAGGAGCGACTCGACAGCCACAAGGGGCCGATCGCCTGCTGCATCCTGAGCAAGCAGTTCTACGAGACCGATGCCTCTCGCGGCTTCGTCCGCGGGTACAACATGCAGATCGTCCGCGGCTCCGGGCCGCTCGGCACCGCCATGGCCGGCTTCGCCAGCGGGACCATTCCGTGGGGCCAGGGCCACCACGAGGCCTTCGCGAAGCAGTTCGACCACGTCGCCTCCATCGGCATCGTCGGCGAAGACCTGCCCGAAGAGCACAACCGGGTCACCCTCGACCCCGAACTCGTCGACTCCGACGGCATCCCCGCACCGAAGATCACCTACAAGTACAGCGAGAACAGCTTGAAGCTGATGCAGCACGGGCTCGAGCGCGGCGAAGAGGTGATGCGCGCGGCCGGAGCCAGGGACGTCATGAGCGCGGGGCCGGTGCGGCCCACCGGCTGGCATCTGATGGGCACGGCGCGCATGGGCGACGACCCGGCGACCTCCGTCGTGAACCGCTGGGGACGCAGCCACGACGTGAAGAACCTGTTCGTCGTCGACGGCAGCATCTTCGTCACTTCGGGCGGTGTCAACTGCGCGAGCACGATCCAGGCGTGCGCCCTCTACATCGCCGACTCGATCAAGAAGAACCTCACCAACCTCTTCGACTGAGCCAGGAGCCCGCGTGTCGAACGACCCCGTACTGACCGATCCCCAGCGAGCCGCACTCCCTGCGCTGCTCGATACGATCGTCCCCGAGAGCGACGACGGCGAGATGCCGAGCGCGTCCGAGGTGGCTTTCGACGCCTATCTCGTCACGCAGGGACGGGGCGCCGTACCCATGCTCCAGGCCGTGCTGGAGCAGCTCGGTGCCGGCTTCGCGGATCTCTCGCCCGAGGCGCGTCACGCCCGCCTGACCGAGCTGCAGAACGAGCAGCTCGGGCTCTTCGCTGCCCTGCTGGCGTGCGTGTACGACTGCTACTACCAGGACGATCGCGTTCGCGAGAAGATCGGCGTGGTCCGCGGCCCGGTGTTCCCGCAGGGGAACGAGGTCGCCCAGGGCGACCTGTCGCTCCTCGACCCGGTGATCGAGAACGCCGACGCGTTCCGCTACCGCTCCCCGACCGGTTAGAGGACCCCCCGTCAGCTGGGTCGGACGCCGGGACGCGTCCCGGTCACTCCACGGCGTCCGGGATGCCGTTCAGGTCCGCGTCGGTCGCCGAGGCGGAGTTCACGGCGGCCACGGCGTCGACGTCGAAGCCGGCGTTCGTCGTCCCGATCGGTCCGGGAACGAAGTCCGCCGCCTCCAAGCGCACGTATCGCGCCCAGGCCAGTCCGACGTCGGCCAGATCGAAGGAGTCGCCGCCGGAGCCGGCCGGAACCTCCAGGTCGAACACGGACTGCCCGATCAGCTCGGCCGCGGTCGGCTCCAGGGTCGGAATCGACGCGTGCGGCGTGCCTTCGGGATCGTTCGCGTCCGACAACACCGGATAGACCCCCGCGCAGCCCGGATGCAGCGGAGCGGCCGACTCGCCGATGTCGCATGGAAACGCGAACCACTCGACTCCGTCCTCGCTGACGCTCACCCGGGCCGGCTCCGCGAAGATCCCTTCGACCAGGAACGTCGCGTAGTTGATGGCCAGGAAGGGATTCTCGAAGACGGTGAAGTCCACGCCCTCCCCATCGACGATCACGTTGTCCACGAACTCGAGCTCGACGGAACCGGACAGGCCCAGACTCAGCACGTCCAGGCTCCCCCCGTTCAGGCCTGCGCCGGTCGGCGGACCCAGGGCATCCGAGGGACTGCCGAACCCGCCGTTCGCACCGGGCGCGTAGCCCGCGACCGCATCCGCGTAGGGATCCCCGACCGCCTCGAAGGTTCGCGACGGCGTGAACGCCCCCCCGTTCACGCTGAGATCGAGGACGTTGGTCCCGGGCAGGACGAATCCCGGCCCCCACACGTCGGTCGCAACCAGCCGATAGCGACCGCCGGCCGGAGGCTGGGCCAGGAACTCGCTCGTGATGTCGTTGCCGTTCAGGTATGCCGCGTCCAGCGTCGCGGACTGGCGGAGCGAGATCACCACGGTCAAGGGCATCCAGGTGACCTCTTCCCCGGCTGCGGGCGAGAGGATGCGGAAGACGGGCTTGTTGCAGCTGTTACCCAGGTTCAGGACGGCGACGAGGGCCAGGGCGGCCAGATAGCGCTTCACGGAGTCTCCTCGAGCAGCGGCCCTGCGCCGGGCCGGTTGAAGTGGGACGACGGCCGGAAGGAACCCGGCCGGTCGAGGGGAACCTCGCGCCAGGGTCCGAGCTGCCCCTCGTGCGCGGTCTGGGCTACGAGCACCCGGTCGTAGCGGCCGGGCTCGATCCACACTTCGAGCGCTCGCAGGGAGGCCGCGGGCAGACTCGTGACCGGATACCGCCCGATCTCCACCTCGTCCGGGGTGGCGACGACCACCGAGCCGCCGACGTGGCGCGGCTGGATCCTCACGGGCCACGCCCCCTTGCGAGCCGCACCCACCTCGACCCCCGGCGGCACCAACCACTCCTCTCGGACCACGTCCTCCGGCGCGGAGGCAGCGGCCGAGGCGAGATGGCCCGCGGCGGGTGTCGCCACGAAGCGAACGCCCGGGCCGGGAACGGCCACGGGCGGGAACTCGACGCGACCTCGCGCGTCGCTCTCGGCGTACACCACGGGCTGCGGCCAGCCGTGGTCCACCCGCCACAATGCCAGGCGCCGAGGCCCCTGCGGGTCGAAACCGCGTACCCGAACGGTCAGGGCTCCCGGGCGCAGGGCCACGCGCGCCAGCTCCACCCGTCCCGGCGAGGCGAGCAACGGAGCCTCGCCGTCGCCCGGCAGGTCCGAGGAGCGACCCTCGCGATCCCGCTGCACGGAACGGGAACGGGATCGCTCTCCCCGCCGTGCCCTGCCCCTCGGCTGCTCGGCTCCGACGAGGTCGAGCCCGTCCTCCGCGTCGGCCGGCGCCGCAGCCGACGCCCCCGGGTCGGCCGAGCCACGCCCACCGGACGACCGATCGGCTTCGAGCGTCGGCCCCCCGTTCGAGCGGGTGCCGACGAAGCCGGCTTCTCCCGAAGGGTGGAGATCGCCCGCTGCCAGCATGGCGACGACCAGCGCGGCGGGAGCTACAAGGCGCGACTTCGCAGAGCGCACAGCTCGCCCTCCGGAACGCCGACGAGGAAGAACACGTCGGGCCCATCGAAGTCCGTGCCCGGCACGCCGGGCCGCACGCGCAGCGCCCCGGGCGCCTGGGACCGACCGATGCTGTCCGGCGACACCGGCGCCACCGCGTTCAGCACGGACTCGACCGAGAAGCGCTCCGTCGGGACCGGGACCGGCGCTCCCAGGAGCTCCACGGCGATCTCCGCGATCGTGCCGTCGCAGAACTCGGTGGCGAGGAGCGTCAGGCCGTCGTCCGTGAAGGCCGTTCCCGACGTGAAGCCCGGGCAGGACTCGGCCGGCGCCCCGGAACGCCGCGGCGGGATCTCCAGGGCCTGGCCCTCGAAGAAGACCCGTGCGTCCACGTTCCCCGCCCGCGAATCGCTCCCGTCCAGGACGACCGGCATCGTCAGACCCGCGGCGGGAGGAATCGATCCCAGCGCCTCGAGGTCGATCCCGTAGAGGCTCCGGGAGATCGCGCTGCCCGTGAACGCGACCCGGGAGGTCGCGTCCACGCTCAGCCGATCGAAGGAGAGCCCGACGGTGCCGAGCGGAATCGTCGCCACCTGCTGGAGCGCCGCGACGTCGATCACCTCGATCGCCGCCTCCGAGTCCGCGAACCCACCGCCTTCCAGCTCGGGGGTACTCGGATCGTCGGGTGTGATCTGCAGTCCCCCGCTGGAGGTGACCAGCACGAACGGCCGATCGGGGACCGAAGGCAGCGTCACGGCCGTGACGTGGGTGGGGTTGTAGTACTCCGTGAAGATCACGGGCCTGTCGGGGTTGGGGGAGACCACCGGGCGCCCGCTCGACCGGTCCAGGTCGTAGACCAGCACGCTTCCCGGGAGATACTGCGTGTCGTTCGTGCCCGCGCCCGATCCCAGATTGGACATGGAGACGAACAGGTGGCCTCCCGCGAGCGCCGCCCCGGACGTGAAGCTGCTGAAGAAGCTGGGACCGGCGGCGCAGACCGAGGGCACCGGATCACCCCGGTGATCCACCGCGCCCGATCCGGGTTGGAGGCACACCCGGGTCGACACCGCCGTCCGCGTCTCGGGTCCGACCGGCAGGAAGGGATAGTCCGACGGGTCCAGGGCCGCCGGAATCGAGACGGTGCCCTCGACCAGGAGGCCGGTGGCCGGGTCCGCGAAGATCACCTCTTCATAGGCGCTCGCCGTCAGCAGGGCGAGGTCCGCATCCACGGCCAGGACGCCGTCCAGGAAGGGCGGGGCGAAGGGCGGAAGCGAATCGTCGGCGACACCGTCCCCATCGCTGTCCGGCGGAATCGCCGGCGGCGGCGCGGGCGTCGTGATCTCCGCCGGCCGCGGCTCCGGGTCGAAGGCGAGCAGGGACGACGGGGTGAAGTTGGCCACGGCCAGGCGGTCGAAGGCGGGGGGCAGGAAGTCCAGCGCCGGCGGGAACTCCCCGGGCAGCGGCGTGCAGTCGATCCGAACGCCGCCGTTGCCGCGGCCGCCACTCTCGCGCCCACCTTCCCGACTCAGTCTCGAAGGCCCTCCCCCGCTCCCGTCGCCCCCACCACAGTCGGCCCCGAGGGCCAGTGCCAGTGCGACTCCCATCAGGGCCACGCGCAGCCGAGCCTTCAAAAGCCCGCCTCCGCGCGGATGAACAGGAGTCGTCCGGGCTGCGGGAAGAACGCGGCGTCGCGCACGGCCTGGTCCGTGAGATTGGTGCCGCCGACGCTGACGATCAGGTCTCGCAGCCTGAGTCGCTCCCGCACCCAGCGGATGTGCGAGAGACGGAACGCGAGGCTGGCGTCGTAGGTGGTCCGGTCGGCGACCACGCTTCGCCCCGTGGGAGATACCGGGATCTCCCCCACGTGGTGGACCTCCCCGACCAGCTTCCAGAAGCCCTCCGGCCGTCCGAGCTCGAGCCGAAGGTCCCCCTGTCGATCCGCTCGCCCCGGAAGCGGCGTTCCCGTGGCATCCCGGGTCGCGTCGAACTCGGTGAAGCTCGCGGTGAGCCGCGCCCAGTCGGTCAGGCCGAAGGACAGCTGGGCCTCGTAGCCCTCGACCGTCGCCGCCCCCGTATTCACCGGCGCCACGGTGAAAGGGCTGACGAGGACGAACACGATCGAGTCCTCGATGTCGTTGCGGAACCAGGCAGCCTCGAGCCGGACGTTCCGGAAAGGGCCCAGTCGATCGAAGCCCAGCTCGACCCCGGCGTCGTAGTTGTTCGCCACCTCGGGCTGGAGCCCCGGGTTGCCGCGGATGAACCCCTTGTCCGGGAAGAACAGCTCGTCGAAGTTGGGCGGCCGGTAGGACCGCTCGGCGTTTCCCTTGAACCGAAGCCACCGCCACGGCTCGAACACGACACCCACCCGCGGGATCCACTCGCTGTCGAAGCCCTCGGTCCGATCGAAGCGCAGCCCCGGAATGATCCGCACGCGCCGCTCCCAGAACGCGATGTCGTCCTGGATCGCCACGCCGAAGGCGACCCGATCCGTGTCGATGAACTCGTCGGACTCGAGGCGGTCCTGGCGCGCGTCGAGGAGCAGGAGAACGTCGTGCTGGGTACCCCAGAAGTCGAAGGGCCGGTGGGCCGAGAACTCGGTTCCGAAGGCCGAGTTGCGGTTGTCCGTGTCGATCGGCGGACCGAGATTGGGAAAGGGATCCTCGAACTGGGTGCGCTCGTAGCGGTGATAGACCTGCAGACGGCCGTCGAAGCCGAAGACACCGCCCCAGTCCGCGCCGAGGGTCGCCAGGTTGCGAAGCCTCTCCTCCCGGGCGTCCGTGCGCTGGCCGCCGAACTCCCCGCCCCCGCTGTCCAGGCCCGGCGTGCCCCGATCGACGTAGGCGAAGTCGTTGGTGAAGGAGAGGTAGACGTGATCTCCGATGTCGCGACCGACCTTGACCAGGGCCCCGTGCCGCTCGACGTCGTTGTTGATGCGCTCGATGGTCGGGGGATCGAAGGTGATCTCGGTTCCCGCGAACTCAATGACCGGCCTCAGGAAATCCCAGTCGCCATCCGTGATGAAGCCGTTGTATCCGGCGGCGTACTCGAAGGCATGCAGTGTCCCGCTGCGGAAGATCGATCCGCTGAAGGTGCCGAACGACTCGCCCTCGGCGGTCACCCGCGTCGTCGGCTTGCCGCCCGCGCGCCGCGTCACCAGGTTGATCACCCCGCCGATGGCGTCGCCCCCGGCCTGCAGGGAGCCGCCGCCGCGACTCACCTCGACCCGTTCCAGCGCGTCGATGGGCAGGGTGGACAGATCGACGCCGCCCGACTGCGCGGAGTTGAGGCGCACCCCGTCGAGCTGGATCACCACCTGCGACGAGGTCGAGCCGCGGATCGAGACCTCGGAAGGCTGCCCGCGTCCGCCCAGTCTGCGGACCTGGACGCCCGGCACGGTGGAGAGGAGGTCCTCGATCGTCTTCCGCTCGCCGCGGTAGTCGTCCACCTCGATCACGGTGGTGAAGGCCGACGGGTCCTCCGGCAGCTCCGCCGGCGCGACCGCCTCCGCCACGACCGGATCCAGGGTCCGCGTGACCTCCGGCGGCGAGGCGGGTACGTCCCGGGCGACCGGGGGCGGGGCCGCTGTCTGCGCGTCCGCGTCCGGAGCCGGCGTTTCGGAGACCGGGGCCAGCGCCTGCGCGACCGCCTGCGAGGCCGGGGCCGGCGCCTGCGCGACCGCCTGCGAGACCGGGGCCGGTTCCAGGGGCTGGCCGCCCCCTCTCGTGTCCGCAGCGAGCGACGGCGTGCCCGGCGCCGGGTCGTCCGCGCCGGGAGTCGGGGACCCGACCGGGTGCGTGGGCATGGATCGCGCCGGCTCGGGAGCTCTCGTGGCCGGCGCGGCGGCCTCGGCGACGGTCGTCGCCCGGACCTCGCGCGCCGGCCGGGCCGGCTGCGCGGAGGCCACCGGACGCGAAGACCGCCCGCTCACGGGCTGCCTGCTGCTCGGGCTCTCGGAAGCCGTCGGCGCCGCCGCCAGGCTCGGCGCGAGCGAACGCCGCGCCCACGTCGGCGACGTCGGGGGAGCGAGCAGCAGGCCCCGGTCGATCGACTCGACCCGCCAGTCCGAGATGTCCGTGCCCGGCCGCGCCTCCAGAACCACCCGCAGATCGTCGGCCGTCGGCCGCAGACGGATCCGCGCCAGGGGTGCGGAGGCGGGGTACGTCCGTACGGCCACCTGGGGCTTCACTCCGCGCAGCAGGATCTCCAGGCTGCCTCCACCGGGAGCCCGCCGGACGTCCACATCGGGAAACGCGCCGTCGGCAAGCAGGTGGATCCCCGGTCCCGTCGCCGTCTCGGCAACGGCTACCAGCGCCCGGGCAGGCGGCGCAGCGCCGGCGGCCGGCCCCGATGCGAGGACGACCGCCAGCACGAAAGCCGCGAAGGCCGGGCGCGCGTCCCTGCTAGTCACGGACGCGCCGCAGCCCGACCAACGCCGCCAACAGCAGCAGGGCCGCAGAGGGCTCCGGCACCACGAGGTTGTCCAACGCCACGTAGGCGGGTGTGTTCAACCCGAAAGGGCCCACATCGCTGCCGGTGAGGGAGAACTCGAGCGCGGAGACGACGCCCAGGCCCGAGAGGTCCACCCACTCCCAGGTGTCGAGGATGAAGTCCGCGGGATTCACCCCGGGGAAGCGGAAGTCCGCCAGGGCGAAGACGACGCTGCCCGTGACCTGATCGAACGCATCGAGTCCGGTGATGGTCACCTCCAGGAAGTCCGGGTCGGTCCCGTCGGTGCCGCCGAACTGCTTGGCGAAGCCGTCCCCGTTCTGCATCGACAGGAAGGGGTAGGCCCCATTGGTGAGCATGACGCTCTCCACCGCGGTCGGGGCAGCGAAGCCGATCGTGGGCAGGAAGGGCGTGAACGTGTCGAAGTACCCGATCGCGAACGTCCCGCCCGGGACGGCGTCGCCGAGCAGGTCTGCCCCGCCCCCCGGCTGGGCCGCATACTGCCTCGAGATGTAGAGACTCGGATCGCCCGGGTCGCTGTTGTCGGTGACGTTGGAGTACGTCCAGCCGGCCCAGACATCGAAGCCGAACGAGTCGTCGAAGGTGTTGTTGAACGTCCCCTCGCCGCTCGTGAAGCCGAAGGAGTCGTTGACGAAGTCCTCCGCCGCGAGACCCGCACCGACGTCTTCGAAGTCGATGAGGCTGGACGCCTGGACCTCACCCGAAACCAAGCCCGAAAGCAGGCCCACCAGGCCCGCCACTACAGCACGATTCATCCCACTCTCCTTGCGCCGCCGACCGAGCGCGTTCGTGTTGGCAGGCGCGGAGTCGTCCTCCGCGCCGGACATGGCGGATCTGCCGTTCAGAGAGTGGGAATGGAGACGAACGAATTCGCCGTTCCTTCTCGCTCCCGGAGAACTGAACAGCCGATGGAAGGCCGGTCTTCTGGCTTCCGGATCATCCGGCGACCGAGCCTTCCCAGCCTCCTCCTGGCCAGTGGCGACAATCGGTCGACGTCCCCGGTTACAGCGACGGGCTCGCGTCGGAATCACACCGACTTCCCGAAGCACTCCCTCGGAGTGCCTCCCGAGGGCACGGCCCCCGGGTCACCTTCCACCGCTATGTCTGAGGCCGGTCTAGCACGTAGACCCGACGACCGCCAATTCCCCCAGCGGACGTCGGGCCGCCGCGCGAGCGCGTTCCAGCTCGGCCCATCGCTTGCGGGATCTAGTGCTCGAAGTGGATTACCTGCCGCGCCATCTCGCCCTGGCGCATGCGGTCGAACGCGTCGTTCACGTCGTCGAGACCGATCCGGGCGGAGATCATCTCGTCGAGCTTGAGACGGCCGTCCAGATAGAAGTCCACGTAGCGCGGCATGTCGACGCGGAAGCGGTTCGAGCCCATGAGAGAGCCGAGGATGCGCTTCTCCGACAGGGTGATGTCTGCCACGTG
>JANQFA010000098.1 GCA_028278065.1 Myxococcota bacterium
ACCAGATCCGCGACATCTGGCACTCGCGTCCCGAGGTGACCGACCTGCGCCTGGCCGCCTATGTGAGCGCCATCGGCAAGGTGGCGCACTATCACCAGCGTTACGCGATCTAGAGGCCCACTCCGGTCGCTCTTCTGGGCGGCGGCCTCCCGGTCGCTCTTCTAGGCGGCGGCCTCCCGCCCGCCGCCCGCGCGGGGGCGCCGGTCGGGTCGGCGGGCCACCGCGTGCGCGATCTCGAGGAGGAGCGCCTCGGTCTCGCTCCAGCCGAGACAGCCGTCGGTGATCGACACGCCGCGACGCAGGGGTGCGCCCGGGCTCCAGGGCTGGCTGCCCTCCTCGAGGTTGCTCTCGAGCATCACGCCGAGGAGCGCGTCCTGGCCGTCCTCGAGCTGGGCCAGCACCTCGCGACACACCTCGGGCTGGCGGCTCGGGTCCTTGCCCGAGTTGGCGTGGGAGCAGTCGACCATCACCGGGCGCGCCAGCCCCTGGTCGGCCACCAGCTCTCCGGCGCGGCGCACGTGGGCAGGTCCGTGATTCGGCGCGCCGCCACCGCCGCGCAGGATGAGGTGGCGGTCCGGGTTTCCGTGGGTGGCGACCGCAGCCGTCGCGCCGTCGGCATCGATTCCGAGGAAGGTGTGCGGATGCGCGGCGGCCAGCATCGCGTCGCGCGCGGTCTCCAGCTTGCCGTCGGTCCCGTTCTTGAATCCCACGGGCATCGACACGCCGCTGGCCAGCTCCCGGTGGGTCTGGCTCTCGCTCGTGCGGGCGCCGATCGAGCCCCAGGCGAGCAGGTCGGCCACGAACTGCGGCGAGATCGGGTCGAGGAGCTCGCTGCCACAGGGGAGGCCCAGCCGGTTGATGCCCACCAGCGTCTCGCGGGCGAGGCGCAGGCCCTCGCCCAGGTCGCAGCTCCCGTCGAGGTGGGGGTCGTTGATGAGGCCCTTCCAGCCCACGGTGGTGCGCGGCTTCTCGAAGTAGGTGCGCATCACGACGAGGAGATCGTCGCGGGTCCGCTCGGCCAGCCCGGCCAGCCGCTCTGCGTACTCCAGCGTCGCCTCGGGATCGTGGATCGAGCAGGGGCCCGCCACGACGAGCAGGCGCCTGCGGTCGCGTCCGTGCAGGAGATCGCGGATCTGGGCGCGCGCCCCGGCCACGGTTTCGCGCGTGCGCGCGTCGCCCGGTGCTCTGGTCTTGACCTCGGCCGGCGCGGGAAGCCGCCGGATCCCGGTCAGGTTGCGGTCTTCGATGCACTCCATCTTGCACCTCGATCCGAGGCGGAGCCCGGAGCAAAGAAAAAGCCCCGAGGTCGCCTCGGGGCTTTGGGAAATGGTCTGTCGCGGTCTCTACACAGACGCTCCCGCCGCCCCGGCTTCGAACCAGAAGCCGAAGTACGCAAAGCTCGTGTAGAAGTCCTTCCGCGCCATCGCCCGATCGTTACCGTACTCCGTCTGCCGCGTCAAACCGGGTCGGCCCCGTAGCCGCAGGCGGTGCGATAGTGATCCCACGCGGCGAAGAGCCAATCCTCGGCGGCGTCCTCCACCTTCCCGACGTCCCGCGCCAGTGCGGCGCCGCCGATCACCACGACGCCCAGCGGTCGCGCCCCCCCGACGAGCCGCTCCAGGGCGTCGCCCAGGACGGTGGTGGTCGGGCTCTTCACGGGCCGTCCGTCGACGACGAAGAAGTAGGCGGCGAAGCGGCTCACCGCGCGCGAGGACTCGTGGAGCCAGTGGATGGGGAGGCTCTCTCCGTTGCGCTGCTCCCAGCGGAAGGCGCGCTCCTGGGTCTCCAGCCGAGGCAGGACGAGGCCGGCAGGCCGCCCGGTGATCCAGGTGGGGTCGAAGCTGCGTGCGATGGCGTAGCGGAGCGGGGGCACGGCCCGCGCGCCGGTGTCGAGCTCGCCCATGGCGAAGAGGATCTCGCGCGGCTTCGGATCGCGCTCCTCGAAGATCGGTCGGCTTCCGGGGATGAGGAGGGTGGTCCTCAGGGCCGCGGGATCCTGGCAGCGGTCGGTATCGAGAAGGCCGCGGTCGTGAACGGCCACGGGCACGCCGGTGACGGCGACCAGCGCGAGGAGGGCGACGGCGAAGCGCGCGGACAGCCGCAGCCTCACGACGCCGCCTCGCGCAGGGCCTCGCGATCGGCCATCACGATCAGGGCCGCCAGCACGACCCAGAAGGTGAGCACCCCGGATGCGGCGTGGAACGGTGTGTCGAGGAGGCCGAGCCCGTACTGGTTGGCGATCGCCACGAGGGTCGTCACGCGTGCGATGTTGGCGAGGATCGCCAGCGGCCAGGCGGAGAGCAGCAGGAGGATCCGCCGAGGCCAGGTTCGCGCGTAGGCCGCCAGGACCACCGCGATGCCGACCGCCGCGTAGAGGGTGGCGAAGCCACTGCACGCGTCCGCCACCAGGAAGGTGGCGTTGGGCAGCTCGAGGAGGGTGCCTTCGCGAATCACGGGAATGCCGAGCGCCGCGAGGATCGGCTCGACCGCCCAGGCCGTGATCTGCTTCAGGTAGAGATGGGAGTTCACCGAGTTCTTGATCGGGATCATGAAGATCCCGAGCAGGAGCGGGATGGTGACGAGCCGGGTGCGGCGGGCGCCGAGCAGCAGCAGGGTCAACCCCGGCAGGGCGACCACCAGGCCGATGGCCGCGAGCTGGTGGGTGCGGACCACGGAGTCGATGGCGACCAGCAGGAGGCCCGGGACGAGGAACGCGAAGCCCCAGGCCGAGGCCTCGTCGCGCTCCGGCGTGGGATCCCGGCGCAGGGCGGCATAGCCCATCCAGCCCATCACCACCGGGATGAGCATGCCGTGGGCGTTGCTCCAGATGTTGCGGGTCCAGCTGTCGTAGAGCCACAGCCCGGTCGGCCCCAGCAGGACCACCAGCGCGAGCAGCGCGATCCAGACGATGGCGGCGGCCTGGGGTCGGAGGACGCCGGGGGGTGCCGCGGCCGCGTCGTGCTCCGCGACCTCCGGCTCGGGCGGAGCGGTTCGCCGACGCCAGATCCGCCAGCCGACCACGGCTGCGCCCAGCAGACCGCCGGCCGCAAACGACGGCAGCCAGGCGCGGGGCGTGAACGGGCCCACCGCGACGAAGACCGCGACCGCCACGCCGATGAGGAGGTCGGCCAGCCAGGTTCGGCTCACGCTCGGCGCCTCCGCCGGTTGCGGAGCCGCAGCGGCTTCGCCCGACGGCGGATCATCCGGTCGGTCGATCGTTCCTCGAGGCTCGGGTCGGGAGCCCGGGGGTAGCCGGCTGGGCGTGGACACTTCCCTCCAATCGGTCGAGCGTCGGCTGAAATGGAGCCCGGGAGCATCGCCCAGCCCGCCAAAAGCATCAAGGCGGCGGGCACTTACACCCGGCTTCGGGCTCGGCCCCGGCGCGCGGCCCTCAGCGGGAGCGGAATTCGAGGGCGTCGCCCGCCAGGCGGGCGTCGACGTCGATCTTGGAGCCGTCGGGGAAGTCGCCCTCCAGGATGCGCATCGCCAGGGGGTCCTGGAGCAGGCGCTGGATGACGCGCTTCAGCGGGCGGGCGCCGTAGGCCGGGTCGTAGCCCTTCTCGGCCAGCAGGTCCTTGGCGGCGTCGCTCACCTCGATCTCGATGCGCCGGTCGGCCAGCAGCTTCGCCACCCGCTCGAGCTGGATGTCCACGATGCGGTGGATCTGGTCGCGGCCGAGCTGGTGGTAGAGGATCACGTCGTCCACCCGGTTCAGGAACTCGGGCCTGAAGTGCGCGCGCAGGGCGTCCATCACGCGTCGCTCCATCTCGTCGCGATCCTCCTCGCCCAGCTCGATGATGTGCTGGCTCCCGATGTTGGAGGTCATGATCAGGACCGTGTTCCGGAAGTCCACCGTGCGGCCCTGACCGTCGGTGAGGCGGCCATCGTCCAGGATCTGGAGCAGCACGTTGAAGACGTCCGGGTGGGCCTTCTCGATCTCGTCGAAGAGGACCACGCTGTAGGGGCGTCGGCGCACGGCCTCGGTGAGGGCGCCGCCCTCGTCGTAGCCCACATAGCCCGGAGGCGCGCCGATCATGCGCGAGACGGCGTGCTTCTCCATGTACTCGCTCATGTCGATGCGCACCATCGCCTGCTCGTCGTCGAACAGGAAGTCCGCCAGCGCCCGACACGTCTCGGTCTTGCCCACGCCCGTCGGCCCCAGGAAGATGAACGAGCCGATCGGGCGATTCGGATCCTGGAGGCCGGCGCGTGCGCGGCGTACCGCGTTGGAGACCACCTCGAGGGCCTCGTCCTGGCCCACCACCCGGTGGCGCAGCTCATCCTCCATGCGCAGGAGCTTCTCCTGCTCGCCTTCCATCATCTTGCTCACCGGGATGCCGGTCCACTTGGAGACGATCTCGGCGATCTCGTCGGAGGTCACCTCCTCACGCAGGAGCGCGCCCTGGTCGTGCAGCGCGTCGAGCTTCGCCTGGCGCTCCTCGAGGTCCTTCTCGAGCTGCACGAGCTCGCCGTACTGGATCTCCGCCGCCCGCTCCAGGTGGCCCTGGCGCTGGCAGCGCTCGAGCTCGGCGTTCAGCTCCTCGCGCCGCTCCTTCAGGTCGCGGGCCGAGGCGATGATCTCCTTCTCGTTCTCCCAGCGCGTCTTCATGGCGTCGGCCTGCTCGCGCAGATCGGCGATCTCCTTGTCGACCGCGCCCAGACGCTCGACGCTGGCGTCGTCGCTCTCCTTCTTGAGGGCTTCGCGCTCCACCTCGAGCTGGGTGCGCTTGCGCTCCAGCTGGTCCAGCTCCTCGGGCATCGAGTCGATCTGGACGCGCACGCGGCTCGCCGCCTCGTCCACCAGGTCGATGGCCTTGTCGGGCAGGAAGCGGTCGCTGATGTAGCGGTGGGAGAGGGCGGCCGCGGCAACCAGCGCCTGGTCCTGGATGCGCACGCCGTGGTGCACCTCGTAGCGCTCCTTCAGGCCGCGCAGGATCGAGACCGTGTCCTCCACCGTGGGCTCGCCCACGAAGACGGGCTGGAAGCGGCGCTCGAGGGCGGCGTCCTTCTCCACGTGCTTGCGGTACTCGTCCAGGGTGGTGGCGCCCACGCAGCGCAGCTCGCCGCGGGCGAGGGCGGGCTTCAGCATGTTGGCGGCGTCCGCGGCGCCCTCGGCCGCGCCGGCGCCCACGATCGTGTGCAGCTCGTCGATGAAGAGGATGATCTGGCCGTCGCTCTCGGCGATCTCGCGCAGCACGGCCTTGAGTCGATCCTCGAACTCGCCCCGGTACTTGGCGCCCGCGATGAGCGCGCCGACGTCGAGGGCGATCAGGCTGCGGTCCTTCAGCGACTCCGGGACGTCGCCCGAGACGATGCGCTGGGCCAGGCCCTCGGCGATCGCGGTCTTGCCCACGCCGGGCTCGCCGATCAGCACCGGGTTGTTCTTGGTGCGCCGCGACAGAACCTGCACCACGCGGCGGATCTCCTCGTCGCGTCCGACGACCGGGTCGAGCTTGCCGCTGCGCGCGATCGCGGTGAGGTCGCGGCCGAACTTCTCGAGCGCCTGGTACTTCGACTCCGGGTCCTGGTCGGTCACCTTGGCGCCGCCGCGCACGGAGTCGATGCCCTGCTCGATGGCGTCGGACGTGGCGCCGGCGTCGGCCAGCGCGTGGGCGGCGTCGTCCTGCTTCTCGCCCGCGATGGCCAGGAGCAGGTGCTCGGTGGAGACGTACTCGTCGCCGCGCGCCTCGGCGTGGCGGAAGGCCGCCTCCAGGGCCCGCGACGCGGCGGGCGAGAGGGAGGGCTGGGCCCCGCCGCTCACCTTGGGCAGGCGCGAGAGCGCCTCCTCGACCCGGCCCAGCAAGCCGTCCAGGGGCACACCGATCTTCTGGAGGATCGGCACCGTGCTGCCCTCGGGCTGGCCGAGCAGGGCGCGCAGGAGATGGGCGGGAGTGATCTGGCTGTGGCCGCGGGAGGTGGCGAGGCTCTGGGCCTCGGAGACGGCCTCCTGACTCTTGATGGTGAGCTTGTCGAATCGCATGGCCAGAAGGCTATGCACGGTCGCGGCACGGGCAAATTCCGGGTCGCCCCGGCCGGGACGAGGCGCTCCCCCGAGGGGGAGCGCCTGCGGGCCCTACTCTTCGGCGCTGGGCTTCTTCATCGCCATGAAGAGCGTGTTGTCGCCGCGGCGGATCAAGAGCAGGGCGCCCTTGTCGATGGCGCCGAGCCGCTCCTCCAGCTCGCCCACGTCGGCCACCGCCTTGCGGTCCACCTCCAGGATCACGTCTCCACGGCGCAGCCCGGCCTCGGCGGCGGGACTGCCGCGCGCCACCCGGGTGACGACCGCGCCCTCGGTCTCGTCCACGCCGAGCTGCTCGGCCAGCTCCTCGGTCAGGTCCTGGACGCGCAGCCCGAACTCCTCGGCGGTCACCTCCCCGGGCTCGTCCGACTCCGCCCGGGCCATCTGGGGATCGTCCGGGAAGCGCCCGACCTCGACCTCCACGGTCTTGCGCTTGCCGTCGCGCAGCACGACGACCTCCACCTTGTCGCCCACCGCCGTGGAGGCGACCACCCGGGGCAGCTCCGCCATCTCGTCGATGGGCTTGCCGTCGAACTCGACGATGACGTCGCCGCGCTTCAGCCCGGCCGCGTCGGCGGGCCCGTCCGGCTCGACCTTCGACACCAGCGCGCCCTTCTTGTCGGGCAGGTCGAACTGCTCGGCCAGCTCGTCGTTGATCCCCTGGATCACCACCCCCATCCAGCCTCGGGTCACCGATCCCGTGGCCTTGAGCTGGGGCAGGATGTTCTTGGCCATGTTGATGGGGACGGCGAAGCCGATGGTGTTGGCGCGCGGGTTGATCGCCGTGTTGATCCCGATCACCTGGCCGGAGAGGTTGATCAGCGGCCCCCCGGAGTTGCCGGGGTTGATCGCGGCGTCGGTCTGGATGAAGTCGTCGTAGCTCCCCTGCCCGATGATGCGGTGCTTGGCCGAGACGATTCCGGCGGTGACGGTGTGGGCCAGGCCGTAGGGATTGCCGATGGCCACGACCCAGTCGCCCGGGCGCACCACCTCCGAGTCGCCGAGCGGGAGGGCCACCAGGGGCTTCTCCGGCTCCACCTTGATGAGCGCGATGTCGGTCTTGGGATCGCGACCGACGATCTCCGCCGCGAGCTCCTCCTCGTTCTCGAAGGCGACGATGATCTCGTCCACCTCCTCGATGACGTGGTTGTTGGTGACGATGTAGCCGTCGGCGGAGATCACGAAGCCGCTGCCCAGGCTCGGCACCTTGTACTCGCCGCCCCCGGGCCCCTGGAAGAACTCCTCGAACGGGTTGCCGAAGAACTCCTCGAAGCCGCGCGGCATCTCCGGCCGGCCACGCTTCACGGTCTTGGATGTGCGGATGTTGACGACGGCGGGGGAGGCCTGTTCGGCGAGCGAGGCGAAGCTGGTGGGCATCCCCTCGAGCGCCGGGGGCGGCCCGCTCGGGGTCTGCTCCGTCCAGAAGGGCTCGCCCGCGACGGTCGTGGCGCCGGCGCCTTCCTCGTCTTCGTCATCGCCGAAGAGGTCGATCGCCTCGGCCTCGGGAGCACGCCAGTCGAGGCGCACGTCCAGGGCGCCCGACCAGACGGCGAGTACGAGGGCCGCCGCGATGAAGAGGATCCACTTGCCCATGGTGAAGGGTCTCCGATCTAGCTCAGGGGAATCGTGACATGGTATCGGCCGCGCCCGCGGCGAACCACGAGGATCGCGCGCGAGCGGCCGCGCAGGTCGAGCACCGAGCGCTCGAGCGAGTCGCGGTCTGCGAGGGCGAGACCATTGATGCGCAGGACGACGTCGCCCTGCTGCAGGCCGATCTGCGCCGAGCCGCTTCCCGGACGCACCGCCGCCACGGTGAAGCCGCCGCGCGGGTGCGGCTCGAGGGACAGGCCGAGGAGCGAGCCGGCCAGCTCGTCCACGAGCGCTTCGGGGATCTCCTCGGCCACCACGCGCGCCTTGCGCGTCTCGCTTCCCCGCAGCAGGGTGAGGGCCAGGGCCTGTCCCTGCACGGTGCGCGCCAGCAGCTCGTAGAACTCGCGCGCGCTCGAGACCGCGCGTCCGTCCACGCGCGTGACGACGTCGCCGCGGATCACGCCGCCGCGTGCGGCCGGGCCGCCTTCGCTGACGTGGGTGACCAGCGCGCCGCCCGCGCGCTCCGGCAGGTCCATCGCCTCGCGCAGGCGCGCGTCCAGCTCCTGGAACTGGAGGCCGAGCCACACCGGGACCACCTCGCCGTGGGCGATGAGCTCGTCGACCACGCGCTTGGCGACCTCGATCGGGATGGCGAAGCCCACTCCTTCGGCGCCCTGGTAGATGGCGGTGTTGATGCCGATCAGGTCGCCGTGGGCGTTGAGCAGCGGGCCGCCGGAGTTGCCGGGGTTGATCGCGGCGTCGGTCTGCAGGAACCCGTGGTAGGTGCGGTCTCCCGCGCGCAGCGAGCGGTCGGTCGCCGAGACCACCCCCGTGGTCACGGTGTTGGAGAGACCGAAGGGGTTGCCGATGGCGATCACCGGCTCGCCCACCATCACGTCCGAGGAGCCTCCGGGTGGAGTGAAGGGGAGGGTGTCCTCGCCCTCGACGCGCAGGACGGCGAGATCGTTGTTGGGGTCGGCGCCCACGATCGAGGCGTCGAGCTCGCGGCCGTCGGCCAGCACGACCCGGACCCGGCTCGCTCGCGCGATCACGTGCTCGTTCGTGAGCACGTGTCCCCGGTCGTCGATCAGGACCCCCGAGCCCAGGTTGGCCCGGCGGCGCTGCTGGGGCTGGCCCCGCTCGAAGAAGTCGTTGAAGAAGCGATCGAACGTGGGATCGTTGCCGAAGAAGGAGCCGAAGGGACTCCGCGTCCGCACGATCTCTTCGGTTGCGATGCCCACCACGGACGGTCCCACCTTCTCTACCGCCCGTACCGCCGCGGTGCGCCGCAGGAACGGATCTGCGGCGCGAGCCGGGAAGGTCCCCAGGACCACCACCAGCGTCGCGAGTGCGATGCGGACGACTCTCACCTTGCCTCCGTTCCAGACGCGCGACGGGTCGCGGAAATTCAACGGGTCCCGCCTGCGCCGGGCTCGATCGTTCCGGCCGGGCCCCCCGGCGTGCCGAGGGGGCGCAAGCGTAAGGCCGTGCCACGCAGGCGGCAATCGCTCTTGCCGCGGATCCGGCGCCGGGGCTAGCGTGCCTGTCGCTCGGCCGGGCCGGGGGTGCGGTCGGAGTGCCTGGCGCGCAGGGAGGCCGCATTGGATCGGGACGCCTGGATCGCGGGTTTCGAGGGCCGGGTGGGGCGGCGGCCGCAGGCCGCCGCGCGCGCCCCGGGACGCGTGAACCTGATCGGCGAGCACACCGACTACAACGAGGGGCTCGTGCTCCCCTGCGCGATCGATCGGGATACCCGGGTGCTGGCGGCGCGTCGGGGCGATTCCCGCGTGCGCGTCCACTCCCGCGAGGCGGGCGAGACCCGCGAGTTCGCCCTGGACGGGCTGACTCGCACGGGGGAGTGGGTCGACTACGTGCAGGCGGTCTTCTTCGCGCTGGGCGAGGCCGGGCACCGCCTGGGCGGCGTCGACCTGGAGGTGGAGAGCGACGTGCCCGAGGGATCGGGGCTGTCGAGCTCGGCCGCCCTGGGCGTGGGGATCGCCACGGCCCTCGACGCGCTCTTCGAGCTGGAGCTCTCCCCGCTGGAACGGGCCCGGGCGGCGCATCGCGGCGAGAGCACCTTCGTCGGGGTCGGCTGCGGGATCCTCGACCAGTTCGCCAGCGCCCTGTGCCGCGCGGGCACCGCCCTGCGCATCGACTGCCGCAGCCAGGAGGTCGAGGTCGTGCCGCTCGGCGCGCAGGCGGCCCTGCTGGTGGCCCACTCGGGGGTGCGACGGCGCCTGGTGAAGGGCGGCTACCGCGACCGGCTGGACGAGTGCCGCGCGGCCTTCGAGGAGTCGCTGCGGGCGGGGGTGGCGCGGCCCGGGGCGACGGCGCTTCGCGATCTGGGTGAGGACGATCTCCCCGCGCTCGAGCGCGCGCTCCCCGACCGGCTCTTCCGTCGGGCGCGTCACGTCATCCGCGACGACCAGCGCGTGGACGCCATGGCCGCGGCCCTCCGTGCCGGCGACCTCGCCCGGGCGGGCGAGCTCCTGCGTGCCGGCCAGACCAGCCTGCGCGAGGACTTCGAGGTCTCGATCCCGGAGCTCGACGTCCTCTGCGAGGAGGGCGACGCCCACCCGGCGGTGTACGGCTCGCGTCTCACGGGCGCGGGGTTCGGCGGCTGC
>JANQFA010000107.1 GCA_028278065.1 Myxococcota bacterium
GCCTCCGGATCGATCTTCATGTAGTTCTCGTGGGAGTTGTCTCCCCAGCGGACCGCCTTCTCTCCCTTCTTCGCCTCGGCGACCTGGATCCAGTCCTTCGTCACGAAGGTGTCGTCGAGCTGGTACGGGTCCGGGGGCAGCATGTCCTCGTAGAGGCCCATGGTGCCGTTGCCCGTCTCGCCCGACCGCGTCCACAGCGAGAGGATCTGGTTGTACCCGGTGAAGAAGACCTCGTCGAAGCCCTGCTTGTGCGGGTAGCTCTCCTCCACGTCTCCCAGGTGCCACTTGCCGTGGAAGGCGGTCGCGTAGCCTTCCTGCGAGAGCACCTCGGCCAGCGTCACCTCTTCGCCCCGCATTCCGTGCATCTCGAGCAGCATGCCGATGTTGTACATCCCGCTCCGGACGGCGAGGCGTCCGGTGATCACGGCCGCCCGGCTCGGCGTGCAGCCGACCTCGGTGTACATCCGCGTGAAGAGGATTCCCTGCTCGGCGAGGGCGTTCAGCTTCGGAGTCTCGAGGCCACGGACCTTCTGGATGGCAGGAATCCCGACGTCGCCGAAGGCCGTGTCGTCCCACATGATGTGGATCAGGTTCGGGGGCCGCCCGAACCGCTCGCGAAGCTCGGCGAGCTTCTGTTCCAGCTTCTCGTCCTCTGCGGCCCAGCGGTCTCCGTGCTGGGCCATCAGGATGTACGTCTCGGCGTCGTGCACGATCCCCTGAGCGCTCGCCACGCCTGGGGAGGCCAGGGTCACAGCGAGCAGGAGAATCGGGAACAGCGAGCATCGCATGGCATACCTCCTCGGACGCAGGGAGAGCCCCTGGGGGCGACCCTCCCTTGCAGGGCAGGGAACATGGCTGAAACTCGCTGCTCATGACATCAAGAACCGGCCAGCTCGAGGTGCGCGTCGCCTCCTTCGACGACTTCGAGACCTACCAGAGCGGGCTGCGAGGCTGGACCCCGAAGATCCGCAAGCTCGACACGGGGCCGTTCTCCGCGAACCTCGTCCAGGCCGAAGCGGGGCCGGTCCGACTCGCCTACTCGCGGATCCGCTCTGCCCTGGAGCTGGAGGGGACGGCCCAGCCCGGCTTCCACTCCTTCGGGCTGCCCATGCCCGCGAGCACCCCGGCACTCTGGTGCGGAAAGACCACCTCGACTCGGACGGTCAGCGTCTACGACCTCTCCGGGGCCTTCGAGGCGTTCGTCCGGCCGGGCTTCGAGACTGCGGTGCTCTCCGTCCGCCCGGAGGCGCTGGCCGCGCTGGGCGAGGACCTCGGCGTCGGCGCTCCCGCCGAGCTGCTCGAGGGCTTCGACGTAGCGACTTGTAGCGAGGAGCGGATGCTCGCCGTGCGACGGTCTCTGCGGCAGATCGTGGCGCTGCTGACACACGAGCCCGGCCGGGCCGGCCATTCCTCACTGCTGGGTGCGCTCTCGGAGGACCTCCCGGCACAGCTGCTCGGATCGCTGGCAGAACGGCGCCCCGCCCCCCGGCCGGTCGCTCCGCACCTGCGCGGGCGCGCGCTCCGCCGAGCCCTCGCATACGTCCGCGAGCACCCTCGCGAGCCCCTTCGAGTGAACGACCTCTGCCGGGCCACGGGCGCCAGCGAGCGCACGCTGCGGCGCGCCTTCGTCGAGAACGTGGGCGTGCCGCCGAAGGCCTACCTCCTCGCGCGGCGCCTGAACGGCTTTCGTCGCGAGCTGCGCCACCCGAGGCGGGGTGACTCCCGCGTAAACGAGGCCGCATCCAGCTGGGGCTTCTGGCACATGGGGCAGCTCGCCGCCGACTACAGGCGCTGGTTCGGGGAGTATCCCTCGGAGACGCTCGCACGCTCCGCTCGCTAGGAGCCGGGCACGGGAAAGGGCGAAGCACCACGCCTCGAGCTCGGCGCGCAGGGCCGACCGCACGGCAGCGGCTCGGTTCGAGGAGAGGACGTCGATTCAGCGGGCGGTGTCGAACTCGCGATCGAGCGTCGCCAGAACGGCCTCTTCGGCCTCTTCGTGGCTCTTGAAGACGGAGGACAGGGACTCGGTGGCCTGTCGGGCCTCGCCGCGCTTCCCCCGACCCAGCAGGGCCTCCAGGTGGTCCAGCTGGGCGACGAACTCGTCGTGGGCGTCCACCAGGCCCTTGAGCTCGGTCTTCAGGTCCGGCCGCAGTGCCCAGATCGCCGGATAGTAGAGCCGGTCCTCCTGGTCGAAGTGGGTCTCCAGGGCGGCGCGCAGCTCCTTCAGCGCAGCCCGGGCGGCATCCGGCTCGCCCTCCGGGTGGAAGGAGTCCAGGACCTCCTCGAAGAGAGTCTCCAGTCGCCGATGCTCGGCAAGCACGTCACGCTCCACGGAATCCCCCGAGATGGACCCGTCTTCGGGCGGCACCCCCGTTCCTCGCCTAACCTGCCGGCGAGGCGCTCGGGTTTGGGCACGAACATAGTAGCAAGCAAAGGCCGTGCACATGGGGCCTGACATCGCGATCGAGCAGGCGGAGTTCTTCCGCGCCCTCCCCCGGGAGCGACTCGAGCGCGTCAAGCCGCTGCTGACCGAGAAGAAGTTCGAGCGCCAGAAGGTCTTGTACTTCGAAGGCTCGCCGGCCAACCGCTTGTGGGTCGTGCGCCGTGGCGAGGTGCGGCTCTACAAGAGCTCGCCGAGCGGGCAGATCACGACCCTGGACGTGTTGGGGCCGGGCGAGATCTTCGGCGCCGTTTCGGCCCTGGAGCAGGACGTTCATCCCTCCAGTGCGGAGACCGTGAGCCGCGGCAGCGCCTGGTGCCTCAAGCGCGAGGAGTTCCTGCGCCTGCTGGACGAAGACCCGCGGCTCGCCGTGGAGATCGTCCAGGTCGTGTCCCGCCGCCTGCGCGACGCCCACGACCGGCTGCGGTCGCTGGCCCACGACCCGGCGCCGCGCCGCCTGGCGCTCGCGCTGCTACGGGCCGCACCCGAGGGGGAGGCCCAGGTGACCCGCCGCGCCCTGGCCGAAGCCGCGGGCACCAGCGTCGAGACGGCGATCCGCGTGATCCGGCGTCTGGAGGTGGGCGGCGTGGTCAGCGGCGACGTGGGCCGGGTGCGCATCCTGAACGCTGCGATCCTGCGCAAGATCGCCGGGACCGACGCCGACTGAGCGGCGCTGCCACCCGCCGCGCCGGCCTATGACCGAAGTCATACCACCGGCCCGACGCGCGACCGACCTTCCCGTCTGATTCGGACGGGAGGTAGGCTTGCTCTCGCGACGGCGATTCCTGCAGGCCGGCGTGGCCGGCGGTCTCGCGCTGGGGCTGAACCGCCTGGCGTGGCTGTCGCCGCCCAGCGCCCGCGCCGCGAGCCGCGTCGCCTACGCCGACTGGAAGGACGTGTACCGCGAGCGCTGGCGATGGGATCGCGTCGCGCGAGGAACCCACACCAACGTCAACTGCGTGTCGTCGTGTGCGTGGAACCTGTACGTGCGCGACGGGATGGTGTGGCGCGAGGAGCAGTCGGCGCCCTACGCCGCGTCGAACGACCGCGTCCCGGACTTCAACCCGCGCGGGTGCCAGAAGGGCGCCAGCTGCAGCGATCTGCTGCTCGGCCCGACGCGCATCCTGCACCCGATGCGGCGGGTGGGTCCGCGCGGCGGCGGCCGCTGGAAGCGCATCTCGTGGGACGAGGCGCTGGACGAGATCGCGCGCAACCTGGTGGACGTGCTGGTCGAGCGCGGGGGCGAAGGTGCCCTCTGCGAGCTGGGACCCAACGTGGACTACGGGGCGAACACCGCCGGGGCCCTGCGCTTCTTCCGCCAGGTGGGCGTCCCCCTGACCGACTCCATGGGCCAGATCGGCGACCTGGCCGTGGGCGGAACCATCACCCTGGGCACACCGCACTGCGACGGCACCTCCGATGACTGGTTCCGCTCCGACCATCTGGTCCTGTGGGCCTTCAATCCCGCGACCACGCGGATCCCCGACGCCCACTACGTGCACGAGGCCCGCTACCGCGGGGCACGCGTGACCTGCATCGCGCCCGACTACAACCAGAGCGCCATCCACGGGGACCTTTGGATCTCGATCCGGCCGGGGACGGACGCCGCGCTGGCCCTGTCGGCGTGCCAGGTGATCCTCGCCGAGGGACGGCACGACGCGGCCTACGTCCGCGAGCAGACCGACCTGCCGTTCCTGGTGCTGGAGGAGTCGGGCCGCCTGCTGCGCGAGTCCGACGTCTTCCGGGGCGGCCGCGACGACCGCTTCGCCGTCTGGGATGAGCAGAACGACCGCCTGGTCTGGGCGCCGGGCACCGCCGGCAGCATGGACAGGACCCTGATCATGCCGCCGGGCGTCCGGCCGGCCCTGGACGTGAAGCGCAGCGTCGAGCGGTACGACGGGCGAAGGGCGGGTGTGCGCACCGCCTTCTCGCTGCTGCGCGAGCGCCTGGACCGGGACCTGACGCCGGAGAAGGCCGGCGCGGTCACCGGCGTGGCCCCGAACCTGATCCGCCGCTTCGCGCGCGACGTCGCCGCGGCCCGATCGACCCTGATCCTGTCCCAGTGGGGCTCGTGCAAGAACTACCACTCGGACCTGATCCAGCGCTCGCAGATCCTGCTGGCCTCGCTGACGGGGAACCTGGGCCGCGCCGGCGGGGGCTGGCGGTCGGGCGCCTTCGTGGCCCTGGACGGGCTGGGCGTGGTGGCCATGCAGGACCAGCTCGACCTGCCCCGCCTGGGCCTGCTGATGGCCCGCTCGCTGATCGACAAGTCGGCCGTGATGCACCAGTTCGAGTCCATGTACGTGCCCAGCACTGTCTTCCACGCGGTGCACGGCGGGCTGGGAGAGAGGGCGGGCGGCGCGCTCTCGGGCGAGGGGCAGCTCCCCGACGGTGCCGCGCCATACCTGGCCGAGGCCGTGGAGAAGGGCCACTTCCCGGTGGGCCCGGCACCGGGCAGTGCGCCGCCGGAGGTGATCTTCAACTTCTGCGGCAACGTGCTGCGCCACACCCGCGGCGGCGAGCGCGTGCGCGAGGCGCTGTTCGACGACGCGCGCCTGGTGACCACGATCGACTTCCGCATGAGCCAGACCGCGCGGCACTCGGACATCCTCCTGCCAGCGGCCGGCTGGTACGAGAAGATCGGCATCAAGTACATCGCCGCGTTCGTGCCCTACGTCACCCTGGGCGACCGCGCCGTCCCGCCGCGGGGCGAGTCGAAGCCCGAGTGGGAGATCTTCTCGCGCCTGGCCGAGCGCGTCGGCGCCGAGGCCCGCAAGCGCGGCGTGACGAGCGTCAAGGGCTTCCGCGGCCAGGACTGCCCCATCGACCAGCTGAGCGCGCGCTTCAGCGACGCCGGGCGCTTCGGCCCCGACGCCCAGGAGGACGTGGTGCGCTTCATCCTGACGCTGTCGGGCGCGTCCCGAGGCATCAGCCTGGACGACCTCCGCGAGCAGGGTGGCGCCGTCCGGATCAGCAGCCTCGGCCCCCAGGGCGGCACCGCCGGGATCTACTCCGACTACTCGGAGCAGGAGCCGGTCGTGCCCATGCGCGACTTCGTGGAGAAGAAGCGCCCCTACCCCACGCTGAGCGGCCGCCAGCAGTTCTACGTGGACCACCCCTGGTTCCTGGAGCTGGGCGAAGAGCTGCCGACCCACAAGGACCCGCCGCGCGCCGGTGGCGACCACCCGTTCGTGATGACCGGCGCCCACGCGCGCTGGAGCGTCCACTCCATGTGGCGCGACCACGCCATGATGCTGCGCCTGCAACGCGGCGAGCCGCTGGTCTGTCTGAACGAGAACGAGGCCGCGGCGCGCGGGATCGGGGACCACGACCTCGTGCGGGTGAAGAACGACCTGGACGCCTTCGTGGCGCGCGCCCGGACCTCGGCAACGATCCGGCCCGGTCAGGTCCACATCTACCACGCCTGGGAGCCGTACCAGTTCCGCACGGGGAGGAGCCACCAGGCGCTCTCGCCGAGCCCGTTCAAGGTGACGCAGCTCGTGGGAGACCACGGGCACCTGCGCTGGGGCTACGCCCACTACGAGCCCAACCAGGTGGATCGGGACACGCGCGTCGACGTCGAGAGAGTCGATACGTCCGGATAGGGAGGCGGCATGAGTCGGCGGATCGCGTTCGATCTGAACGAGTGCATGGGCCGCTCGCCGGGAACGTGGACGTGAGGAAGGCCTAGGAGGCGCGGTGTCGCGGCCCGGACAGATCCGTTTCCTCTCGCGGGCGGCGCCCCTGTACGACCCCGTCGTGCGCATGATGGGCTTCCCGCGCCTGTGGCGCGCGCTGACGCGCCACGCGGGCGCCGGGCCGGAGGTCCGCTGCCTGGACGTCTGCACGGGGACCGGCGGTACGGCGCTGGCCGTGGCCGACGCCGGGGCCCCGGTGGTGGGCATCGACCTGGCGTCGGGGATGCTGCGCGAGGCCGAACGCAAGGCCCGGGAGTCCTCCCTGGGTGGACGCGTGCGCCTGGTGCGCATGGACGCGCGGCGACTCGCCTTCCGGGACGCCTCGTTTCCGCTCGTGACCTGCACCATGGCCCTGCACGAGATGTCGGAGCGCGAGCGCGACACGGTGCTGGGCGAAGTGCGTCGGGTCGCCAGCGAGCGGGTGCTGGTGGCCGACTACCGGGTCCCCCGCACGCCGGGCCGCAGCCTGCTGTTCCGCGCGGTGCACGCCTTCGAGTACCTGGAGAGCGACGACTTCGCGGGCTTCGCCGCGCGCGAGATGAGCGAGCGCCTGGAGGCGGCCGACCTGCGGGTCGAGACGCCCTTCGACGCCGGCGCCTATCGGATCTGGCCCTGCCGGGTCTCGTCGTGACGGGGACGGGGAGAAGCCGGTGACCGTGGACGGGGAAACGCCGGTGATCGTGGACGGGCTCACCCGACGCGAGGTGCTGGCGGCCGGCATCGCGGGCTCCCTGGCCCTGGCGTTGCGCACCCTGGCGCCGCGCACCGCGACCTCGGCGGCGAACGCCGCGCCGGGTGCGGCGCCGGCGCCGAGCTACCGCGGCCCCGGGGACCTGTACCGCGAGTCCTGGCGCTGGGACCGGGTCGTGCGCGGGACCCACACCCGGGCCAACTGCTTCAGCGCCTGCTCCTTCGACGTGTACGTGAAGGACGGCGTGGTCTGGCGCGAGGAGCAGGCCGACGTCTACGAACGCCAGGTGCCGGGTCTGTCGGACTACGCCCCCCGCGGCTGCCAGAAGGGCGCCTGCTACAGCGACCTGATGGTCGCGCCCGACCGCATCACCCATCCCCTGGAACGCGTGGGACCGCGCGGCTCGGGGCGCTGGAAGCGCATCTCCTGGGACGACGCGCTGACGCGGCTGGCCGACGCCATCCTCGATGCGGTGGAGGAGAACGGGCCCGAGACCGTGGTCTACGACAACGGCACCTCGAACGTGGACGACGGACCCGACTCCCTGGGCGAGATGCGCCTCTTCACGCTGCTGGGCGCCACCCTGCTGGACGGCTTCGGCGGCACCGGCGACCTGGCCATGGGCGCCTTCCAGACCTGGGGAACCAGCTTCGTGGACGGCAGCTCCGACGACTGGATGCGCAGCGACACCCTGCTCTTCTGGCACTGCAACCCGGTGGCCACCCGGATCCCCGACGTGCACTTCGCCAGCGAGGCGCGCTACCGCGGCACCGAGGTGATCACGGTGGCACCGGACTACTCGCCCTCGGCGATCCACGCCTCGCTGTGGGTGAACCCGCGTCCAGGCAGCGACGCGGCTCTCGCCCTGGGCGCGGCCCGCGAGATCGTGGAGCGCCGCGCGGTGGACGAAGCCTACGTCCGCGAGCAGACCGACCTGCCCTTCCTGGTACGCGAGGACACGCGCCGCTTCCTGCGCCAGTCCGACCTGGAGCCCGGCGGCAGCGACGAGGTCTTCTACGTGTGGGACAGCGCCAGCGCCACCGCCGTCGAAGCGCCGGGCAGCCACGGACGCTTCCTCGACTCCCTGGACCTGGACGGCGTGCGCCCCGCCCTGGAGGGGTCCTACGAGGTGGAGACCTCCGGCGGGCGCATCGCGGTGCGCCCGGTCATGGAGCACCTGCGCGAGCGCCTGGCACACTACACGCCGCAGCGGGTGGAGGAGATCAGCGGCGTTCCGCCCGGCGTGCAGCGGCGCTTGGCCCAGCGCCTGGCGACGTCGCCCCGCACGCTGATCTACGCGTCGTGGGGATCCAACAAGCAGTACCACGCCGACCTGCTGCAGCGTTCGCTGATCCTGCTGTCGGCGCTGCGCGGCCAGCAGGGCCGCACGGGCGGTGGCGTGCGCTTCGCCGCCTGGCTGCCGCTGGAGGGCGGCCAGAAGCTCATCCCGGGCGCGGAGCTCTCGTGGCCCATGCGCCTGCTGCTGCGCTTCTGGACGCCGCCGCCGCGCATGATCGAGGACGGCGTCGCCGCCGCGTCCGGCGCGATGGGCTGGACGCCGTCGCACCTCTTCCTCCACGCGCACGCGGGGATCGACGAAGCCCAGGACGCCGACGCCGGGGACCCGGCCCTGCCCCGTCCCGCGCGAGCCTACCTGGACGAGGCGCTGGAGCGCGGCTGGGTGAAGATCCGGCCGGCGCCCGACAAGCCTCCGCGTGTGTTGGTCACCTCGGGCGTGAACCCGCTGCGGCGTTGGCCCCTGCCCCAGATGGTGGAGCGGGTGCTCTGGCCCAAGCTGAAGCTGATCGCCGCCGTCGATTTCCGCATGTCCACGACCGCACGCAAGGCCGACCTGCTGCTGCCCGCCGCCGGCTACTACGAGAAGCGCGGCATCAAGTACGTCGTCGGACTGGCGCCCTATGCGGTGGTGGGCGAGCGCGCCGTCGAGCCCCTGGGCCAGTCGAAGGGCGAGTGGAAGATCATGTCGCTGCTGGCCAGGCGGCTGCAGGAGCGCGCGCGTTCGCGCGGGATCACCGGACCGCTGGCGGAGATCCACGACCGCTTCAGCGACGGGGGACGCTGGGGAACCGATTCCGAGGAGGAGATCCTGGACGGCATCCTGCGCGCCTCCTCCGGGACCGGCGGCGTGGGCTGGCGCGAGGCGCGGCGCGCCGGGGCGATCCCGCTCCGGTCGGCCGGCGGCTGGGGCACCACCAGCGGCGTGGGCAGCGAGGTGGAGCGCGGTGGAAGCCTGACGCCCTCGCGTGTCCACGTGGAGGACCGGCGCGCCTGGCCCACCCTGACCGGACGCCAGCAGTTCTACCTGGATCATCCCTGGTTCGAGGAGGCCGACGAGGTCCTGCCTTGCTGGAAGCCCCTGCCGCGGCCTGGCGGCGCGCACCCGATCCTGCTGTCCGGCGGACACACGCGCTGGAGCATCCACGCCATCTGGCGCGGTCATCCGGACCTGCTGCGGCTTCAGCGCGGGGGGCCCGCCATGTGGATGTCCGAGGAGGATTCCCGTGAGCGGGCGATCCGCGATGGGGACGCGGTACGCGTGCGCAACGACCACGGCTCCTTCCTGGTGGGCGCGAAGGTGTCGGCGGCGCTGCCTCCGGGGCAGGCGATCCTGTACCACGCCTGGGAGCCGTACCAGTTCCCGGGCTGGCGCGGGAACATGGAGGTCGTCTCGTCGCCCTACAAGCCGCTCCACTTCGCCGGCGGCTACGGGCACCTGCGCTACCGGATGTTCTGCGCGGGCCCGGTGCACGTTCCGCGGGGTATTCCCGTGGAGGTGGAGCGCATCCGCCCGGCCTGAGGTGAGCCCGCGGAGTCAGTCCGGCTCCGGATCGTCGTCGGCGTACTCGAAGAGCGGCGGCGGCGCGCCGCCCAGCGCACGACGCGCGCGCTCCACGAGCTGGCGGCGCGCCGCCGCCAGGTGTACCGGGAGCGAAGCGGCGAACACCCACGTGGCCCAGACGTGGACCTCCGACGAGGCGTCGAGCAGCCCGATCGGAAGCGAGCACGGCACCCAGAGCGCGATCCCACTCAGCGCCAGCAGCGCGCCGGCCACGAGCGTGATCGCGACGTGGACCTTGCGCCACGACCAGGGTTCCGCAGCGCCCAGGCGCCGGCCCAGGTCCGCCAGCAGCGGCCGCGTCGCAGCGGCCAGCGCCAGCAGCGGGGCGGCCACGAAGGTCCACCCCAGCCACAGGTGCACGTCCGCCAGCTCGCGCCCGTAGCCCCCGATCAGCCGCGCGCGGAGGTCGGGCAGCTGGATCAGGAACCCCGTAGCCAGCAGGGCCAGGGTCGCGACGGCGTGCGTGGCGTGCAGAAGCCTCCGGATCGCGACCCGGCTCATCCCTTGTCTCGGGGACCGACGACGCGCCCGTGCAGCAGCGAGTGATAGCGCCAGCGGCCCGGCATGTGCGAGGAGACCGCCCCGATGACGATGGTGAGGGTCAGCACCGGGACCGCCGCGGCGGGCTGCGCCTGCGCCAGCACCACCAGTCCGATCTTCACCAGCGTGGCCACGCCACGCACCTGGACCAGCCACACGGGCGCGCGGACTGCCTCCAGGGCCATCAGCGCCGTCCCCGTTCCCACCGTGGCCGTCAGCGCCGCGGCCAGGCGCTCCGCCGCGATTCCATGCACGTGGCCTCCGTAGAGCACCCCGAAGGCGAGCAGGTGGGCCGTACGCAGCAGGGTGCGCCAGAGGCGCAGGTGGGGAATCGGCCTGGGGTCGGCCTCGAGCCGGGCCAGGCCTCGCTGCGGCGGCGGCTGCGACTCGTCCCCGGCCATGGCGCCGAGCCTAGCGGCGCCTCCCCCCTCGCGGGATATGACCCCGGTCATGCTGGCTCCCTCGGGCCTGCCGTACCGTCCGCGCGATGGCCCAGACCGGAGGCTCGGAGACAGGGTGAGCCGTCGAGACACGCCGTTCGTAGTGGGGTTGGTCGGAAGCGCCGGCGTCGGCAAGACCAGCCTGCTGGAACGGCTGATCCCGGAGATCGCGGAACGCGGGCTCGCCGTCGGAGTCGTGAAGCACGCATCCCACGGCTTCCAGGTGGACCGGCCCGGGAAGGACTCGCACCGCCTGTACGCGTCGGGACCTTCCGCCGTGGCGCTGGCCTCGGACGAGCAGGTGGCGACCTTCGTGCGGCCCGCCACGGAGCGCACCGTGTCGCTGGGCAGCGCCATGGCCGGACTGCCGGCAGGCCTCGACGTGGTGCTGGTGGAGGGCTTCGGCTGGGAGCCGATCCCGCGCTTCGTCCTGGTCCGCCCGGAGAGCGCCCCGCGCCGCGAGCACCTGCAGTCGGGACCCGTGCTGGGCGTGGTACAGGTGCCGGAGCCGCTCCCCGACGCCAAGCCCAGCTACGCGGACACGCTGGTGCGCAAGATCGCGCTGGAGATCGCGGGCCACCCGCCCGCACATCGAGGCCCCCGCCCATGCGCGCACCCCCGCCCTCGTGTCCGGGTCGCGCTGGGCGTGATCCCCTCATGGGTCCAGGAGTAGGAGAAAACGCGATGAAAGCCCGCCTCGCCGCTGCGACCGACCTGGATAGGCTCCTCGATCCCGACGACGCGGCCTGGTCGGGCGCGCGGAGCGAACGGCTGAAGCTGGAGGGAACGCCGGCGGGCATGCAGCCGACCGCGGTCATCCGGACGGCGTGGGCAGACAAGGCCATCGGCGCCGTCGGCCGTGTGGAAGTGGCGGCACTGCACAACGGCCGTGAGCTGGCCTTTCGGCTGGCGTGGGAGGACGCGAGCGAGAACGGCGCGCTGGGCGACACGACCTCGTTCCCCGACGGCGCCGCGATCCTGCTGCCGACGCTGCCCACCGCGCCGGCCATCACCATGGGCGCGCCCGGCATACCGGTGAACGCCTGGTACTGGCGCGCCGACGAGCCCGAAGGCGGCCGCCACCTGGTGGCAGAGGGCCTGGGCACCTCGAAGACGCTGGAGGGCGGCGCGGTGCGCGGGCGCGGCCACTGGAAGAGCGGACGCTGGCAGGTGGTCCTGGCGCGGACGCTCGCGCTGCAGAGCGCGGAGGCGGTGGTGCAGCTCGAGGCGGGCGGGACGATCGGCTTCGCCGTGGCCATCTGGGAAGGCGGCCGGGGCGAGCGGGCCGGGATCAAGGCCTTCTCGGGTCCCCAGTGGATCGAGCTGCAGCTCGAGGGCGGGAGGTAGTCGGCGATGGCACGGAGCGAGCGACAGCTGGCGATGGTGATGGACCTGAACAAGTGCATCGGCTGCCAGACCTGCACGATCGCCTGCAAGCGGCTTTGGACCCGCGACGAGGGCATGGAGTACATGTGGTGGAACACCGTGAACACCCAGCCCGGGCGCGGCACGCCGCGCGACTGGGAGGAGATGGGCGGCGGGTTCCGCGACGGGGACGCCCGTCCCGGCAAGCTCCCCACCCGCCGCGACTTCGGGGACGCCTGGGACTTCAACTACGACGAGGTGTTCCACGGGGGCAAGGGCGACACGGTGCACCTGAAGGTGCAGGGCGAGGAGCCCGACTGGGGTCCGAACTGGGACGAGGACCAGGGCGCGGGCGAGTACCCCAACGCCTACTACTTCTACCTGCCGCGGATCTGCAACCACTGCACGCACCCGGCGTGCCTGGAGGCGTGTCCCCGCAAGGCCATCGTGAAGCGCGAGGACGACGGGATCGTGCTGGTGGATGAGGACCGCTGCCGGGGGTACCGCTTCTGCATGGAGGCGTGCCCGTACAAGAAGATCTACTTCAACCACGCGGAGAAGGTGGCGCAGAAGTGCATCTTCTGTTTCCCGCGGATCGAGCAGGGGGTGGCGAACGCGTGCGCCCGGCAGTGCCCGGGGCGGGTTCGCTTCGTGGGCTACCGGGACGACGAATCGGGACCGATCCACAAGCTGGTGGACCGGTGGAAGGTGGCGTTGCCGCTGCACCCGGAGTACGGGACGGAGCCGAACGTGTTCTACGTGCCGCCGCTGGCGCCGCCTCGTTTCGATGAGAACGGCGACATCGACGAGTCGCAGCCGCGGATCCCGAACGAGTACCTGGTATCGCTCTTCGGCCCGAAGGTGCTGGACGTGCTGGAGGCGCTGAAGGCGGAGATGGCGAAGACGCGTTCCGGGGGCCGGTCGGAGATCCTGGACACGCTGATCGCCTACAAGTGGAAGGACATGTTCGGCGGGTTCGACCGCGATCCCGCGACCATCGAGTGGACCCGGAGCTGATGGCCCGGGGGCTCGACCGGCGGACGTTCCTGATCGCGAGCGCCGCAGGCGCAGCCAGCCTGACCCTCAGCCTGAACACCCTGAGCTGCTCCGAGCAGCCGGCTCCCCCGCCGCCCGCTGACGAGCCCGCCGGCATCCCCGCGCCGCCCGAGTACGGCGACTGGCGCGACGTCTACCGCGAGCGCTGGCGCTGGGACAAGGTGGTGCGTTCCAGCCACTGGGTGAACTGCTGGTACCAGGCGCACTGCGCCTGGAACGTCTACGTCAAGGACGGGATGGTCTGGCGCGAGGAGCAGGTGGCCGACTACCCGCAGACCAACGAGCACGTCCCGGACTTCAACCCGCGAGGCTGCCAGAAGGGCGCCTGCTTCAGCGAGCGCATGTACGACCCCTGCCGGGTGCAGCATCCCCTCAAGCGCGCGGGCGAGCGGGGCTCGGGCAAGTGGAAGCGCATCTCCTGGGACCAGGCCCTGGACGAGATCGCCGAGTCGATGGTGGAGACCATCGTCGAGGAGGGCTCGGACCGCGTCGTCTGGGAGCCGGGCCCCGGCATCACCCTGGGCGCGCAGACGGCGGGGATGTTCCGGCTGGGCACCCTGCTGGACTCCACCAGCCTGGACATGAACACGGAGATCGGCGACGGCCACCGCGGCGTCGCCGAGACCTTCGGCAAGATCGTGTTCGAGCGCTCGGGGGACGACTACTTCCACTCGGACCTGATCCTGATCTGGGGCGGCAACCCCATCTACACCTCGATCCCCAACGCCCACTTCCTGACCGAGGCCCGCTACAAGGGCGCGCAGATCGTCTGCATCGCACCCGACTACAGCGCCTCGGCCATGCACGGCGACCTCTGGGTCCCGGTGAATCCGGGCGCAGACGCGGCGCTGGGCCTCTCCATCTGCCAGGTGCTGCTCGAGGAGGACCTGGCGGACCGCGCCTTCGTGGCCGAGCAGACGGACCTGCCCGTGCTGGTGCGCGAGGACACCGGCCGCTTCCTGCGCACCTCGGACTTGGAGCAGGACGGCAGCGACGAGGAGCTCTACGTCCACGACCCCAGGCGGGGCGTGACGCCGCTTCCCCAGCGCAGCCTGGCCCTGGACGGGCTCCAGCCATCGCTGGAGGGCCGCTTCGAGGCGACCCTGGCCGACGGCGGCCGCGTCGAGGTGCGTCCGGTCTTCGAGCGCCTGCGCGAGCGGCTCGCCGACTACACGCCGGAGCAGGCCACCGCCCTGTGCGGGACCCCGCCGTCGGTGATCCGCGACCTGGCCCGACGCATCGGCCGAGCCAAGGCCGTGTCCATGACCACGACCAGCAACTTCGGCAAGTACTACCACGGCAACCTGATCGAGCGGACCCAGGCCCTGGTCTTCGCGCTCTCCGGGAACTACGGCAAGAAGGGCAGCGGCTTCGTCGGCTTCCCGTTCCTGAACAACGACGGCCTCGAGCCGTTCATGATCTCCATGTTCGACCTGCGGCTGCGGGCGCTGATCTCCACCATGGGCCTGGTGGAGGAGACCCGGCTCAAGATGGCCGGCTACACCGAGGAGATGATCGTCTGCGAGCAGAGCCGCCAGGGCTTCGAGCAGGGCCGCTCCCACAGCGGCGCCCTCTTCTGGTACGTGCACGGCGGCATGCTGGAGGCCAGCGAGCCGCTCCAGGACTGGGACCCGTACCTGAAGCGGCCGGTGCGCGAGGTTCTGGACGAGGCACTGGACAAGGGCTGGCAGCAGGTCTGGCCCAGGCGGGGCGACGATCCGCGCGTGATGATCTCGGTGGTCAGCAACCCGTTGCGCCGGATCCGCTGCTACCCGCTGCTGCTGAAGCACCTGTGGCCCAAGCTGCGGACCATCGTGACCATCGACTGGCGCATGACCTCCACGGCGCTCCAGTCCGACTACGTGCTGCCCGCCGCCGGCTGGTACGAGCGCACCGAGCACAAGTGGGTGACGCCGCTGATGCCCTTCATCCACGCGGGAGAGAAGGCCACCAGCTACCAGGAGGCCAAGTCCGACTGGGAGATCTTCTCGCGCCTGGCCGAGGCGGTGGACCGGCGCGCGGCGCAACGCGGTGCCGAGACGTTCACGGATCGCGCCGGCCGCGAGCGCCCCCTGAAGGGGCTGTACAAGACGTTCTCTTCCGACGGCGAGTTCGGCCACACCGACGACGACAAGGTGTGCAAGGCCCTCATCGACCACTCCACCAACCTGGAGGGCGTGGAGTGGGAGGACCTGAAGAAGCGCGGCTGGGCGCGGCACACCAGCACCGGGAAGAGCATCTCGACCATCGGGACCGCCACCGACTTCGAGCCCGGCGAGACCATCACCCCGCTCACCCGGCACGTACTCGACAAGGACCCCTACCCCACCCTGTCGCGGCGCATGCAGTTCTACCTGGACCAGGACCTGTACCTCGAGATGGGGGAGACCCTGCCGCTGCACAAGGACCCGCCCACGGCGGGCGGCCGCTACCCGCTGATGCTGACCGGCGGCCACACCCGCTGGAGCATCCACTCGGCCTGGCGCGACGACAGGCTGATGCTCCAGCAGCAGCGCGGCGAGCCGGTGATGTGGATCAGCGTCCCGGACGCCGAGGCGCGCGGCGTGAGCGACGGGGACCGCGTGCGGGTCTTCAACGACCTGGACTCCTTCATCGTCATGGTGAAGGTGGCGCCCGCCGTCCGGACCGGACAGCTCATCCTGTACCACGCCTGGGAGAACTTCCAGTTCGCCAAGGGCAAGGGCTTCCAGAACCTGATTCCGAGCCCGCTGAACCCGGTGGAGCTGGCCGGCGGCCAGTTCCACCTGCGACCCATGACCATCTGCATGCAGCCCAGCCACACGGACCGGGACACCCGCGTCGAGGTAGAGAGGATTTGACGGACGTACCCACGATCGGACTGTCGCGGCGCACGTTCCTGGCGGCGGGCGCCGCCGGGGTCACGGCCCTGGGCCTCGGCCTGTGCCGCCTCGAGGAGAAGGCAGCGCCCCCGCCTGCACCGGACGAGCCCGCACCGCCGCTCCCGTACGACGGCCTCGGCGACCTCTACCGCGACGCCTGGCGCTGGGACCGCGTGGTGCGCAGCTCCCACGCCCGCGCCAACTGCATCTCCACCTGCTCGTGGAACGTCTTCGTCAAGGACGGGATCGCCTGGCGCGAGGAGCAGAACGCGCTCTACGAGGCCTCGGAGCCCGGCGTCCCGGACTTCAACCCGCGCGGCTGCCAGAAGGGCGCCTGCTACACGCACCTGATGTACGAGCCCTCCCGCGTGGTCCATCCCCTGCGCCGGGTGGGCGAGCGCGGCTCGGGCCGCTGGAAGCGCGTCTCCTGGGACGAGGCGCTGACGGAGACCGCCGACGCCATGATCGACGCGTCGGTGGCGTCCGGCACCGGGGCCATCGTCTACGACCACGGCACCACCAACATCGACTTCGGGCCCGACACGGTGGGCGAGATGCGCCTCTTCCGCAGCCTCAACGCCACGGTCATCGACTCCTGGGCGGGCGTCGGCGACATGCCCTACGGAGCGGTGCAGACCTGGGGCATGTACAACTGCGAGGGCACGTCGGACGACTGGTTCAAGTCCGACTTCATCGTGGTCTGGGTGGGGAATCCCGCCTACACGCGAATCCCCGAAGTCCACTTCATGCACGAGGCGCGCTACCGCGGCGCCAAGCTGGTGGTGATCGCGCCCGACTACAACGCCAGCGCGATCCACGCCGACTACTGGCTCAATCCCAGGGTCGGCACCGACGCCGCCCTGGCCCTGGCCATGGCCCAGGTGATCCTGCGCGAAGACCTGTACGACGCGGCGTACGTGCGCGAGCAGACCGACCTGCCCATCCTGGTCCGCGAGGACAACGGCCGTTACCTGCGCGCGTCCGACCTGAAGCGCAACGGCGACGACAAGGTCCTCTTCTTCTGGGACGAGGCGCGCGACCGGCTGGCGAAGGTGCCCGGCGCCAAGGGCGAAGGCGGCCGCTCGCTGGCCCTGGGCGCCCTGCGCCCTGCCCTGGCCGGACGCAGGACGGTGAAGCTCGTCGACGGCACCGAGGTCTCGGTGCGGCCGCTGCTGGAGCGGATGCGCGAGCACCTGGATGCGGAGTACACGCCGGAGCGGGCCGCCGCCGCCAGTGGCGTGTCGGCCGGCACCATCGAGCGCCTGGCCCGGGAGATGGCCGGGGCGGACAGCGCCATGATCTACTCGTCGTGGGGCGCCTGCAAGCACTACCACAGCGACCTGGTACAGCGCGCCAAGATCCTGCTGATGGCACTGACCGGGAACCAGGGCAAGAGCGGCGGCGGGCTGCGCGTGGCCTCCTGGTGGCCCATCGAGGGCTTCGACCGCCTCTCCTCGGGCTCGGGCGAGTTCGACCTGACCACCAAGGTCAAGGCCATCGTGCGCAAGGTCACCGGCAACCTGGGCTGGCGGGACTTCGAGGATCTGATGCTGTCGATGCTGCCGCGCCGTGGCAACACGCCGCTCATGCCCTGGCTGTACGTCCACGCCGGCTACAAGGAGATCTGGGACCGCAAGGAGTGGCAGGACCCGGCCGTGCCGCGCTCCACCGCCGAGTACATGAAGGAGGCGATGGACGCGGGCTGGATTCCGATCCGACCGGACCCGGGCGTCGATCCCAAGGTCTTCATCTTCACCGGGCCCAACCCGTTGCGGCGCTGGCCCTCGCCCCAGGTGGCGCGCAAGCACCTCTGGCCCAAGCTCGACTGGATCGTGGACGTGAACTTCAAGATCAGCACGTCCGGGCGCCAGGCCGACCTGATCCTGCCCACCGCCGGCTACTACGAGAGGGACTCGCTGAAGTACTCCCAGGCCTACCTGCCGTACCTGGTGATGTGCGAGAAGGCCGTGGAGCCCCTGGGCGAGGCCAAGCCGGAGTGGGAGATCTTCGGCCTGCTGGCGCGCAGGATCCAGGGCCGCGCCGAGGAGCGCGGCGTGTCCCTGGTGCGCGACTGCGTCGGTGGCGACGTGGACCTGGCGAAGACCTACGACATGTGGAGCGGCGACGGAGAGCTGCACGAGGGCAATCCCAAGGCCGTCCTCGACAAGCTGCTGCGCCTGACCACCTCCACCGGCAAGAAGGGCCTCGAGGCGACCCAGGCTACGGGCATGCTGCCCATCGTCGAAGCCAAGGGGGACTGGAACCCCCTCTACTCCGTCGCCTCGGACTACGAGCCCGGCAAGACGCTCTACCCCCACGCGCGCATGGTCGAGGACAAGGAGATCTGGCCCACGCTGACGGGCCGCCAGCAGTTCCTGATCGAGCACCCCTGGTACGAGGAGATGGGCGAAACCCTGCCGGTGCACAAGGAGCCGCCGCGCGCCGGCGGCGAGTATCCTCTGCGCATCACCGGCGGCCATACGCGCTGGTCGATCCACGCCACCTGGCGGGACTCCCAGCTCATGCTCCGACTCCAGCGCGGCGAGCCTGCGCTCTGGATGTCGGACCGCGACGCCGCCGAGCGTGGTATCGCCGATGGCGATCGGGTCCGCGTGCACAACGACAACGGCGAGTTCGAGGCCGTCGCGAAGCTGGCGGCTGCCGTGCAGCCGGGCCAGGTGGTGATCTACCACGCCTGGGAGCCCTACCAGTTCAAGGACTGGAAGGGCCAGCAGGAGCCCGTCGTGGCACCGTGGAAGGCCCTCCACCTGGCGGGCGGCTACGAGCAGATCCACTACCGCGCCATCTACGGCGCGCCCGGCCACTCCCCGCGCGGCGGCACCGTGGACGTCGAGCTCGCCGGTCGCGCCGGTCAGCGCGCCTCGGTGTAGACGTCCGAGCCGAGGGGGTCGAAGGCCTCCAACAAGAAGCGCTCCTGGGGCTTCTCCGAGGCCGTCTTGGGGATCTCGTCCACGACCTGGAGGTAGGAGGGGACGAAGTTGGCCTCCAGGTCCCTGCGGCAGGCGGCGAAGACCTCGGCCGCGTCGAAGGCGCCGCGGTCGCTGGGCACGATGGCGGCCACCACGTCCTTCTCTCCGGGCGCGCCCGACGCGGCCTTCACCCCGTACACGAACACGTCGGACACGCTGGGCAGCTCGGCCAGGGCCTTCTCCACGAAGCCCACGTTGACGAAGTCGCCGTTGTGCCGGATGCCGCCGCCCTTGCGGTAGTCGAAGAAGAACCAGCCGTCGGCGTCGCTGTGGCCCATGTCGCCGCTGCGCAGCCAGCCACCGTGGGTCTTCCTGGCCGAGGCCTCCGGGTTCTCGTGGTACTCGACGCTGGCCCTGGTGCCGTCGGCGGGACGCGAGCAGATCTCGCCCACCACGCCGGGCGGGCACTCCACGTCGTTCTCGTCCAGCACCTTCATCTCGAGGCCGCCCACGGGCTTGCCGAACGAGCCCACGGGCCCCTGGCCGATGGGCTTGACCGCCAGTCCGCCCTCGACGGCGCCGTACCACTCCAGGATCTGCACGTCGAAGCGACGCTCGAAGGACTCCCAGATGGCGCGCGGCATGCCCGCGCTCATCACGAAGCGCACCGGGTTGTCGGCGTCGTCCGGCTTCTCGCGCTCGCTGTAGATCGCCGTGGCCATGCCGCCCAGCAGGGAGAAGGCGGTGCAGCCGTGGGCGCGGCAGACGTCCCAGAGCCTGGACTTGGTGAAGCGCCGGCTGAAGACGCCGCGCAGGCCCATGTTGAGAGAGGGCGCCAGGGTCACGGCCTGGGCGTTGCCGTGGGTGAGCGAGAGACCGGTGTAGGGCCGCTCCTCGCCGACGCGGTAGCCGGCCAGGTGCCCCACCAGGGCGAAGGCGCCGAAGCGCATGTTGGGGAACACCACGCCCTTGGGATCGCCGGTGGTGCCCGACGTGTAGATGATCTGGAGCGGATCCAGGATCCCCTCGAGCCGCACGTCCACCGTGGACGCCGGCTTGGCCAGTGCCTCGCCCAACGAGTCCACGGCCGTCGCGTCGGCCAGCGGCATGGCCGACTCGCCCTCGCCGGTCTCCAGCGCCAGGATCCACTCCAGGCCGTCCACCGCGTCTCGCGCCGCGAGTGCCTCGCCCAGGCAGTAGTCGGCGCAGACCACCCCGCGGCAGCCGGCGTTGCGCAGCATGAAGGCCAGCTTGTCGCCGCGCGTGCGCGGATCGATGGGAACGAACACACAGCCGGTGATGGAGGCGGCGATCATCGTCTCCACGAACTCCGGGTGGTTGCGCATCATCAGCGCGAAGCGCTCGCCGCGCTCCATGCCCCGCGCCAGCAGCGCCGCGGCCAGGCGGTTGCCGTTCTCGGCGCAGTCGGCGTAGGTGCGCACCTCGTCGGGAGTGGCGCCCCCGTCCAGGCTCAGGTGCTCGAAGGTGAGCACGTCCAGGTCCGGGTTCTCCTCCGCACGGATCCGGATGAGGTCCGCCAGGACCATCGGGTTGGGCTCACGCTGGGCCATCTCGCTCTCCCGCCGCCGACGCGGCTCAGACCTGGAGGAGGGTCACGACCATGGCCGCCACGTCGGGACCGATGTTGCCCCCGCCATTCTGCGCCAGGCCGACCCGCGCGCCCTCGACCTGACGCTCGCCGGACCGTCCCTGGAGCTGCTCGGCAAGCTCCACGATCTGCGCGATCCCGGTGGCGCCCACCGGATGGCCCTTGCGCAGCAGCCCGCCCGAGGTGTTGACCGGCAGGCGCCCGCCCAGACGCGTGACGCCCTCCTGCACGAGCCGCCCGCCCTCGCCCTTGGCACACAGGGACAGGTACTCGTAGGCCAGGATCTCGGCCGGGGCCGATGCATCGTGCAGCTCCACCACGTCCAGGTCGTCGGGTCCCAGCCCGGCCTCCTCGTAGGCCTCCCGCGAGCAGACCTCACCGGCGCCTTCCTCGCCGTAGCCGTGGTCCCAGCCGGAGCGCAGGACGCTCGACACCACCTTGACCGGGCGCTGGATCCCGAGCTGTCGGGCCTTGGCCTCGCTGACCAGCACCACCGCAGCGGCGCCGTCACCGATCGGCGAGCACATGGGGCGCGTCAGGGGCTCGGCGATCATGGGCGCCGCCAGCACCTCCTCCACGCTCAGGTGCTCCCGGAACTGGGCGCGCGGGTTCAGGCTTCCATGGAACGAGTTCTTGGACGATACGGCCGCGAACTGCTCGGCGGTGGTCCCGTACTGGTTCATGTGCGCGCGGGCCGCGGCGGCGTAGATGTCCATGAACATGGAGCGCTTCTCGCCGGCCCCGGAGGAGCCGCTCTTGGCCCCGCCCTGCTTGGCCTGGTCTTGGAGGCGCTGCATGATCTCCTGCATCGCCTCTACGTCCACCGCACCGCTGAAGGCGCCGAACGACTTCTTCTTGTCCGGGTGGTAGAGCTTCTCCACGCCCAGGGCGACCACCACGTCGTAGAGCCCGGCGCTGACCATGGCAGCCGCCTGGTGCAGCGCGGTCGAGGCGCTGGCGCAGGCGTTCTCCACGTTCACGACCGGCAGCCTGCCCAGGCCGATGGAGCGCAGGATCACCTGGCCGCGGATGCTCTCCTGTCCCGTGACCAGGCCCGCGGCCGCGTTGCCGACCCAGGCCGCCTCCAGGTCGTCGAGCTTCAGGCCCGAATCGGCTACCGCCCCCTGCACGGCCTCCGCGCCCAGGGCCTTGAGTCCCGTGTCCAGGTGCTTTCCGAAGTGCGTCATTCCGACGCCGGCGACGACTGCGTTGAGGCGCATGGGGCATCTCTCCTGTTGGGGTCCCGCTCAGATCAGGCCGTGGCCCTTGATGCCGAGCGCCTTCTGCAGGTATTCCAGCTCCGCCTCGCGCCAGGGCAGCGGGCCCGGCTCCTGGATCATCCCGTCCTGCTTGAGCCCCTCCACGACCTCCTTGTCGCGGGGGAACGGCTGGCCGTAGCCGTTGATGTGGAAGAGGTCCTCGAAGGGCTGGCGCGGGCGCTGCCCGCCGGCCTCGGGGGTCTCCGCCGGGTAGCCCACGGTCTGGAGCAGCAGGACGCGACAGGTCTCGGGCAGGCCCAGGTTCTGGCGGATCTGCTCGCCGTGGGGCGTGCCCAGGCAGCAGGTGCCGAGTCCCTGCTCGAAGGCCACCAGCGTGGCCTGGGCGATGCCCTGGCCGCAGTCGATCTCGTTCAGACCGGGCTGCTTGAAGGTCTCCAGCATGGACTCGAAGATCGGAATGATCTTCCCCTCCAGCTCCTGCTCCTTGCCCTCGCCCACGCCCAGGGCGCCGGCCTCGAGCAGCTCGCGCAGGCGGTCCGACTGTCCGTCCACGGCGGCCGTGTCCAGGTACCAGACGATGACCACCGGCGCGTAGCGGATCTGGTATCCGGCGATGGGCGCGAGCAGCGCGTCGATCACTTCCTGGGGCGCCGTGTCCTTGAAGACGACCACGGCGCGCAGGCTCTGCACGTTGCCCCAGTGCGAGGCGAGCCGCGCCGCCTCGAGCATGCGCTGGATCTTCTCCGGCTCGACCGGCCGGTGGGGAAGCAGGAAGCGAATGGACCGCCGGTTGCCGATGACCTGCCTGAGTTCCATGGTTCCTCCGTCGGGCTTCAGAGCTTCTCGGCGCCGACCAGCCCGAGCAGGTCGTTGCAGCCGTCTTCGATCATCGAAGCCCGCGCGTCGCGCAGGAGCTTCTCGGCGGGGTACTCCCGGCTCAGGCCGTTGCCCCCGTAGATCTGCAGGCCCAGGCTCGCCACATCGTAGGCAGTCTGGGTGCAGAAGGTCTTGGACGCGATCGAGTACTGCACCAGCGGCGGGTGGGTCGCGTTGTAGAGCGCGACGCGCCGCGCCAGCGAACGCGCAGCCTCCACCTGGGAGAACATCCTGAAGAGCTTCGCCTTCACGTTCTGGTGCTCGAAGATCGGCACACCGCCCTGGATGCGCTCCTTGGCGTAGGCCAGGGCGTTCTCGAGGGCGGCGCGGGCCACGCCCACGAAGATGGTCCCCATGGCCGCGTTGGCCATGGCCAGCACCATCTCCACGACGGCGCCGTAGGCCTCCTTGCCGATCACCATGTACTCGGCGGGGATGCGAACGTCGTCGAAGAAGATCTCACCCTGATTCAGCGCGCGCTGACCCAGCTTGTCCAGAGGCGCGCCGCGCGAGACGCCGTCCAGGTCCAGGGGCACCAGCGCCACGCCGCCACCCTTGAAGCCCGCGGCCAGGTCGATGGTGCAGAACAGCGCAGCCGTGGTGGCGATCGTCCCGTTGGACACCCAGGCCGCCTTCTGCCCGTTGATCACCCACTCGTTCCCGTCCTGGCGCGCCACGCAGTTGGGACGGATCGTCGGATCGTCGAAGTGGGGCTGGTCGAAGGCCAGGGAGTCGCTGCCGTGGTCCGGCTCGGTGATCGCCCAGCAGCCGATCTCCGGACGGTCGGGCGAGGCGAAGCGCTCCATTAGCTCGGGCCGCATCGAGATGCGCGCGAACATCGCGGGGAAGCCCGCCACGCCCAGACCGATCGCCAGGCCCGAGTCGCCCCAGCCCAGCTCCTCGCTCACCAGGTAGCGCAGCCGCGCGCGCTGGATCGGGTCGCCTTCCGGATCCCCGTCGTCGAGAGCGTCGAACTGCAGCGCCCGATACTGCTCGAAGACCTTCCACAACACCGATTCCGGAGCGATCACCTGGGACGGGTCCGCCAGCCGGTCCAGCTCGGCACCGGCCGGCCGCATCACCTCGGCGGCGAACTTGTGGGCGGTGTGCCGGACGGCCTGCTCCTCGTCCGACAGGCCGACCTCGATGTCCTCGAGGGGCATGGGCACTTCCTCCGACGTGGATGATCGTGCCAGACTGAACCATCCGTCGGCGGGCCCGAGTATGACCGGGGTCATAGGCGCACCTGCGCCGACGAGTGCGAGTCCTCCCACCGCCCGCCACCAGAAGCGCCAGCCCCTCCGGGTCAACCGAGCGCCGCGGTCGGCGGCCCGATCCGGGGAACACGCGGATTCCTACTGCCGGCATGACGGCGGTCATACACCCCGGCAGCCATTCCGCGGCTGAATCTCAGCTCGAAGTCACCCCGTGGCGGGACGTTCGACTGAGACCGATCCAGCGAAGCGAAGGAGGAACGAAGCGTGGCCGGAACGACCGGGAATTGGGCGGACGCGTATCGCAGCAAGTGGACCTGGGACAAGGTCACCTGGGGCAGTCACTCGGTGGACTGCTACCCCGGCGGCTGCCCGTGGCGCGTGTTCAGCAAGGACGGGAAGATCGTCCGCGAGGAGCAGGCCGGCACGTTCGCACCGGTGGAGCCCGGCATTCCCGACATGAACCCGATGGGCTGCCAGAAGGGTGCCTGCTGGAGCCACTGCCACTACTCCCAGGACCGCGTCACTCAGCCGCTCAAGCGCACCGGCGAGCGCGGCGAGGGCCGGTTCGAGCCGATCTCGTGGGAGCAGGCGTTCAGCGAGATCGCCGACGGGATGCTCGACGCGATCCAGGACCAGGGCGCCGCGTCGATCATCAACCTGTTCACGCCGGAGCCCGGGGCCGCTCCGGCGCGCGTCTTCTCCGACGTGCTGGGCCTGCCCACCACCGACGGCAACGCGGAGTTCCAGGACTTCAGTCCCGGCTGGCACATCACGTGGGGTCTCTACAACCCGACCGCCAGCATGGACGATTGGTTCCTGGCGGATCTCACCCTCATCTGGCACGCGAACCCCGTGTACACCAACATCCACTGGTACCACTACGTGGCCGAGTCCCGGTACAACGGCGGCGAGGTGGTCACCATCGCGCCGGACTACAGCCCGTCCGCGATCCACGCCGACTACCACCAGCCGATCCGCATCGGCACCGATGCGGCGCTGGCCCTGGCCATGTGTCAGGTGATCATCGACGCGGGCCTCTACCAGAAGCAATTCGTGCAGGAGCAGACGGACCTGCCGCTGCTGGTGCGCTGCGACAACGGCCGCTTCCTGCGCGGCACCGACATCATGGAGGCCGACCGCGACGACCAGTTCTTCTGGTGGGATGCTTCCAAGGACGTGCTGACCGCCGCGCCGCGCCACACCCTGGCGCTGGGCGGGGTGGATCCCGCCCTGGAGGGCCGATACGAGGTCACGCTCAAGGATCTGTCCAGCGTCGAGGTGGAGCCCGTCTTCTCGGTGCTCAAGCGCCATCTGGAGGCCTATTCGCCCGAGGAGGCCGGACGGATCTGCGAGATCCACCCGGACAACATCCGCAAGCTGGCCCGCAAGGTGGCCACGCGGAAGACCAAGATCTTCATCGGCTGGAACTCGGGCAAGTACTACCACGGCGACCTGATGGAGCGCGCCATGGCCCTGCTGCTGGGCCTGACCGGCAACTGGGGCAAGAAGGGCACCGGCACGCGGTCCTGGGCGATCTCGGGCATGGACGGCGAGATCTTCCTGGGCGGCAAGGAGGCGCCGGGCCAGGAGGCCGCCCAGAAGCTGATCGCCGGCATGATCGCCATGCGCCGGCTCATCGCCGCCGACGACCCCACCCTGACCGCGGAGATGATCAACAACCGCATGATGAAGCTGGCCGCCGACGCCGACGGCGCCGCGGGCTTCCCCATGCCGCCCGCCTTCCTCTGGTACTACCAATACGGCTACAAGGAGCGCTGGAACGACCGCGAGAATCACGACCCGTCCATGAAGCGCAGCTTCGACGAGTACGTCGAGGAGGCCATCGAGAAGGGTTGGTGGGACCCGCGCTACTCCAAGGTCTACCAGGACGTGGAGCCGCGGGTGCTGTTCGAGTCGGGGGGCAACGTGCTGCGCCGCCAGCGCGGCGGTCAGAAGCTGCTGCTCGAGCACCTGTGGCCCAAGCTCCAGACCATCGTCTCGGTGGACTACCGGATCACCACGACCGGCCTCCACTCGGACTACATCCTGCCCGCGGCCCAGCACTACGAGAAGCTGGGCCACAGCATGCCGTCGGTGCACCACCTGAACTACGTGCTCTGCGACCGGGCCCAGGAGCCCCAGGGCGAGGCGCTGCCCGACGTGGAGATCGGCTTCCGGCTGCTGGAGGCGATCGAGGAACGCGCGGCGGCCCGCGGCATGTCGGAGTTCATCGACGCCACGGGCAAGGCGCGGAGCCTCCAGAACCTGACCGACGCGCTCACCCACCAGGGCGCCCTGCGCGACGAGGAGAAGCGCATCGACGAAGCGATCCGCGATAGCGGCGTCTACGGCGTCCTGCCCAAGGGCAGCAGTCTGGCGACGCTGCGCGAGAAGGGCCACGTGCGCTGGGAGAACTGGGGGATGATCCTGCACGGCGTGCCCCAGGCCTCGACCCTGAAGCCCGACGAGGTGCACAACCCGCTGCGCTGGCACACCGAGGACAAGATCCCCTACGACACGCTGGTCCGACGCGCCCAGTACTACATCGACCACGAGTGGTTCCTGGAGGCCGGGGAGCAGCTCCCCACCCACAAGGAACCGCCCAACGCGGGCGGGGGGCGGCGCCGCTTCCAGATGACCAGTGGACACAACCGCTGGAGCATCCACAGCATGAACATGACCAACAACATCCTGCTGAACACGCATCGGGGAGAGCCCTTCGTGTTCATCAACGACACGGATGCCGCGGACCTGAGTGTCGAGAACGGCGCCAAGGTCAAGCTCGTCAGCGACATGGGTGAAGTGCTGGTCGCGGCGAAGGTCACGCCGTCGTGCCGACCCGGCCAGGTGATCCTGTACAACGGCTTCGAGCCCTACATGCACGAGAACTGGTACGGACAGGCGGATCTGGAGCCGGGGCACGTGAAGCACCTGGGCTTCGCGGCCGGTTACGGCCACCTGGACTGGCGGATCCTCTCCTGGCAGCCGATCCCCGCCGACCGGGCGGTTCGGGTAGACGTCGAAACCCTGGGCTGAGCGCGGACGCGGTCCGGCTCGAGCGAGGAAGGAGCTCTAGCGATGGGAACCATCACCACTTCGAAGCGGCAGCTCGCCTGGGTCTTCGACCTGAACAAGTGCATCGGCTGTCAGACCTGCTCGGTCGCATGCAAGGTCCTGTGGCCCGGCGAGGACGAGGGCACCGAGGCCATGTGGTGGATGACGGTCAACACCCAGCCCGGACGCGGCACGCCGCGCGGCTGGGAGGAGATGGGAGGCGGCTACCAGGAGGGGAAGCTGCAGCTCGGCAAGATCCCCAGCGACGAGGAGACCGGCGGAGGTTGGGACTTCAACTACGACGACGTGCTGCGCGGCGGCGGAGGCCGCGGCACGCACCTCCGGAAGATATCCGGCAGCAAGACCTGGGGCATGAACTGGGACGAGGATGAGGGCGGCGGCACGTTCCCCAACGCCTACTACTTCTACCTGCCGCGCCTGTGCAACCACTGCACGGAGCCCGCGTGTCTGGAAGCGTGTCCCAACGACGCGATCTTCAAACGCGAAGAGGACGGGCTCGTGCTGCGGGACGAGGATGCCTGCCAGGGCGCGCAGCAGTGCCGGCGAGCCTGCCCCTACAAGAAGATCTACTTCAACCGGGCCCGCAACGTGAGCCAGCACTGCATCGGCTGCTTCCCGCGCGTCGAGCAGGGTGTGGCGCCGGCCTGCGTGCGCCAGTGTCCGGGACGCGCCGCGTTCATCGGCTTCGACGACGACCCGGGCGGCGTGGTCGACAAGCTGGTCCACAAGTGGAAGGTCGCCCTGCCGCTGCACCCGGAGCGCGGCACCGGCCCCAACGTCTACTACGTGCCCCCGCTGGCGCCGGCGCCGCTCGGGGAAGACGGCGGCTTCAAGGAGGACGGCGACCGGATCCCGCCCGCCTACCTGGAGTCGCTGTTCGGGTCGGAGGTGCACGGCGCCCTGGACGTGCTGCGCACGGAGTTGGAGAAGAAGCGCCGCGGCCAGGAGTCCGAGCTGATGGACACGCTGATCCTGTACCGCTGGAAGGACGCACTGGGGCCGCTGAGCCGCGACCCGGCGGACATCCGCTGGGACTAGCACGGCGCTACGGCCTGGGCCCGGGGTGACGGCGGTCATACCTTCCGCAGCCCGTCCCTGCGAGCTTGACCCACACGGCGGAGGGTGGCATGGGCGGAGTGCGTGGCGACGGGGCCAGTCGACGCAGCTTCCTCAAGGCAGTGGGCGCTGCGGTGGGAGCCGCAGCGCTGCCGCTGGGCGGCGGGCCGACGACGCGGGCCGCAGCGCTGCCGCTGGACGGCGGGCCGACGGGGCGGGCCGCAGCGCTGCCGCTGGGCGACGGGCCGACGGGGCGGGCCGCCGGCAGCAACGCCTACGACGCGGTGGTCCTCGGCGGCGGCTTCGCGGGAGTGTGCGCCGCCCGCGAGCTGCGCCACGCCGGACTGCGCGTCCTGCTCCTCGAGGCCCGCAACCGGCTGGGCGGGCGGACCTTCACCGCCCGGCTGGGTCAGGAGCTCTTCGACCTGGGCGGGACGTGGGTCCACAGCACCCAGCCCCACGTCTTCGCCGAGATCAACCGCTACGGGCTGGAGCTGGTCGAGAACCCGGCCGTGATCCCCGAGCTGCTGCTCTGGTGGGACGGCGCGCGCGTGCGCCAGGCGGGTGTGCGAGAGTGGGCGCCGCTCCTGAAGGAGGCGTTGTGCGCGACCGGCGGGGAGACGCCGGAGGCGCCCATGTCGGTGCTCAAGGGCTACGCGCTGCTGCAGCGGCAGATGGTCGAGTTCCACGCCGGAGCCGCCGCCGCGTTCCCGCGCCCCTTCGAGCCGTTCTTCGCCGACGCCTGGCGCGATGCCGACGCGCTCACGGTCCGCGATCGCCTGGACCAGATGGACCTGCCGGACTCGCGGCGGGCGCTGCTGGAGGGCGTGCTGGGCGCCAGCGCCCACGGCGCCTTCGACCAGGCGAGCCTGCTGGAGATGCTGCGCTGGTGGGCCCTGTCGGGGCACGACCTCCAGCGCTACTCGGACAGCGTGGCGCGCTTCCGGTTCCGCCACGGCACCGTCAGCTTGATCGAGGCCATGCTCGAGGACGGGCGTCCCGACGTGCGGCTCGGGGCGCCGGTGGTCCAGGTGACCCAGAATGGCGAGGAGGTCGCGGTCGTCACCGAAGCCGGCGAGCGCTTTCGCGCGCGCGCGGTCGTCGCGGCCCTTCCGCTGAACGTGCTGGCGAAGATCCGCTTCACACCGGAATTGCACCCCGACAAGGTCGCCGCCTCGCGCGAGCGACACGCCGGTGCCGGGATCAAGCTCTACGCGCGCGTGCGGGGCGAGCTCCCGCCCGTGGCGATCTTCGCCCCGGAGTCGGAGCCGCTCTCTTCGGTCTTCACCATGGCGCAGGGCGAGCACGGGAGCGAGCTGGTGGCGTTCGGGACCGACCCGCGACGCATCGACGCCCACAGCGCCCCGGCGGTGCAGGCGTTCCTGCGCCGCTTCCTCCCGGACGTGGAGGTCCGCGACACGGTCTCCTACGACTGGCACCTGGACCCCTGGTCGCTGGGCACCTGGTGCGTCCTCCGCAAGGGACAGATGGGGAAGTACCTGCCGGGCCTGCGCGCGCCCCAGGGACGCGTGCACTTCGCCGGCGCCGACTGGGCCCTGGGCTGGCGCGGCTTCATCGACGGGGCCATCGAGATGGGCAACCGGGTGGCGCAGCAGGTGGTCGCCCAGCTCGAGGAGCGAGCGGAGCCGCAGGAGGCCGCGACAGACGGCCGCGACGGAGAGCCTGCCCTCCAGTCGTGCGCGGTGTGTCATCCCAGCGATGCGTCCGGCGCGCACGGCGTGGGGCCGAACCTGCGCGGCGTCCACGGGCGCGACGCCGCCGCCGACCCCGGCTTCGCCTACTCGCGCGCTCTGCGCGAGCGCGGCGTCACCTGGACCGACGCCGAGCTCGATGCCTTCCTGGCCGATCCCGCCGGCTACGTCCCGGGCACCACCATGCCCTTTTCCGGGATCGCCGATCCGCAGGAGCGCGCCGCCGTGATCCGCGCGCTGCGTCAGCTCCGGTGAAGCCCGCTCGCAGCGACATCCGCAGGTGCGCGTCCCCCGGGCGCGACTGCGAGCCGCGCCGTGCGCCGGTGGAGGCGGAGCGGCTGCCTGCGCGCGCCGGGATCGCCGCCCTTTCCTCCGCGCCTCGGGCTGCGGCGGCGGGGAGGGCCCGATGACGACCGAATCCCTGGAAGGTCTGGAGAGCGCCGAGGGCCGCCTCGCGGCGGCGCGCAGCCTGGCCTACCACGTCTTCGCGGGCCTCTTCGAGTACCCGGACGGTCCGCAGGCCGAGGCGATCCGCTCGGGCGCCCTCGCCGGGAAGCTGCGCCAGGCGCTGGTCGCCGTGGACCCGTCCGTGGACGAGGCCGCCGACTGGGAGGCGCTGGGCGAGGCCGGCGAGGGCGACGACCTGGCCGTGGAGTTCACGCGGCTCTTCGACGTGGGTAGCGGCGCGCCACCGTGCCCGCTGCACGGCGGCCTGTACGGCGGTGCCCGCATGAAGACCATGGAAGAGGCGGTGCGCTTCTACAACTTCTTCGGCCTCACCCTCTCGGAGACGCCACGCGAGCTGCCCGACCACCTGATCACGCAGCTCGAGTTCCTGCACTTCCTCGCCTTCCGCGAGGCCCAGGCCCTGGAGTCCGGAAGCGACGCGGGAGCCTGGCAGCGCGCCCAGCGCGACTTCGTCGGCCGACACCCGGGCCGCTGGGTGCCGCAGCTCCTCGCCCGCCTGGAGAAGGAGGAGCCCATGCCCTTCTTCCGCGAGCTGGTGGGCCGACTCGCCGGCTTCCTGGAGGACGAGGCCCGGCGCCTGGCAGAGGCGGCGCCGGCAGCCTGAGCCGACCCGGGACTGCGGAAGCGGCAGCTGCGCGTGGCACTGCGTCGAGCGCAGCAGGCCGTGGCCCGGAGCGGCGGAACCGCGAGGGAAATTGACGCCTCGCCTCGGCGGCGGTACCCACTGAAGGGCGCGGCGGCGCCCCGGATCCGAAGGCACGCGTCCCCCTTCGCCGAGCCATCATGGCGCCATGACCCACCGGAGGACCCGACTTGCAGCACGCACGTCGCGCCGCGCTCGTCGCAGCGATCGCTCTCGCGTTGGGGGCCGTGGTGGCCCACGGCGAGAGCCCTCCCGAAGATCCCGCCGCATCGGCGCCGGTCGCGCCCGCAGCCGACACCGACTCCACGAAGGGTGAGTCGCTCGAGGCTCGAATCGAGCGAACCGAGCAGGCACTCGCGGAGCTGCGCAGTCGCTGGGACGAGACGTTCGCGCCGACCACCGCCGACACCGTCGAACGGATCGTCAACGGCGAGTTCCGCGCCTTCAATACGATGCTCACGATCCTCGCGGTATTCGTGACGACGTTGGGGCTTGTGGCGTTCTGGGTACTTCGAGGAAGGCTCGAGCGCGAGCTGGAGGAGGGAGCGAGCGAGGTCCGGGCCGAGATCAAGAGAGCGCGCGAGGACTTCGCGCGGGTCCGGATCCGCTCACATCTCTCGCTCCAGCATCAGATCGCGCTCAGGCTCTGGAAGAACTGCGGCGAGCTCGACGAGGACAGCCCGATCTTCCAGGAGGCCGTGATCATCGCGCTATCGATCGCGCAGTCGAACTTCGACCTCGCGATCGAGCGATTCGACGCGGTGCGGAACCGCCGCGACGACCTGGACACGCTCTGCTTCCTGGAGGCCCACAACTCCTACGCGTACTACCGCAGTCTCTACCACTACCTGGCGACGACGACCGCGCCCTTCGCGCCGCTCTCCCACGAGGAGCGACGGCAGGTCATCGCCATCGCCCTCGGGCCCTACATGCAGGCGCGGCGGAACGCGTCCCTCGATCCGAAGAGGCGGAACGACTGGGTCTTCCGTCAGCGCTTCAACTGGACCGAGACCTATGCGGAGGTGCTGATCCGTCTCGGCGACGCGGCCGAGCAGAGCCAGGGGCGCGCGCTGATCCTCGAGCTGCGTGCGGACCCGGACCTGCCGGAGGGGGTGAAGGACTGGATCGATCGCAAGTACCGAGACCTCGTCGGCCCCTTGGAGCGGCCGCCCACGCAGCCCCCCGGAACCTCGGACCCGGCCGCGGACGCAGGGGACGACCCGCCTTCGGACGCCGACCCGCCCGAAGGCGGGAGCGGGTGACCGGAAACGCAAACGGCGACCCGAGGGTCGCCGCTCGTCAGGATCCGACCGGGCCGAAGTCGCCCGGACCGCTGTCGATTCGCATGTCTACGCTCCTCCTGCTCACCCCGACAAATCTGCTCACCCGGAGGCGAGCGTCAACCCTGTGGGGCGACCGCCAGGATCCGCTCCCAATATAGGATCCATCGGCCGGAGCCGCATGAAGCTGAGCCTGCCGGCTCTCGAGCCTCGGTCTCCGGTCGCGCTACCCCCTCCCCTCGGGGCCCGCTGCCCTCCTGGGCCGAGCAGCACCCTTCGCGCAAGTCAGCGGCGAAGAACGCCGAGATCCCTGGGCGTTCTGGCGGGATGGACTCGACAACCTCCGGCTGTAACCCCTCGGAAACGTAAGGGTCCCGACCGCTGAAGCTCGTACCCCGATGCCTGGGGTGCCGCTGGGGGTACCCGGTCGCGGCCCTCCTGGCAGGAACGGATCAGGGCCGAGCCGCGGGGTGCCTCGTGGCCGTCATGACTGTTGCGGACTATCGTACGGACATGACGAAGCGGCTCACGCGCTCTGGAAACAGCTTGGCCCTCGTGATCGACCGGCCTCTCCTGGAAGCGCTGGACATCGACGCGGACACGGAGCTCGAGCTGTCCACCGATGGCGACGTCCTCGTCGTGACTCCACTGCGCGACCGCAAGCGAAGGCGTCGGGTCGCGGAGCTCGTCGCCGAAGCGCACGAGCAATACGGCGGCGTGTTCCGACGCCTCGCCGAGTGACCGAACCGCTCTTCCTGACCCTCGACGAGGTCGTGGCGATCCACGCCGATCAGGTCCGGCGGTACGGCGGGCAGACGAGGCTGCGAGACCTCGGCTTGCTGCAATCGGCATTGGGCATGCCCGAGACCACTTTCGAGGGCGAGTTCGTTCACGGAACCCTCTTCGAGATGGCGGCGGCCTACGTCTTCCACGCCGCCCGCAAGCACCCGTTCGTGGACGGGAACAAGCGAACAGCGCTCATGTGTGCACTGGTGTTCCTCGGACTGAACAGTTGGCGACTCGAGGCGGAGTCGGACGCGCTCTACGAGCTGGTCGACGGCGTTGCTGCAGGCTCGGTCGACAAGGCCGAGGTCGCGGTCCTTTTGCGCCAGAACTCTGTCGGCCGCTAGGCGAGCGCGGCGGATCGGGGAACCGGCTGGCCGAGGCCTGTTCGGTCCGAGCTCCTGACAACCCGCGGAGCCCGGCGACAACGCCCCGGAATCGTGAGGGCATTTCTCGCGGACCCTGTGCCCAAGGTGTGCTCGAGGCCCGCGGCCTGCCCGCCCTAAGCCGCCGCCTCGAGGTTCTCGCGAAGGATCCGTGGGTGACGTGCAGCGATCCGCAGCAGCGCGATCGCAGGACCCTCCGGCTGCCTCCTCCCC
>JANQFA010000111.1 GCA_028278065.1 Myxococcota bacterium
GCGGAGGCGATGCCGTCGCTGACCGTGACACGGGCGGACCTGTCCACCGTGTACCGGCTGGGCGATGGTGCGCTGTCCCCCCTCGAAGGACCGATGCGGGAAGACGCGTGGCATCGCGTGCTCGACGAGGCGTGCATCCTCTCGGGTGGGCGCAAGTACGCCTGGGGCATTCCGCTCTCGCTGCCCGCGACGGACAGCGAGGTCGCTGCGCTCTCGAAGGGCGGTTCGGCCGCGGTGCGCAACGAGGAAGGCGAGCTGGTGGCCATCCTCGAGGATCTGGAGGTCTTCGACTGGGACAAGGCCAAGTACGTGAAGTGCGTGTACGGAACGGACCGCTTCGACCACCCGGGCGGGCGCATCGTGGAGAGCGACGCGCGCGGCCGGCTGGTCGGTGGCTCGATCCGCACGCTTCCCCAGACCCATCACGAGGAGTACGGGGAGTACATGCTCTCGCCGCGCATGACCCGGGCGCTGATCCGCGACCGGCAGTGGGAGCGGGCCCTGGCGTTCCAGACCCGCAACCCCCTGCACCGCGCACACGAGTACGCGCTCGTCGCCGGGGCGGAGCGCCTCACGGGCGAAGGCGCTCTCACCGGGGTCGTGCTGAATCCGCTGGTGGGGGAGCTGAAGGGCGACGACGTCCCCGCCGTCACACGGATGCGCTGCTACAAGGCGCTGCACGACCAGGAGCTGCTCGGAGAGGGGGACAAGGACGAAGCGGTCTGGGGGCAGGCCGGCTGGGACCTGCCCGACGTCTTCGAGCTGATCGGGCTGGACATCAAGATGTTCTACGGCGGGCCGCGGGAGGCGATCATGCACGCCGTCTACCGCCAGAACTACGGCTTCAGCGACCTGGTGATCGGGCGCAAGCATGCGGACGCCCCCTACGAGGACGGCAGCCCCATCTGGGGCGACTTCGACGCCCAGGAGATCTTCGACGACCTCTCCGGCGAGCTCCACATCCGCCCCTGCAAGATCGGCTTCGCGGCGTTCTACGAGTCCCTGGGGCGGGTGGATCTGACCGAGAACCACCCCGACGAGAAGCCGTACAGCATCAGCGGCACCAAGGTGCGCGAGCAGCTGCGCGGGGGCGAGCGCCCCGATCCGCGCATCATGCGTCCCGAGATCGCCGACATCCTCATCGAGGCCTACCGGAGCTAGCACGGATGCGTGTCGGCGTTCCGCGGGAGACCAAGGACCGCGAACATCGCGTGGGCCTGGTCCCCGACGGTGCGCGGGCGCTGGTGCGCGCCGGGCACGAGGTGCTGGTCGAGGAGGGTGCGGGGCTCGGTTCGGGCTTCGACGACGCGAGGTATGTCGATGGGGGCGCTCGCATCGTCGACGTGACGACCGCCTGGTCCGACGTGGATCTCGTCGTCAAGGTCAAGGAGCCGAATCCGCGCGAGATCGAACGCCTGCACTCGGGGCAGATCCTGTTCTGCTACCTCCACCTCGCCGGCGCGCCGGAGGTGGCCGACGCGCTCATCCGCTCGGGAGTGATCGGCGTGGCCTACGAGACCATCCGCCAGCCGGACGGCGCCTTCCCCGTGCTCGCGCCGATGAGCGAGGTGGCGGGGCGGCTGGCCGTGCAGATCGGCGTCACGCTCCTGCAGCGCGACCGGGGCGGAAAGGGGCTCCTCCTGGGCGGTGTCCCGGGCGTGGGGCGTGGGCGGGTGACCGTCGTGGGGGCAGGCACGGTGGGCATCAACGCGGTTCGCGTCGCCCACGCGCTGGGCGCCGAGGTGGACGTCCTGGACGTGGACCTGAAGCGCCTCACCTACCTCTACGACATCTTCGGCGGCGAGCTCAACACGCTCTACTCCAATCCCGGGAACCTGGAGCGTTCGGTGGTGACGAGCGATCTGGTGGTGGGAGCGGTCTACGTCGCGGGGCGGCGGGCTCCCACCCTGGTCACCGAGGCGATGGTGGAGCGCATGGAGCCGGGCTCCGTGATCGTGGACGTGGCGGTCGATCAGGGAGGGTGCGTGGAGACGATCCGGCCCACCTCGCACTCGGATCCCACCTACGAGCTGCACGGGGTCCTGCACTACGGCGTGCCGAACATGCCGGGCGCCGTCCCGCGAACCTCCACCTTCGCGCTGACCAACGCCACCTTCCCGTACCTGGAGGCGATCGCGCAGCTGGGGGCCGAGACCGCCCTGCTGCGCGATCCGGCCCTGGCGGAGGGCGCCAACCTCTGGAAGGGTCGCATCGTGTGCGAGGGCGTCGCGGAGAGCCTCGATCTCCCGCTCCACTCCCTCCAGGAGGCGCTGGCGGCAGCCTGAGCGGCCCGTTCCGCTCGGCCTCACCGAAGAGCGCGATCCCCTAGCCGCTCGGGGCGCCTTCGCGGTAGGCCGGCGAGCTGCGCCAGGCCTCGAGCGCCTCGTCGACGAAGACCTTCGCGGTCGCGGCCAGGGGCACGGCGACGAGCATTCCGACGAAGCCCAGCAGATCCGCGCCGATCAGCAGGGCGACGATCACCAGCCCGGGATGCAGGCCGACGCTCTTGCCCATGATCCGTGGCGTGAGGAACCAGCCTTCCAGGTTCTGGACGACGAAGTACCAGCCCAGCACCAGGGCCAGGTGGACGTCGACGCCGAACTTGAGCACACAGAGGAGCGTGGCGGCAGTGACCGCGACGATGTTGCCGAGGTAGGGAATGAGCGCCATCACCCCCGCCAGGAGTCCGACTCCGATCGCCAGGTCGATCCCGATCAGCGAGAACCCCACCGCGTAGAGGACGCCGAGGATGCCGGCGATGGTGAGCTGGCCGCGCAGGAACCCGGACACGAGATCGTCGATCGTGTGCGCCTTCTCGATCACGTAGGCGCGGTGTCGGGGGGGCACCAGGGTCAGGGCGCCGGCCTTGAGGGTGTCGAACTCGACGAGGGCGTAGTAGGCGAGAATCGGGATGATGAGCAGGGCCACGACCCCCGAGACCGTGCCCGTCAGGAAGCCGAGGGTCTGCTCGAAGACGCTGCGCAGGGCGTCGAAGGGGAGGGTCAGCTCGCCGCTCTGCAGGCGGGCGGAGAACTCCTCCACCGACTGGGGGACGGTCACGCCGGTCAGCGTCTCGAAGCGCGGGACGCCGACCTCCAGGGCCCGTTCGAGGTAGCCCGGCAGCTCGCGTGCCAGCACCGCCAGCTCGGCGATCAGCCTCGGCAGCACCACCGCCAGCACCAGCGCCAGGCCGCCCCCGATCACGCCGACGACCAGCAGGACCGCGGCGCCGCGCTTCAAGCGCTGCGCTTCGAAGCGGTCGATCAGGGGATCGAAGAGGTAGGCGATCACGAACGCGGCGAGGAGCGGCGTGAGCGCGGCCTTGAGCAGGTAGAGGACGGTCAGGAGGGCGACGATCGCGATGGCGAGCGTGATGCCGATGCGGATCCATCGGTCGATGAAGATGCGGTCCTCGCTCGGCATCCGACCGCGAGGGTAACGGACCGCTTTCCTCCGCTACAAGGTCCGGATGCGCGCCTCGCCGGCCGCGGCCAGCAGGTCGTCGCGGGCGCTTCCGTCGGCGGGATACACGGCCCAGCCGAAGGCCAGGTCCACCCGGTGGGGCTCGTTGGCCGCGTCGTCCGCCGCCACCGCCTCCGCGACCGAGCGGGCCAGGTCGGCCACCGCGTCGCTGGCGCCTTCGCCGGGATCGGGAATCAGGACGGAGAACTCGGCCTCGCCCGTGCGGGCGGGGACGTCGAAGGGCCGCACCTGCTCGCGCAGGGCTTCCGCCACGCGCAGGGTGACGCGGCGCAGGTGGACGGGGTCCGATTCCTGGACCAGCCGGCTCCAGTTCTCGACCCGGCAGACGGCCACCGCGAAGGCCCCCGCGCGCCCGTCGGCCCGCGCGATCTCCTCGTCGAGCCGCCGCGCGAGATAGGCGGCGTTGGGGAGCCCGGTCTGCTCGTCGAAGCTCCGATGGCGTCGCGCCTGGGCGTGGAAGGCCGCGTTGGCCACCGCGCGCTCCACGTACGTCACGTACTTGTTGAAGACCTGGAAGTCGTCCTCGTTGAATACGCTCGCGTAGAAGCTGTCCGCGGCCACCTTGTCGTAGAAGGCGAGCGTCCCCACCACCCGCCCATCGCGGCGCAGCGGCGAGACCATGGCGGATCCGACCCGCGGCTCGAGTCCCTGGGCTCCCGCATGGTGCTCGACGTCGCGGACGAGCGATGCGGTGCGGCGCTTGATGACTTCGACGGACAGGTTCTTGTCCAGGCGGAAGAGCTGCTCCTGCTGGCGACCGCCGGCGCCGCCGAAGTAGGAGCGGATGACGTAGCGGCCGGTCTCCTCGTCCTGGAGGCGCAGGACGGCGTGGTCTGCCTCCAGGATCATGGCGCCCGAGGAGGTGGCCAGGCGGGTCACCTCGGCCAGGTCGGTCGCCGAGAGCATGCGGATGCCCATCTCGTTGATCGCGCCGACCTTGGTGGCGCGGGTGTTCATGCGCGCCTCGCGCTCGGCCAGGGCCACCGCGTCGGCGGTGGCGGCGGCGATCTCGAGGAGGCCCTCCTGGCTGGGCCGGCCGCCCGGTGCGTCGGGTCCGGCCTGGACCGAGAGGAGACCCACCAGGCGCTGCTCCACCTGCATGGGCAGGGCCGCGTAGCCCAGACGGCCCTCGGGGCCGGGCAGGAAGGTGGCGCGGCGCGCGGCCGCGGCACCGCCGTCGACGCCCTCGCCGAGCGCGATCCGGTACTCACCGCCGAAGCCGCCGCCGGACAGGGATGTCGCGGCCAGGCGCAGCGCGTCCTCGTCGAGGTCGTACAGGTAGATCGTCGCGATGCCGCGGCCGACCCGGCGCGCGACCAGGTGGCAGATCTCCGCGAGGCGCTCGGGCAGGGGCGAGCGGGCGTCCAGGATCTCGCGCACGTCCCGGGCGGCGTCGTAGCGCGCCGCCTGCTGGCGCAGGGCTTCGTGCTCCTGGGCCCGCGCGATGATCTGGGCGTCCAGAGAGGCGAGCTGCTCGACGAAGCGGAGGTCGTCGTCGCCGAATGCGTCCGGTCGCGTGGCGTGATGCAGGTTCAGCACGCCGAGGACACGGCCCTCGTGGGTGAGCGGCACGCACAGGGCGGACTCGACGTCGAGTCGCTCCCGCACGATGCGGAAGCTCTCGCGGTCCGCCTTGCCGCGGATGCGGAGGGCGCGACTCTCGGCCGCGGCGCGGCCCGCGATTCCCTCGCCGAGGCGGACGCGGATCTTGTCCCACAGCTCCGGCTCGATCCCGGCCGCTACGCGCACGCGCAGCTCGCCGCTCTCGGGCTCGAGGAGCATCACCGAACCGCCCTCCGCCCCGGTGACGCCGAGGGCGATCTCGAGCATGCGGGCGAAGAGCTCGTCGGTGTCGACGGTGAGGTTGTAGCTCTCCACGACCTCGTGCAGGGCCTGGAGGAGCTCGCCCTTGTGGTCGCGCGCCGACGCGCCGAACCCCCACAGGAGCCGAGCCGTCAGGGGCGAGACGATCTGAAGCCCCGCTTCGGCGACCTCGGGAGCCTGGCGGGCGAAGGCCGGATCCAGCCCCGAGTCCACCACGGCGTGGAGCCCCGGCGTGTGTACGAGCTTCGCCAGGTCGTCGGTGAGCCGGCCCGCAAGGGCGGCGGCGCGTTCGACCGGCAGCCCGGCCATGCGCGAGCGCGCAGCCTCCGGATCCGGGTCGTAGATCACGGGGATCTCGACCTCCGGGTTGGCCTCCAGCAGCGGGACGAGTGCGATCGCCTCGTCGGTGGCCCCGTAGATGGCCAGACGCTTGCGCATCAGTTCGCGGGCTCCTCCTCCGCCGGGTCGAGCTGGACGCGCACGTTCAGCGAGAAGCGGCGTCCCGCTCCGTCACGCAGGGTGACCGGGATGCTGAATCCGCGGACGTGGGTCTGGTGGGGCGTTCCCAGCGAGTCGATCTCCAGCTCGGCGGGAGCCGGGGCGTCCCGGTGCTCGGCGAAGCCGGGATCCAGCAGCGCCTCGGTGGACGCCACTGCCTCTGCGGCCAGCTCCGCCTGCTCCGGGTCCAGGGCCTCCGCCTCGAGAGCGGCCTCCACCGAACCGGGTACCGGAGTGTTCTCCGGGTCGACGGACGGCAGCGCGGCGACGTCCGGGCTCGGCTGGATCGCCTCGACCTCGACGGGCTCCGCGGCGGCCGGCTGGATCGAGTCGAGCGCGGGCTCCGGCTCTGCGGCCGGCTGGATCGAGTCGAGCGCGGGCTCCGCGGCGGCCGGCTGCATCGCCTCGACCTCGACAGGCTCCGTGGCCGGCTGGACGGGCTCGGGTGTGGGCTCCGGGGGCGGCTCCATCGGCTGGGGCACGGGGGCACCGAAGCCGCGCTCGCGCAGGCGGCGGATCACGCGCTTGGAGATCGTGGTCAGAGCCTGGAGGACACCCTTGCCCTCGCTGGCCACGGCCTCGAAGACGGCCGCACCGCGCAGGTCGAGCTTGCGGTGGAGCTCCTCCAGGGTGTAGTCGTCGGCGAGATCGCGCTTGTTGTACTGCACGACCAGGGCGACGTCGTCGAGCGAGCGGCCGTAGGCTGCCAGGGAGTGGCGCAGCTCCTCGAAGGCCTCCAGGTTCGCGTCGAGGCGCTCCGGGCTCGCATCGAGGACCAGCACGACCCCGTCCACCCGGTCGAGCAGCTGCTTGCGCGTGGGCGCGTGCTCCGCCGCGCCGGGCACCGCCATCACCTTGAGGTGCACCTTCACGCCGCCCAGCTCGCCCAGGGTGATGGGAAGGCTCTCCCAGCTGACCGTCGGATCGAGGGCCGTGGGATGGCGCGCCAGCGCGCCCCGGTGGTCGGGCCGCAGCTTCTCGTGGACGTGCACCAGATTGGTGGACGTCCCGGCACCTTCGGCTCCCCAGTAGAGGATCCGCGCGCTGACTTCCGCACCCTCGGCGCTCTTCTCGGCCATCAGATCTTCCCCTTCTTGGCCAGGAGACGCCGCGCGTGCGTGGAGATCGCCGACGGCACGTCCTTGCTCTTCATGATGCTCCGCAGGTCCCGTTCCTGAAGGTAGTTCAGGAACTTCATCGCCGTCGGAGTCGGCGTCTTGGGATTGGTGGCGAGCCCGATCTTGACCTGGTAGCTGCGGGTGAACTCGCGGTTCGCGGCAATGATGCGCAGTACCTCGTCGCAGACGTTCCGCATCTTCGAGAACTGGGCGACCTCGTTCTCGGTGATCTTGGGGCTGCGGATCGCGGCGGTGGCGACGATCTTGTTGGTGTCACGGATGAGGAGGCCGCGAGCCTCCTGGTTGCCCAGCCGGGCGAGCTTGATCTTCTGCATCACCGACATGGTCTGGATCATCTGGAGGAGGCTCATCTCCTCCTCGTCGGAGAGCTCTTCCTCCGAGTCCTCCACCAGGCGCCTGGCGAGGTCGGAGACGTCGTCGCCCAGCAGCGCGCGCAGGGCGGCCGAGGCCGCGTCGTCGGTGAGCTCCTCGTCCGGCAGGCCCGCGAAGGGATCCTCGTCCTCGAGCACCTCCGCAGCGGGGCGGTCGAGCCCGAGGAAGGAGAGGATGCGGTCGATCACCGCACGGCCGGTCAGCGGGTTGCCGCCCAGGGTCTCCACGATGTCGTGGCAGCGCAGCAGGCGCTGCTGGTTGTTGGCGACGATCTCCACCACGCGCTTGTGCGGGAGCCCCGCCAGGAACACGAACAGGGAATCGTCGGCCGCCGCGTTGAGCGCGACCGTCTCCATCAGCTCGGCGTCGTCCTGATGGACCCGGCCCAGGTGGGAGAGCAGGGCGGGGTGCACGTCGGACTGCATGACCGTGCGCACGATCTCCCGGGGCAGACCCTCCAGGCTCTCCCGCGCGCTGCCCTTCACCCCCGGGTCCTCGTCGTGGACGAGGGCGAAGAGGACCGTGGCCAGCTCGGCCGGCGGGAAGGGCAGGGCGCCCCGGGCGGCCATGCGGCGTGCGTCCAGGGGGGCATCCCGACCCGCGTACTTGCGGGCCTGCGGAGAGAGCTGCAGCGTGATCTTTCGCGTCTCGGCCATCTTCGGTGTGTCTTCCCCGGCGCGGGGGATCGCCGACGACGGCCCGGCTCCGCCGCGCCCCACGAAGGGGCGCGGACGGATCAGGACGCGTCGCCGGAGCTCGCCTGCGCCTCTGCGATCAGCTTCTCGCGCACGTTCGACGGCACGTCGTCGTAGTGCGAGAACTCCATGTGGAAGTCGCCCTTGCCCCCGGTGAGGCTGGTCAGGGTGCTCGCGTACTCGAGCATCTCGCACATCGGTACCTGGGCACGGATCATCTGATTGGAGCCCGCCGCCTCGCTGGCCTGGACGCGCCCGCGTCGGCTCGAGAGGTCGCCCATCACGTCGCCGATGTGATCGTCGGGAGCGGTCACTTCGACGTTCATGATCGGCTCGAGGATCGCGGGCCGAGCCTGCTCGATGGCCGCCTTGAAGCCGAACGAGCCAGCCAGCTTGAAGGCCATCTCGTTGGAGTCCACCGAGTGGTGCTTGCCGTCGATGCAGCGGACACGGATGTCCACCACCGGGAAGCCGGCCAGCGGTCCGCGCTCCATCGCCTCGTGGCAGCCCTTCTCGACGGCGGGGATCAGCCCGCGCGGGATGGCGCCTCCGACGACCTCGTTCACGAACTCGAAGCCCTCTCCCCGGCCCAGGGGTTCCACTGTCAGATAGCAGACGCCGAACATCCCCTTGCCACCCGTTTGCTTCTTGAGCTTGCCCTCGACGTGCTCGGCCCGGCGCGTGATCGTCTCGCGGTAGGGCACCTTCGGGGTCTTCAGGTCGATCTCCACGTCGAACAGCCGCTTGAGCTTGTGCGCGGTCGTGCGGATGTGGAGCTCGCCCATTCCCGTCAGCAGGAACTCGCCCGTGGATGCCTCCCGCCCCAGGTGGAGCGTCGGGTCCTCTTCCACCAATCGGCCCAGCGAGGCGTAGACTTTATCCTCATCCCCCTTTGATTTCGCCGAGATGGCGTACGAAAGCACACCCTGGGGAATGGGCGTTGCCGGGAGCTTCGCGCCGCCCTTCTCGGCGCTCAGCGCCTGTCCGGTGTGGACGTCCTTCAGCTTGGCCAGGGCGATCACGTCGCCGGGTCCCGCCTCCGGGACCTCGTCGTGTTCCTCTCCCCGCATCAGCAGCAGCTTCCCGATGCGCATCTTCTCGCCGGTCGCGGGGTTCTGGATCGTCGAGTCCGGGGTGAGGCCTCCCGAGACGATGCGGATGATCGAGAGGGTGCCGGCGTAGCGGTCGATCACGGTCTTGATGACCCGCGCGGCGAAGGCCGCGTCGGCGTCCGCGGCCACCTCGGCCCCCTCCGCGCCCTCTTCGGCCTCGGCCTGGAAGGCCGGGCGCTGGAGGGGCGAAGGCAGCAGCTCCGTGATGGCTCGCAGCAGGGGGGCGACGCCCAGGGCGCGGGGTCCGCTGCCGCAGAGCACCGGGAGGAGGTTGCCCGCGTGGGTCCCGGCCACCAGGCCGTGCCGCACCTCCTCGTCCGCCAGGTCGCCTTCCTCCAGGTACTTCTCGAGGAGCTCGTCGTCGCACTCGGCGACGGCCTCCACCAGGGCCTCGCGCGCTGCCGCCACCCTCTCGGCTTCGTCCGCGGGCACATCCGCCTCGCCGTCCGGCCCGTACGCCTTGCCCGCGAGCAGGTCGACGACCCCGCTGAATCCGTCACCGCTGCCGATGGGGATCGTGAGGGCGACGGCCCCGGGCTCGAGCTTCTTCAGGGCCTCGAGCGTGGCTTCGAAGTCCGCGCGATCGCGGTCCATGCCGCTCACGAACGCCAGGCAGCCGAGCCCTCCCTCGCGCGCCGCGCGCAGCATCTTCTCGGTCCCGACCTTGGGTCCGTCGATCGGCGAGACGAGCAGCACGGCCCCGTCGAGCCCCGCGATCACCACCCGCCCGTCGGCGTTGAAGTTGGGGTCGCCGGGAGTATCGACGAGAGTGATGTGGTGTCCGTCCCAGTCGAAGGCGTAGAGGGCCGAAGAGATCGTCGCCGTGTGGCGGTCCTTCTCCTCCGGGAGGAAGTTCAGGACGGAGGAGCCGTCCTCGACGCGCCCCTGGCTGCGCGTCGCGCCCGCCGCGAAGAGGATGGCCTCGCCGAGGGACGTCTTGCCGTCCCCCGAGTGGCCGATGAGGGCGAAGTTCCGCGTGTTTCCGACTTCAACGTTCTTCATGCCGTCGCCTCCTTGCGTTCCGGACGGTTCTTCTCGAAGAGAATGCGAAGCCCCTCCAGGGTCAGGAAGGGCTCCACGCGCTCGATGCACTCGGACTCCGTGGCGATGCGCTGGGCCAGGCCGCCGGTCGCGATGCAGCGCGCCTCCTGGCCGAGCTCGCCCCGGATGCGGCCCACCATCGAGTCCACCATGCCGGCGTAGCCGTACAGCAGGCCCGATTGCAGCGAGTCGGTCGTGGTCCGGCCGATCACCGATCGCGGTCGGGCCACCTCGATGCGGTGGAGCATGGAGGCCCGCTCGAAGAGGGCCTCCATCGAGATGTGGATTCCGGGGAAGATGGCGCCTCCCAGATAGGCGCCGTCCTCGGAGACGCAGTCGAACGTCGTCGCCGTGCCGAAGTCCACGGCCACGATCGGGCCGCCGTGCAGCTCGAAGGCGGCGACGGCGTTCACGATGCGGTCGGGCCCGACCTCCCGCGGGTTCTCGTAGCGGACCGGCATCCCGGTCCGGATGCCCGGGCCCACGATCATCGGCGGCCGCGAGAAGAGCTTCGTGCAGACGCGCTCCCAGATCGGCAGCAGGGGCGGAACGGTGCTCGAGATGATCACGTCGGAGACGTCCTGCGTGGAGATCTCGGCGGCTTCGAAGAGCGCCCGCAACACCACCGCCACCTCGTCGGACGTCTGCTCCCGGCGCGTGGAGAGGCGCCAGTGGTCGAGGAAGGGATCCTCTTCGCGCCAGTCGAAGACGCCCATCGAGACGTTCGTGTTGCCGATGTCGATGGCGAGCAGGACGTTCTCCATCACGACGCCTCCCCTCGCTTGACGATCGTCACGTCGCCTGCGAGCACCCGCTCCAGGGTGCCGTCGTCGCGCTCGAGTCGCAGGGCACCGTCCAGGTCGATTCCGTCCACACGGCCTTCGCTCTCGGCGCCGTCCAGATCCTGCACTCGGACCCGGCGTCCCTCCATGCGGAAGAAGGCCGAGAAGCCCGGGCGGATCGCCTCGAACCCGCCTTCGGCGTGCCTGTCGAGCACGTCCTCGAGGGCGCCGTAGAGCCGGCGCGCGAAGTCCGCCCGGTCGATCCGGCGGCCCAGCGCGGCCGAGAGGCTGGTGGCTCGTCCGCGGAACTCGTCGGGGAAGTCGCCCGGATCGACGTTCAGGTTCACCCCGATGCCGAGGACGCAGAAGGCCACCCGGGTGGCTTCGACCCCCAGCTCCACCAGGATGCCCGAGGTCTTGAGCCCGTCGATCAGGACGTCGTTGGGCCACTTGATCTCGACTCGCGACGGGTCTCCCAGCTCGGCCGCCACGCACTCGGCCACGCCGAGGGCCGAGGCGAGAATGAGGGTGGGGGCCGCGGAGGTGTCGAGCCGGGGGCGCAGGACGATCGAGGTGTAGAGGTTCAGGTGGGCGGGCGAGTAGAAGCTCCGCCCCAGGCGGCCGCGTCCGGCGCTCTGGCCCTCGGCGACGACGACGGTGCCGTGGGCGGCGCCGTCGCGGGCCCGCTCCAGGGCCTCCCGGTTCGTCGAATCCGTGAGCTCGAAGTGGATGATCGTCTTCGCCAGCCAACGCGTCTCGAGACCGTGCCGGATCTCCTCCGCGTAGAGGCGATCCGGCGCGGCCGCCAGCCGGTAGCCGCCGCCGCGCTCTCCTTCGATCGCGTAGCCGCGTGCACGCAGCGCCTCGACGTGCTTCCAGACCTGGGCGCGGCTCACGCCGAGGTCGCCGGACAGCGCGGCACCCGAGATGGACTGGTCGCCGGCGCGTCGCAGGGCCTCCAGAACGCGCGCCGGCGCTTCGCTCACGTGCGAACCCCTCCGGCGACGTCCTCCGAGAGCTCCAGCGCCACGTCCGCCGCGGGCGCGGAGTGGGTGAGGGCGCCGATCGAGATGCGCTGCACGCCGGTCTCCGCGTAGGCGCGCACGTTCTCGAGCGTGATGCCGCCGCTGGCCTCGAGGGAGACCCGCTCCCCGAGAGTCTCGACGATCTCGCGCACCTGCCCCGGGGTCCGGTTGTCGAGGAGCAGGGCGTCGGCGCCCGCCTCCACGGCGGCGCGCGCGTCGTCGAGGGACTCCACCTCGACCTGCACCTGGAGGTGGGAGGGCGCTCCCCCGCGCGCGGCCTTCACCGCCAGCTCCACGCCTCCGGCGGCCGCCACGTGGTTGTCCTTGAGCAGGATCGCGTCGTCCAGGGCGAAGCGGTGGTTGCAGCCCCCGCCACAGGCGACGGCGTACTTCTCCAGCGCGCGCCAGGCCGGGAGGGTCTTGCGGGTGTCCAGGATGCGGGTGCTGGTGCCCGCGACCGCCTCGACGTAGCGGGCCGTCAGGGTGGCCACGCCGGAGAGATGCTGGAGGAAGTTCAGCGCGGTGCGCTCCCCGGCCAGAACGCCGCGCAGGGGACCGTGGACCCGGGCGAGCACGTCGCCGGGCTCCGCCCGGGCAGCGTCCTGCACCTGCGGCTCCAGCTCGCAGGCCGGGTCGACGGCGGCGAAGACCTCCGCGGCGACCTCGAGCCCGCAGACCACCAGCGGGCTGCGCGCCTCGATCCGGCCCCGGCCGCCGGCATCCTCGGCGATCACGAGCCGCGAGGTCACATCGCCGGAGCGAAGATCCTCGGCGAGCGCCAGCTCGACGAGCGGCGTCCAGGTGTGCGCGGGCGGGAGCGGCGGGGGCCGGTCCATGGACCCGTCAGGATAGCCCAACGCGCCCCTGTGCGGCGCGGACGACTACTCGACGTCGCCCTTCATGCGCCGGATCTCTTCGCGGATCAGCGCCTCGGCCATCTGGGGGATGACCTCCCAGGCGATCTCCTCGATGCGCTGCAGGGCCTGACGCACGATCGCCTCCGGAAGATCGGCGAAGGCCTCCCAGGCGATCTTCTCGAGCGACTCGTGCACGCGCTCTCGCATCATGGGCGTGAGGTCCGGGCCCGTGCCGGGGGTCGTCGCGGCTCCCCCCGATGCCAGCTGTGCGAGGGGCTCGTCGTCCGTCCCCAGTGCCTCCGCGGCCGGATGGAAGGCCGGCAGGTCGGGCTCGGCGGTCGCCGGGTCCGGCTCGTGCGCCGTGTCGACGGCGGGTCCGGCTTCGGCCGCGAGCTCACCGGCGAAGGCCGGCTCGGCCTCGGCGGCCGCGAGCTCACCGGCGAAGGCCGGCTGGGCCTCGGCGGACGGGGGCTCGGAGGCGAAGGCCGGCTCGGCCTCGGTCGAAGCCGGCTCCAGCGCAGCCGGGATCTCGAACGAGGGCTCGGGCTCCGCTGCGGCCGGAGGCTCCACCGGTGCCGCGCTGCCGAAGACCGGTTCAGGCTCCACCGCTGCCGCGCTGCCGAAGACGGGCGCAGGCTCTTCGGGCGTCTCGCTGCCGAAGACGGGCGCAGGCTCTCCGGGCATCTCGCTGCCGAAGACGGGCGCAGGCTCTCCGGGCGTCTCGCTGCCGAAGACGGGCGCACGCTCTCCGGTCGCCTCGCTGCCGAAGACGGGCGCACGCTCTCCGGTCGCCTCGCTCCCGAAGGCGGGCGCATCCTCTGCGAGCGACTCGAAGGCCGGCGGCTCGTCGGCGGCAGCCCGGAACGAGGGCTCCGGATCGAGGGCCGGACCGGGCTCCGGCTCCACGAAGCGGGGCTCCGACTCCCGCGCGGGCGCCGGCTCGGGTGCGCCGAAGCTCGGCTCGGACGGCGGCTCGGGTGCGCCGAAGCTCGGCTCGGGCGCCGGATCGGGCGCGCCGAAGCTCGGCTCGGACGGCGGCTCGGGCGCGCCGAAGCTCGGCTCGGACGGCGGCTCGTGGAAGATCGGGTCCGGCTCCGGGGTCGGGCGCGGCTCGGGCTCGCTGAAGTCGGGGACGCCGAGCGGGTCGCCCAGATCGGACGACGAGACGGCGAAGTCCTGTGCCTCGTCCGGGTCGAGCACAGCCTGGCGCTCGGGCTCGGGCTCGCCGAATCCGCCCAGCAGGTCGGCATCGGAGTCGGCCTGACTCCCGGAGTCGAAGCCCCGGTCTGGATGCGCCGCGCCGGGGTGGACGGGCTCGTCCGGGTCGAGCTGGAGCAGGGTGGTGCGCGCGGACGGGTCGGGCTCGCCGCCGGACGTGGCGCCCGACAGGGTGTCCTCGTCGAAGGCTGCGTCGAGCTCGTCGCTGCTCGGCCAGTCGTCCTCGGTCGTCGGCAGCTCCACGCCGGCCGGCGGCACGCCCAGCGCCACGGTCGCGTCCGACGTGGGCGTCTGGGGTGCGACCACGGAGGTTTCGGTCGTGGACTCGGCCGGGGCCCGGGGCTCGGCCAGTGGGGCGAAGTCGAAGGCGCTCTCGCCGGCATCGAGCTCGAAGGCCGTAGTGGCCGGCTCGGCGCTTCCGGCCGGGAGCTCGTCTGCGCCGGTGTCGAGGCCGTCGTCGAAGAAGTCGAAGCCGTCGTCGTCGCTGCCCGATTCGGGGGCGGCGGCCGGATCGGCGCCGGAGTCGTGCGGGGCAGCGGCCAGGTCGGCGCCGGAGTCGTGCGGGGCGGCGGCCAGGTCGGCGCCGGAGTCGTGCGGGGCGGCGGCCAGATCGGCGCCGGAGTCGCGCGCAGCGGCGGCCGCGGCCTCCGGCGGCGGCGGCGGCGGCGCGGCCGGTGCGCTCGCCAGGAGCTCGTTCACCTTGTCGACTAGGGCCTGGGCCTCGAACGGCTTGGTGATGTGGCCGTCTGCCCGGGCCGCCCGTGCGCGCTCCTCGTCGAACGCCTCGAAGGTCCCGGTCAGGAGCAGC
>JANQFA010000185.1 GCA_028278065.1 Myxococcota bacterium
GTACCCGGCAGCGTCGAGTACAGCGGCAGCGACACGACCAAGCTGATCCTGCACGGCGCCGCCGTCCAAGGAAGCGTCCGCTTCAAGGGATCCGGCAGCACCACCACGGGCCTGGGCGGAGGCTCCGTGGTCTCCGGCAAGCTCGACGTGCGTGGCGGCTCCGGCCCGGACTTCCTCGACATCGTGGACGGAAGTGGCGTGGAGGGCGCGACCTCGCTCAAGGCGGGCGACGGCGGCACCACGGTCCTCGTGGATGCCTCCGTGCTGCAGAAGACCCTCAAGGTGTCCGCCCGGGACGGCTTCGACTCGGTCACCCTGGCCAACGGCGCCGACGTGGCGGGCCTCGACCTGAAGCTCGGCGACGGCCAATCGCTCGTCCAGGTCCAGGGGGGCTCCGCGGTCGGAGGCAACCTGCGGATCCGGAGCGGACGGGACTTCGACAACCTCCTCCTGGATTCCTCCCTGGTGACCGGAAACGTCCAGGTCAAGGCCGGACCCGACCAGTCCCTGGCCACCTTCCAGAACGCGATCGTCGAGGGACAGGTCCAGCTCAAGCACGGCAGCGACTTCGACAACGTCTCGATCGCCGCGACGAACATCGCTGGCAAGCTCACCGTGAAGAACGGCCCGGGCCAGAGCCTCTTCACCGTGGCGTCCGGCAGCCTGCTCGAGAGCGCGGTACGCCTCAGCGGATCGGGCTACGTCAACGCCCAGATCACCGACTCGGTGACCCAGAGCAGCGTGAAGATCGACGCGGGCAAGGACGGCGCGCTGTTCGGCTTCGGGGCGTCGGGGATCAGCACCATCGGCGGTGACCTCTCGCTGCGGACCAAGGCGGGCCCGTTCGTCGTGCAGCTCGAGCGCCTGGTGGTGGAGGGCCGCACCCGGATCCGCGGCGGGGGAGACGATCTCCGCACGGTGATGATCGACGACTCCTCCTTCGAGGGCCCCCTCGCGATCCAGACCGGCAAGGGCGACGACACCATCTCCGTCGAGACCGACGTCTCGCCCACCGGCTTCCCCACCTCGCTGATGGGGAAGGTCGCGATCTCCACGGGGGACGGCGACGACGTCGTGACGATCGGAAACGACGACACCGACAGCACCGTCACCTTCGACGACGCGCTCAGCGTGAACGGCGGCAAGGGAAACGACACCCTCGATCACGAGACCCACGGCAACAGCTACGCGGTGCCGCCCAAGCTGAAGAGCATCGAGAGCGAGCTCTAGCGTCGCCATCCGACACACATGGTGACATTCCGTCACGGTGCGGTGTCCGGCGAACGACAGCGGTCATCTTTTGGTCCGATCTTTCGTCGGATCGCTGTCGACACGGACGCTCTCGTGCCCAGACTGTTGGAATGGGATCACGGTTTCCGCGATGGCTGTGCGCGCTCGCGATCATGAGCGCGTCGACGGTGTACGGCGTGGGCGATGCGCTCGGCGCCGGCGCCGTGACGGTGCAGGTCAAGAACGGGACGCTCGTCCTCACCGGCGATGGAGGGGGCAACGCCGTCCGCATCACCCAGCCAGGAGACTGGCAGGTGGCTCCGGACGACGGCTCCACGGCCATCAATGGTGTCGTAGGACCCGCCACGTTCACGGTCACCAGGGGGATCCGAGCGGATCTGCGCGGAGGGGCGAACGCCCTGGTGGTCGACGACGTCGACGTCACGGGTCCGATCGATCTGCGATACGACTCCCTCGGAGCCCTCACGATCGCGGCCTCGTCGGTGGACGGCGATGTCTCCGTCCGCGGAGGCAACGGGATGGACGCCATCTCCGTAGGCGGCTCGTTCATCACCGGGAGCCTGTCCCTCCGGGCCGGGGACGGCGGCTCGTCCGTGAGCGTGGGCGGCTCGATGGTCGCGAAGGACCTCAAGGTCGATTCGCGGGACGGCTTCGACGCACTGAACGTGAGCGGAGCGAACCTCGCGGGTCGAACGATGCTCAAGTACGGGAACGGCGGATCGGGTGTCGGCGTGATCGGATCGCTCCTCGCCGGAGGTCTCGAGGTGCAGAGCCGCGAGGGCTTCGACAACGTGACGGTGACCGACGCCGGGATCGGAGGGGTGGACCTCAAGCTCGGCGACGGGGGCTCCTCGGCCGCCTTCGGCGGCAGCGGGACCACGATCGAGGGAAACCTGCGCATGCGCAGCCAGGACGGGCACGACGTCCTGAACCTCGACACGGTGCACGTCGCCGGGAACCTCCAGATGGCCAGCAAGCACGGCGGAGCCGTGGCGACGCTCTACGTCCAGGTGGACGGCAACGTGCAGCTCAAGCACGGAAACGAGAGCTCCGTCATGACCGACTTCAGGGGAGGCGCGAGCGCCGTCGTGCGGGGCAAGACGCAGATTCGGAGCGGCGTCGCGCCCGCCACGTTCCTCTGCGGGAGCAGCGGCAGCATGCTCTTCCTGGGGGATGTCAAGGTCCGCGCCAAGGACGGCTTCGCCGCCGCGAGTGTGGGGCCGTGCGGGTTCGAGCGCGATCTGTCGTTCGATGCCGGCAAGGGCGGGGGTGTCTTCGATCTGGCGGGCGGAGGCGCGAGCATCGTGATCGGAGAGAACCTCTCTCTGACGAGCAAGACCGGCTCGTTCACCACCGTCCTCCAGGGCCTCCTGGTCGAGGGCAAGACGACGATTCGCTCGACCGGCGCGTCCATCCAGGTCGTCGACATCGACGACGTAGACCTGGCAGGCCCCGTCTCGATCAAGACCGGCAAGGGCAACGACCTCGTCTTCATCGAGACCGAGGTGACGGCAGCGGTCGTCGAGAGCCTCTTCGAGGACAAGGTCGCCATCTCCACGGGCGCGGGCGACGACGTCCTCATCGTGGGCGACACCGGGCTCTCCTCGGACGCCGAGTTCCTGGGCCCGATCACCTACGACGGCGGGAAGGGCAGCGACACCCTGGACCATCTCTCTTACGACAACGTCTACGCCGTACCGCCCAAGCTGAAGGGCATCGAGAGCGAGCTGTGAGGAGCCTCGACGTGCGTACTCGCCGGCCCGTCCTGGCCCTCGTCGCCATCGCCGGACTGGCGTTCCTCAACCCCGCTCCGGCCGCCGCCGCAGGAGCGGTGCGCGTCGAGGCCAGGAACGGCTTCCTGGTCATCACGGGCGACGAGCAGGACAACGCGATCAAGATCACCAAGCCGGGGCCGTACCAGATCGAGCCCACTGACGGTACGACGTCCGTGAACGGATCTCTCGCACCGAAGCTGATCTCGACGCCCAAGGGAATCAAGGCGGACATGGGTGGAGGCCGGGACGCGATCTCCATCGAAGACGCCGCGGTAACGGGCGGGGTCGAGGTGAAGATGACGGAGGGGGAGCTGCGTGCTCAGAGCTCCACCATCCAGGGGCCCTTGTCGTTCACCACCGCGAGCGGCGACGACGCCCTCGAGCTGCTCGGGTCGACCGTCGACGGCAAGGTGTCCTTCAAGGCCGGCCACGGCGAGACCACCACCAGGACCAGCAGCACGCTGATCCACGGCGAGCTCACGGTCACGGGGGGCGATGGAGCAGACGACGTGAGTGTCGGACAGACCAACTTCGTCGGCCGCGTGTCGATCAAGGCCGGTGAGGGGGACACGGTCACCGCCCTGACGAACGCCAACCTCCCGAAGGGCCTACGCATCCAGAGCAGGACCGGGGAGGATCGGCTCGAGATCTCGAACAGCGACCTTCGCGGGATCGACGTCGACTTCGGTGACGGGGACACCACGGTGATCATCGACGACGGCAGCGCGGTGGATGGAAACCTGCGCCTGCGCAGCCAAAGCGGGGAGGACGAGCTGACCCTGGAGACGGGCACTCACGTCATGGGAAACGTGCAGCTCTCCACCCGGGACGGGAGGGCCTGGCCGATCTTCAGGGGCCAGGTCGACGGGGGCATCCAGCTGAAGCGCGGGAGTGGGTCCTCGGGTGCGGCCTTCGGGCCGGGTGGCTCCGTTCACGGGAAGACCCGGATCAAGAACGGTGACGGAGGCGGAGTCTCGCAGTGCGACTCGCACACCTTCCTGCGCGACGTCAAGATCTCCACCCGCAGCGGCTATGCGCAGACGCGGCTGGAGAACTGCACCTTCGAGCGCAAGCTCTCGGTGGACGTGGGACGAGGGGGCGGGACCCTGGCGATCAACGAGTTCGGCGGTGGACCGTCGCGGATCGGGGGCAATCTGTCCTTCGCGCAGAAGGACGAGTCCGGAGCGCTCTACCTCCGCAACCTCACGGTGGACGGAAAGACGAAGGCCCGGATCGGGGGGGACTGGGGCATCTTCGTCACGATCTTCGACTCCATCTTCCTGGGCCCGGTCTCCGTGAAGACCTCCGAGGGAGCCGACGTGATCGCCCTGGAAGCGGATGTCGGCGATCCGGGGGACTCCCTCTTCGCGGGCAAGGTGAAGATCGCGACCGGAGCGGGCGACGACACCATCCGGGTGGGACGCCCCGCTGCCTCGGACGATGCCGAGTTCCTCGCGAAGGTGACCTACGACGGCGGCACGGGAACCGATACCCTGGACCACCTCGGCCACGGCAACACCTACGTCGTCCCCCCGACCGTGAAGAACATCGAGAGCGAGCCCTGAGCCGAGCCTCAGGGTGGCGTGAGCGCGGCGGCCACGCGGGGAACCGCCGCGTCCCGGCGCAGCGCGACGCTGTCCTTTGCCAGGGCGTGGACGTCGTAGCCGTGCTCCTCGAGGAGGCGACGCGCACCGACTGCGTCCTCCTCCGACAGGTGCTGATGCTCCCACACCACCAGGCGCGGCGGCGTGCGCTTCCAGTCCAGGGTCTTCAGCACCTCGTAGTCGTAGCCCTCGGCGTCGCAGAAGAGGAGGTCGAGCCGCTCGATCCCGTGCCTGCGACAGAGGGCGGAGAGCGGCAGGCAGGGCAGGGGGGTGGCGATCACGCGCTCTTCGAAGTCCGCGATGTACTCCGCGTGGCGCTCCAGGTTCTCGCGCAGGAAGGAGCCGATCGTCTTGTAGAGCTCGGGGCGGAGATCACCCGCGTGAGGCTCCAGGTAGTAGAAGGTGCGCTCCCCCTCCTCGGGCGCGATGGCGGCGTTCTCGAGCTGGACTCCCGGGAGATGGCCCGCGTTGCGGCGCACCCGCTCGAAGAGATACGGGACCGGCTCCACCAGGACGCCCCGCCAGCCGCCCGCGCGCAGGAACCAGCCCAGCGGATCCCCGACCGACGCCTCGCAGGCCCCCACCTGGACCAGCACGACATCGCCCGAATCGCGCGACAGGGCGTGGAGGACCCGCTCGATCTCGTCGAAGTAGAGCCCGAGCCGGAGACGGAGCCCCGTCAGCGGCACGGCGAGGAACGACTCGCGCAGCCACCAGCTCCGCGCCAGGCGCTTGCGGATCCGCCGTCCCAGGCGCGCCGAGGCGCGTCCGGCCCGGCGTCGCTCGTGGCCCAGGCGGGCGCGCACCCGTTCGAGAGGACCGGCCGACACGGCCAGAACCTACGCCGCCGGCGGCGTGTGGCAAGCACCGCCCCGGACTGCGCTCACGCGGGACCGCGGCGGGCGGCTAGCGCTTCCCCGCCACCTGGATGCGGATCACGGCGCGCTGCAGGGCGGCCTCGGAGAGACGCAGCTCCACGTCGTCCTCGTGTCCGGACTCGAGCTCGCGGATGCGCCGCTCCGCTCGCTCCCGGGCTGCGCTTGCCCGCGCCACGTCGATCTCGTCCGCCAGCTCGCAGCTGTCCACCAGCACCACCACCCGCTCGCCGTTCACCTGTGCGAAGCCGTCGGAGATGGCGGCATAGCGCGTGGTGCCGCCCGCGTCGACGTGGGCTTCGCCGATGCGGAGCGGGGCGAGGAAGCGCTCGTGGTGCTCCAGCACGCCGAAGTCGCCCTCGGAGCCCGGCAGCACGATGTTGTCGACCGTCCCCGAGAAGACCTCGCGTTCCGGCGTCACGATGGTGAGCTCGACAGGCACGGCGTTCTCCTAGACGAGGGTCTTCGCCTTCTCCACGGCGTCCTCGATGGTGCCCACCATGTAGAAGGCCTGCTCCGGAAGATCGTCGTGCCTGCCCTCGAGGATCTCCTTGAAGCCGCGGATCGTGTCCTCGCGACGCACGTAGACGCCCGGCGTGCCGGTGAAGGCCTCGGCCACGCTGAACGCCTGGGACAGGAACCGCTCCAGCTTGCGCGCGCGGGCGACGGTGATCTTGTCGTCCTCGGACAGCTCGTCCATCCCGAGAATGGCGATGATGTCCTGCAGGTCCTTGTACTTCTGCAGCACCGCCTGGACTCCGCGCGCCACCTCGTAGTGCTCGTCGCCGAGCACCAGCGGGTCGAGGATGCGGCTGGTGGAGTCGAGCGGGTCCACGGCGGGGTAGATGCCGCGCGCCGCGATGTCGCGGTTCAGCACCGTCGTGGCATCCAGGTGGGTGAACGCCGTGGCCGGAGCGGGGTCGGTGAGGTCGTCGGCGGGCACGTAGATGGCCTGCACCGAGGTGATCGACCCCTTCTTCGTCGAGGTGATGCGCTCCTGCAGCTCGCCCATGTCGGTGGAGAGGGTCGGCTGGTAGCCCACCGCCGAGGGGATGCGGCCCAGCAGCGCCGACACCTCGGAGCCCGCCTGGGTGAAGCGGAAGATGTTGTCGATGAAGAGCAGGACGTCCTTGCCCTCCTCGTCGCGGAAGTACTCCGCGGCGGTGAGTGCCGAGAGCCCCACCCGGGCGCGCGCGCCCGGCGGCTCGTTCATCTGTCCGAAGACCAGCGCGGCCTTGTCCAGCACGGTGGTGCCGTCCGCCAGCTTGGCGTCCGCCATCTCGTGCCAGAGGTCGTTGCCCTCGCGGGTGCGCTCGCCCACGCCGCCGAACACCGAGTAGCCCGCGTGCTCGCGGGCGATGTTGTTGATCAGCTCGAGGATGACGACCGTCTTGCCCACACCGGCGCCACCGAAGAGACCCACCTTGCCACCCTTGGGATAGGGCGCGATCAGGTCGACCACCTTGATGCCGGTCTCGAGCATCTCGACGGACGTCGCCTGGTCCACGTACTCCGGCGCCGGGCGGTGGATCGGGTAGGTCATCTCGGTCTCGATGGGACCGGCCTCGTCCACCGGCTCTCCGACGACGTTCATGATGCGACCGAGGGTGCCGGGGCCGACGGGCACGCGGATCACGTCGCCGCTGTTGAGCACCGCCTGGCCGCGCACGAGTCCGTCGGTGGTGTCCATCGCGATCGTGCGGACGGTGTTCTCGCCGAGGTGCTGGGCGACCTCGAGCACCAGGTTCCAGTCCTCCTCGCTGATGCCCACGTTGCTGGCCTTGAGGGCCGTGAAGACCTCCGGTAGCTGGCCCGGGGGGAACTCCACATCCACCACCGGTCCCATCACCTGAACGATCTTGCCTTGGTCTGCCATTGGCTTCTCCGATTAGAGAGCTTCCGCGCCCGAGACGATCTCCACCAGCTCCTTGGTGATCGCCGCCTGGCGTGCGCGGTTGTAGTTGAGGGTGAGGCTCTCGATCATCTCTTCGGTGTTGCGCGTCGCCGATTCCATGGCCGACATGCGCGCGGCGTGCTCGCCGGACTGGTTCTCGAGGAGCGCGCGGTAGACCTCGACCTCCACCGCCTTGGGTACGAGCACTGCGAGGAGCTCGTTCGCGCTGGGCTCGATCTCGTAGGGGGAACCCCCGGCGGTCTCACCGCTTCCGGCCGTGAAGGGCAGCAGGCGTGCGGTGCGCGGTGTCTGGGTCAGGGTCGAGATGAACTCGGCGTAGACCAGCACCACTTCGTCCACCTCTCCCTCGGCGTAGCGGGTGGCCAGGGCGGTGGCGATCTCCACGGCGTCGCCGTAGGCGATGGTGCCGAGACCCGCGTGGGTCGTGCGCAGCTTGTAGCCGCGCCGGCGCGCGTGCTCGTTGGCCTTGCGTCCGACGGCGGTGACGACGATCTCGTCCACGTCGTCCCGGCGCTCCTGGATGAGGGCTTCCGTGTGCTTGAGGACGTTGGCGTTGAACGCACCGCAGAGGCCGCGATCCGAGGTGACCACGACGATCTCGAGACGGCTCACGTTCTCGCGGGGCTGCAGCAGCGGATGCTCGGCGTCCGGAACGCCGGCAGCCACCTCCTCGAGGGTGCCGCGCATCGCCTCGGCGTACGGTCGCGCCGCCTCGATGGCCTCCTGCGCCCGGCGCAGCTTGGCCGCCGCGACCATCCGCATGGCGCGGGTGATCTGCTGCGTCTTCTCGACGCTGGTGATGCGGCGGCGGATGTCCTGGAGACTGGCCATCGCCTTAGGCGGCCTCTTCGGCCTTCTTGCTGGGCTGGAAGATGTCCGCGAACGCGTCCAGGGCGGCGATCAGCTTCTCTTCGCTCTCGTCGCTGAGGGCTCCGCTCTCGCGAATCGCAGCGAGCAGGCTGGAATGCTCGGCGCGCAGGTAGGCGAGGAGCTCCTCCTCGTAGCGGCGCACGTCCTCGAGCTCGAACTTCCGCACCCAGGAATCGCGCGTGTCCTGCGGCGTGCAGGCGTAGATCGCGACCACCTGCTCCTCCACGGCGAGGGGCTGGTACTGGCCCTGCTTCAGCATCTCGGTCTGGCGCTCGCCGTTCGCGAGCTGCTCCTGGGTGGCCTTGTCGAGATCGCTTCCGAACTGGGCGAAGGCGGCCATCTCCCGGTACTGGGCCAGCCCCAGCTTCAGGGTACCCGCGACGCTCTTCATCGCCTTCACCTGGGCTGCACCGCCCACCCGCGACACCGAAATACCCACGTTGATGGCGGGCCGCACGCCCGAGTTGAAGAGGTCCGTCTCCAGGAAGATCTGGCCGTCCGTGATCGAGATGACGTTCGTGGGGATGTAGGCCGACACGTCCCCCGCCTGCGTCTCGATGATGGGGAGCGCCGTCAGGCTGCCGCCGCCGAGCTCGTCGTTCATCTTGGCCGCGCGCTCGAGGAGGCGCGAGTGGACGTAGAAGACGTCGCCCGGATACGCCTCGCGTCCCGGGGGACGGCGCAGCAGCAGCGAGAGCTGGCGGTAGGCGACCGCCTGCTTGGAGAGATCGTCGTAGACGATGAGCGCGTGCTTGCCGTTGTCACGGAACCACTCACCCATCGTGACGCCGGTGTAGGGGGAGATGAACTGCAGGGGTGCCGTCTCGCTCGCCGTAGCGGCTACGATGATCGTGTAGTCCATGGCACCGTGCTGGGTCAGCTTGTCCACCACCTGGGCCACCGTCGACTGCTTCTGGCCGATCGCCACGTAGATGCAGAAGACGTCGGTGTCCTTCTGGTTGATGATGGTGTCGACCGCCACGGCCGTCTTGCCGGTCTGGCGGTCACCGATGATCAGCTCGCGCTGGCCGCGGCCGATCGGGGTCATCGCGTCGATCGCCTTGATGCCGGTCTGGAGCGGCTCGTGGACCGACTTGCGGGCCACGATTCCCGGGGCCTTCAGCTCGACGCGGCGGCTCTCGCCGGTCTCGATGTCGCCCTTGCCGTCGATCGGATTCCCGAGCGCGTCCACGACGCGGCCCAGCAGGGCCTCGCCCACCGGCACCTCGATGATGCGACCCGTGCGTCGCACCAGGTCGCCCTCGCGTACGTGCGCAGCCTCTCCCATGATGGCGACGCCGACGTTGTCTTCCTCGAGGTTCAGCACCATCCCGTTGACGTCGCCGGGAAACTCGACCAGCTCGCCCGCCATGACCTGGTCCAGGCCATAGATGCGCGCGATGCCGTCGCCGACGGACAGGACGTTTCCGGTCTCGGCGACGTCGATGTCCCGGCCGTAGTCCTTGATCTCGCGCTTGAGGATGTCGGTGATCTCACCGGGCTTGATGTCCATCGCTCAGTGCCCCTTCATGAGGTTGCTGCGTAGCTGCTGCAGGTGGGTCTTGATGCTGCCGTCGAAGACCAGGTCGCCGACTCGGGCCACGAGACCCCCCACCAGGTCGGGATCCACCTCGACTTCGAGCTGTACGTCGCGGCCGGTGCGCGCGTTCAGCGCGCGGCGCAGCCGCTCCTGCTGCTCGTCGGAGAGCGCGGTGGCGCTCACCACGCGCGCGGGAACGCGGCCTTCTGCCTCGTCCGCGAGCCGCTCGAACTCGGCGTGGATCGCGGGGAAGTCCACGATGCGTCGCTGGTCGATGAGGAACGCGTAGAACTGCTTCACGGTCGTACTCGACCCGAGGCGCTCCGCCACCGAGTCGAGCGCCGCACGCCGCTGGGAGACCGGGTGGAGCGGCCGGAAGAGCGCCTCGCGGAGCTCGGGCACCTCGTCGAACAGGCGCTCGAGGTCGTTCAGCTCGGCGCGCACCGCCGCCACCGAGCTCGACTCTCCGGCCAGCGAGAAGAGCGCCTTTGCGTAGCGGCGCGCCGCGGCGGTCCCCGCCATCCCCTACCTCCCGTCCCCGGAGCGGTCCGGGGTCGCCTCGATGCGGCTCAGGAACTCGTCGAAGAGCCGCGCCTGGTCGTCCGGAGTCACCTTCTCGGCCACCAGCTTCGCTGCCAGGTCGACGGCCAGCTCCGCAGCCTCGGCCGCCAGGGTGGCGCGAGCGCGGCGCAGCTCCTGGTCCACCGCCGCGGTGGCGTCGCTGCGAATGCGCGCTGCCGTGGCCTCCGCCGCCGCCAGGATCTCCTCGCGCTCCTCTTCGGCCAGGCGACGGCTGATGGCGCCGATCTCGCCCAGCTCGGCGTCCAGGCGCTCGGCGCGGGCGTTCCAGTCGGCCAGCTTGGTCTCGGCCTCCGAGAGCAGCCGGGCCGAGTTCTCCAGGTCGTGCTGGATCCCCTGCCGGCGCTGCTCGAGATACTCGGCGATCGGCTTGCGCGCGAAGTAGGCGATCACGCCCACGATGATCAGCAGGTTCAGCGCCTGCCAGAACAGGGTCATCGCGCCTGCGCCCTCGCCGCCCGCCGCCTGGGCGGGGGCGCCGACGAGCAGGATCGCGAGTGCCGGGAGGAGCCGGCGCATCAGAGCGCCCTCCCGAGGATCCGCTCGGCTGCATCGCGCGCGAGGTCCTCGGCGCGGGGTCGCAGCTCGCTGCGGGCGGTCTCCAGCGAGGATGCGATCTCGCCGCGCGCCCGCTCGATCTGTTCTTCCGCCTCGGTCCGGGCCTGGGCGGTGGCGTTCTTCTCGGCCTCGCGCGCCTCGTCGAGACGACCCTTCCTCTCGTCGGCCGCGTCGCTGCGCGCCCGGGCCACCGTCTGCTCGTAGCGCTCGAGCACCGCTTCGGCCTCGGAAGACACCTCGCCGGCCCGACTGCGAGCGCCGTCGATGCGTTCCTCGCGCTCGTCGAGCACGCTGAAGATCGGCCCGAAGATGAGCTTGTTGACCGGGTAGATCAGGGCGACGAAGAGAGCCAGGAGAACGAGCAGGCCATCCATGCCGAAGAGCTCGGGCAGGATCTGGATTCCGCCCTCCGCCGCGAAGGCGGGCCCCGCCGCGAGCACGGTCGCGAGGGCTGCGCCGGCTGCGACCATCCGCTTGGCGTGCATCACCAGGTCCGCTCCCGTCTCCGATGTGTCAGCCCCGGCCCGAGATCCGAGCCGTGCAACACCCCCCGCACGGGCGGGTCGGCTCCCGCCTGGGGGGTGATCGCGGCTTGGCCTGGGCGCCCGGGACGGCCGGGCGCGCGCATCTGCGCAGCGCCGGGCCCGCTTCGGGCGGCCGAATAGTTACATAGTGACGGGGAACTTCAAGGCGAAGGCGGCGCCGAAACGGCCTCTTCCGGGCCCTCCGGGGTGATCTGGAGACGTCCCCTGAGCCGAGCCCCATCCGCCAGCACCACCACCGGCGCGCGCAGATCGCCCACGACGACGGCCCCTTCCTTCAGCTCGATCTTGAGCCGCGCGCTGGCGTCGCCTTCGAGATGGCCGGCCACCACCAGGTGGTCCACCGCGACGTCGGCCTCCACGCGGGCCTCGGGTCCGATCTCGAGGGCACCGCGCCCCAGACAGTCGCCGGTCAGGCGGCCCTCCACGCGGACCGCGCCGCGCCAGCAGAGTGTGCCCTCGAAACGGGCGCCGGCCGGGATGATCGGAAGTCGCGGTCGCGCGAAGCTCACCTTCCCTCCAACATCGCGTTGACGATCCGGGTGAGGTCCTCGGCACCGAAGTACTCGATCTCGATGCGCCCGCGGGTGCCGTCGCCCTGCACTCGCACCTGGGTCTTGAGATGCTCGCGCAGGAGATCCACCACGTTCTGGAGCTCGGGTGAGACCGGCTGGCCTGCGCGGGGAGACTTCTTGCGGCGCGACGGCGCCGCCGCGCCGCGGGCCAGCTCCTCGGCCTGGCGCACCGACAGCCCCGCCTCCACGATCTTGTCGCGCAGGTGGCGGCGGCGCTCCGGGTTGGCCACCTGGAGGAGCGCCTTGGCGTGACCCGTCGTGAGCGCGCCGGTCTCCACGTCCTGCTGGAGGTCGCGCGACAGGTCGAGCAGGCGGAGGTGATTGGCGACGCTCGAGCGATCGAGCCCGACGCGGCGGCCCACCTCCTCCTGGGTGGCGCCCGCATCACACAGCGCAGTGAACGCCAGCGCGAGCTCGATGGGATTGAGATCCTGGCGCTGGACGTTCTCGACCAGTGCCAGCTCGAGGCGATCGGCCTCGGCCACGTCGGCGACGACCGCGGGAATCGTCTCGCGACCCGCTGCCTGGCTGGCGCGGAAGCGGCGCTCGCCGACGACCAGCTCGAAGCGGTCGCCCGCTCGACGCACCACCACGGGCTGCAGCACGCCGTGACGCGAGATGGATTCGGAGAGGAGCTCGATCTCGTCGGGATCGAAGACCCGGCGCGGCTGCTCCGGGTTCGGGTCGATCCGGTCGACCGGGATCTCGGCGACACCCGGCTCGTCACCGCGAGGCGTCGTCTCGGCTGCAGGCTCCGACGCCCGCGGCTCTTCCGGGATGAGCGCGCCGAGCCCGCGTCCCAGTGCGTTACGTCGTGCCATCGCTGGGCTCCTTCGTCGCGGTGAGCGGGGGCGGACGCCGCGACGGCGTCGAGACGCCCAGTCGCTCCAGGAGCTCCCGCGCCAGGCGCAGATAGCTCACCGCGCCCTTCGAGTGGATGTCGTAGAGGAGGACCGGCTTGCCGTGGCTGGGCGCCTCGGCGAGGCGGACGTTGCGCGGCACGGCGGTGGTGAAGACCTTCTCGCCGAAGTGCTGGCGGACCTCGGCGGCCACCTGGCGGGTGAGGCTGTTGCGCGCGTCGACCATCGTGAAGACGATTCCCGCCAGCTCGATGCGCGGGTTGAGCCGCTGCCGCACCAGATCGATCGTGTCGGTCAGCGCGGCCAGCCCCTCCAGCGCGTAGTACTCGCATTGCAGCGGAACC
>JANQFA010000105.1 GCA_028278065.1 Myxococcota bacterium
CACGCGCGGCGCGAACTCGCAGGCCATGAGGCGCGTCAGGTGGGCGAGACCCGCCTTGGCAGTCCCGTAGGCGGTGAAGCCCGACTCCACCAGGTGAGCCAGGCCCGAGGAGATGTTCACGATGGCCCCGCCGTCTCCCTCCAGCATGTGCGGGATGGCCTGCCTGGAGAGGTGCATCGCGGTGGTGACGTTGAAGCGGAAAGCCCCGTCGAAGGCCTCGTCCTCGAGCTGCAGCATCGGCGTGGGAGGTGAGCCGCCGGCGTTGTTCACCACCACGTCGATGCGCCCGAACTCGTGCAGCGTGCGGTCCACCAGCGCGTCGAGCTGGTCGAACTCGAGGACGTCGGTCGGCACGGGCAGCGCCCGGCGTCCCAGGTCGCGCACCTCGCCGGCCAGGGACTCGAGGTCGCTCTCGGTTCGCGCGGCCACGGCGACGTCCGCGCCGGCCTCGGCGTAGGCGCGGGCGATGCCGCGGCCGATGCCCTTTCCGGCACCGGTCACGATGGCCACCTTCCCGTCCATGCGGAAGAGATCGAGGATCATGAGCTCTCCTAGAGGGCCAGCTCGGCCATCGTGCGCAGGGTGTCCACGTCGCCCCCGGCCACCAGCAGCGAGGTGACGGGCGACTCCTTCCAGGCCTGCAGGCGCTCGCGAATACGGTCGACGGAGCCGCACAGCGAGATCTCGTCGGCGAACTGGTCGGGCACGTGGGCCACCGCCTCGGCGCGCTTGTCCTCCATGAAGAGGTCCTGGATCTTGTTTGCCTCCGCCTCGAAGCCCATGCGGGCCATCAGCTCCTTGTGGAAGTTGCGCTTCTTGGCGCCCATGCCGCCGATGTAGAAGCCCAGCATGTACTTCACCGGCATGAGGGCCTGCTCGAGGTCGTCGTTGATGTTGACGACGGTGAACTGGGCGATCTCGAAGTCCTCCTTGCGGTGCGCGATCTGGTCCTCGTACACCTCCGGCCGGAACGGCGAGAAGTAGAGCGGCAGCCAGCCGTCGGCGATCTCGCAGGTCATCGCCACGTTCTTCGGGCCCTCCGCGCCGAGGAAGATCGGCACGTCGGCGCGCAGGGGATGGGTGATCGAGCGCAGCGGCTTGCCCAGGTTCCATGCGTTCTCGCCGTGGTAGGGAAGGGGGTAGTGGGGGCCGTCGCTGCGCACCGGCTTCTCGCGGGCCAGCACCTGGCGCACGATGTCCACGTACTCGCGGGTGCGCGCCAGGGGCTTGGCGAACGGCTGGCCATACCAGCCCTCGACGACCTGCGGGCCCGACACGCCGAGGCCCAGGATCATGCGGCCACCGGTCAGGTGGTCGAGGGTCAGGGTGGCCATGGCCGTGGCGGTGGGTGTGCGCGCCGAGATCTGGCAGACGGCGGTACCGAGCCGGAGCTTCGAGGTGTGGGCGCCGATCCAGGCCAGCGGAGTGAAGCAGTCGGAGCCCCAGGCCTCGGCCGTCCAGACCGAGTCGTAGCCGAGCCGCTCGGCCTCCTGGGCCAGCTCCACGTGGTTGGTCGGGGGCTGGGCCTGCCAGTAGCCGAGCTGCAGTCCGAGCTTCAGATCTGCCATGGGGGGGTCTCCTCGTGTTGGGGCGGACGGGAGCTTGGCACAGCCCCTGCGGGGAATCACGCGCCCCGCACTCGGAACTCAAGGCGTGGCCTTGACAATCCGATACGGAAAAAGAAAACTAACGATCGTTCGTTTTCAGGGAGTCCGAGAATGCCGGCGATGGCCACGGAGACTGCGGTTCGCCTGACGCCCAAGGGGGCGGCGACCCGCCAGCGCATTCTCGACGCCGCCGAGCGCGTCTTCGCGGAGCGCGGCTTCTCGGGGACCACACTGCGCGATGTCGCCAGCGCGGCCGGCCTGCGCATTCCCAGCCTCTACAACCACTTCGCCAGCAAGGACTCGCTCTACGCCGCCGTCCTCGAGCGCGGCATCGCACCGCTCTTCGACGCGCTCTCCGACTACGTGGAGCAGGGTGCGGACCTGCAGGACCGGGAGGCCTTCGTGGGCCTGATGTTCCGGATCCTGGGCGAGCGCCCCAACCTCCCGAGGCTCGTGCAGCGCGAGATCATGGATGGGGGAGAGGCCGTCTCGCCGATCCTGCGCGACCAGGTGAAGCCCATCCTCGCGAAGGCCGAGGAGGTGATCAGGGCGCTGCCCGGGGCGCGCCGCTGGGACTCCGATCAGATCCCGCTCCTTCTCCTCGCTCTCTATCACCTCGCGGTCGGAGCCTTCTCGATCGCGCCGTTGTACAAGGCCCTCGATCGCGAGGACCTGCTCACGCCCGAAGCGACGGCCCGCCACGCGCGGTTCTACGGGGACGTCGTTTCGGCACTGCTGCCCGAAGAGGACCAGGAGACCTCCCCATGAACGCTGACGTGAACTATCTGGATTCTGCCGTCTGGGATGCCGCGATGCCGGAGCGCTTCAAGTGGCTCCGCGAGCACGACCCCGTCTACTGGTCCGCGAAGAGCAACGCCTGGATCATCAGTCGGTACGAGCACGTGCTCGAGGCGTCCAAGGACCAGAGCCGCTTCACCTCGGAGCACGGCGTGCGGCCGGGCAACGAGATCAAGCTGGGGCTGATCGACGAGGCGGAGCCGCGCCACACGCAGCTCCGCAAGCTCATCAACCGGGGCTTCACGCCGCGCATGGTGAAGCACTGGGAGGGCGTCTTCCGCGTCCTCTGCGACGAGATCCTCGACGAGGTGGCACCCCGCGGCGAGTGCGACTTCGTGGACGACATCGCGGTTCCGTTGCCGCTGCTCCTGATCGCCGAGATGATGGGAATCCGCAAGGAGGACCGGCAGCGGTTCCACCACTGGTCCGACGCGATGATCGCCGGCGACGGCAATCTCGACCGCCCGGAGATCGTGGCCAAGGCCGCCCAGGCGTACATGGAGTACTCCCACTACGTCACCGAGATCATCGAGGATCGCCGCCGCGAGCCGCGCGAGGATCTGGTGAGCAAGCTGGTGGCCGCCAAGGACGAGGGGCTCCTCGAGACCTACGACGAGGACCAGAGCCGCTTCGAGAATCGCAGCGCCGAAGACATGGAGCTGGCCAACGACGAGCTGATCAAGCTGCTCGTCGTCCTGCTGGTCGCGGGCAACGAGACCACCCGCAACTCGATATCCGGGACGATGTCCCTGCTGATCGAGAATCCCGACGTGCGCGAGGAGCTGATCGCACACCCCGAGAAGATCCCGCAGGCCATGGAGGAGGGGATCCGGCTGGTGTCGCCGGTGCACAGCTTCGGGCGGACCGTGGTGCACGACACGGAGCTGGGCGGCAAGGAGCTGAGGGCGGGCGAGACGATCCTGCTCGTCTACCCGTCGGCCAATCGCGACGCGGATGCGTTCCCGGATCCGGACCGCTTCGACATCGAGCGCAGGCCGCACCACCTGGGTTTCGGCATCGGTCCGCACTTCTGTCTGGGCGCCAATCTGGCGCGCATGGAGATGAAGGTGGCCTTCGAGGAGATCCTGCGGCGCCTGCCGGACATGGAGTACTCGGGCCGCGGCCCGGTCATCCAGCCGTCGTCGCTGGTGCGCTCCTGCGTCGAGATGGGTGTGCGCTTCACGCCGGAGAGAAAGGCCGCCTAGAGGCTCAGTCCCGCTCGAGCCTGTCCGCCAGGTGCTCCACCTGGCCGTCCTCGCGGTCGAGGAGGACGTCGTTGTAGGCGCCCTCGCCGCGGTGGTGGCGCACCCCGGGCTTCACGTAGGCGGTGAGCACGCTGATCCGATGCGGGCCCTCCTTGCGGCTGGGGGGCGGGGCCGCGTGCATGATGTCGCCGTAGTGCAGCGAGACATCGCCGGGGCCCGTGCCGAGCGAGAAGCCGCGGGGCGCCTTCGGGTCGCGGGCGTCGATGAACGGGTAGGAAGCGGCGTGCGAGCCGGGCAGCACGCGCAGCTCGCCCGCCTCGGGCGTTCCCTCTTCCAGATTGATCGTGGCGATGAGGAGCGGGCACATCGTGGCGTGCCCGCCCATCCCGCAGTCGCGATGCCAGGGCAGGTCCGAGAGGCCTTCGGTCATGCCCGGCGTCTTCCAGAGGATGGAGACGCCCTCCTCCAGGTGCGCGCCGCGCGGTGCCAGGTCTCCGTCGGCGAGGGAGACCAGCTTCACCAGGCGCGGGTCGACGGGAAGCGCCGCCAGCTCGGGCTCGGCGCCGCCGCGGGTGACGCGACAGCAGAGCGCGTTGCCCTCGGCGTCCTTCGCCCACCAGGACTTGCGGTCCCCCTCCAGCGCCTCGGCGCGCAGGCGCGAGGCATGACCTCGGAAGCGTTCGACCTCCTCCGCGTCGAAGACGCCGCGCGCGCGAAGGAAGCCCGCGGTGCGCAGGTAGTGGGCCATCTCCTCGGGGTCGTCGTCCAGCGTGAAGCACTGGAGCGGGTCGAGGGCGCCGCCGTGGAAGCCGGGCAGCTCGGCGCGGTCCGGATCGAAGAGGGGGCGTCCATGGAACATCGCGCGCAGGGCGGGCTCCCAGCGTACGAAGCGCATGAGGTCGCCGCGCACCTTGCGTGCGCGACCCGGGTAGAGCAGGCCGGGCGCGGACTCGAGGTCGTGGGCCAGGCCCTGCCAGAAGAGGAGGTCGAGGCCGACGACCGTCTGCGCCTCGCTGTCGCCCTCGCGGAGCGCGATGCCGCCGTCGCGCGGCAGGTAGGTCCAGGATCGGTCGCCCACCTGGAAGGCGATCGGGCCGATCCGGCTCGCGTCTGCGAAGGCCAGCGCTCCGTTCCCGGCGGCGAGTCGCGCCGGGAGGATGCGGCGGTGGAAGTCGTCGAAGTCGTAGGGCTCGAACCCCGCGGGCAGCTCGGTGTAGGCCATGGGTCCAGTGTACCCGGGTCGCGCCGAAGCGCGGTGCGCGGTGCGGGGAGGGCTGCGCGACCGCGGGGCGAGCCCGCGGTGCCGATCGGGCGGATCGTCTCGGGGGGAGTCGCATCCCGGCCCTGCGGGCGGACGCAACACCCGATCGCGATCGGCGTCAGGCCGGGGAGAAGGCGACGGGCAGGACGCGCGGGCCGCGCATCACCGTTCCCTGGGGACGGGCGGCCCTGGCATCGAGAAGGCGAAGGTCGGGCAGGCGCTCGAGGAGCGCGCGGATGCCGGCTGCGATCTGGGCCTTGGCCAGGTGCGTCCCGGGGCAGTAGTGGCTGCCGAAGCCGAAGGTGAGGAGGCGCTGGGGGCGGCGGTCGATGTCGAAGCGGTCGGCGTCCTCGTACACGGCCGGGTCGCGGTTCGCGGAGGCGATTCCGAACATGAGGAGGGTGCCCGCCGAGAGAGTCTCGCCGGCTACTCGAGCCTCGCCCGGCACCAGGCGGGGGAGGAGGCCGAGGGGCGGCTCCCAGCGCAGCATCTCGTCCACCGCGGCGGGGATGCGCTCGGGCTCGGCGCGCAGGCGCTCGACCACCGCCCGGTCGTGCAGGACGGCGTAGAGGGTGTTGCCGAGGCCGTGGTGCGCGGTGGTGGCGCCGGCCGAGAAGAGCGCGCGGACGTGGGAGAGGATCTCCTCGTCGCTGAGGCGGCGTCCGTCGCGCTCCGCCGTGGCCATCGAGGAGAGGATGTCGTCGGCGGGGCAGGCGCGGCGCTCGGCCAGGACCGGCTCGGTGAAGGCGGTGAGCGCGGCCGCCGCCGCGTGGCCGGCGGCGTGGTCGACGGGGTAGCTCAGGATGTCGAAGGCCCAGTCCATGAAGCGGTCGGAGGCGTCGAGCGGGAGTCCCATGCGGTGGCCGAGCACACGGAACGGGAAGACGGAGGTGAACGCGTCCACCAGATCCGCCTGGCCCGCGGAGGCGAAGCCGTCGATCACCTCGTGGGCCAGCCGGGGCAGGTCCGACTCCGCGTAGCGGGCGATCGGTGTCTTGTGGAGCTTGCGTGTGGTGAGCTGGCGGAGCGTGTGGTGCTCGGGGCCGTCCACGCTCTCGAAGGTGACGCCCTGGCAGGGCTCGATCGTCATGGCGTAGGTGGGCCCGGCGGGGAGCTGCTCGTCATCGCGGAACGCGGCGTCCAGGTCGGTCCAGCGCGTGACCAGCAGGACCCGCGCATCCCCGAAGCGGATGGGTGCCAGCCGGTGGGTCTCGCGCAGGCGTGTCATCTCGCGGTGGAAGGACTCTCCGGGCAGCACCGGCGCGGCGGGCCGCAGATCGAGGCCGAAGTCGATCTCGCTGGCGAAGGAGGAGTCGCTCGTCACTGGTTCGAAGGGGGAGCGTCGGGCGGGTCCTCGAGGACGCCGTCGGCGACCAGGCGCTCGATCTCGGAGTCCGAGAGGCCCAGCCTCTCGCGGGCCACCTCGCGAGTGTGCTCGCCGAGCCACGGCGCCGGGGTGACGAGAGGTGCGGGCAGGTCCGAGCCGCGGAAGGGTGTTCCCTCCAGGGCGAGCCGTCCGATCCCGGGCTGGTCGATCCACTGGTGGAAGCCGCGCGCCTCGAGGTGCGGGTCGCCGAGATGGTCGCCGCCGTGGGCGACGATCCCGGCCGCGACCCCCGCGGCCTGCAGGGTCTCCATCACCTCGCGTGCGGGGCGCTTGGCCGTCCAGGCCGCCAGCTCGGCGTCCAGCTGCGCGCGCTGCGCCACGCGGCCCGCGCGGGTGTCGAGCGCGGCGTCGCGCGCCCAGGCCGGGTCGCCCAGCACCGCGCGCAGCGCGCGCCAGGCCGCGTCGTCGCGCACGCAGACCACGCACCAGGCGTCGTCGCCCTCGCACGGGTAGCAGCCCCACGGTGCGCCGCGCGGACTGGCGTTGCCCTGGGGAGCGACGCTGCCCGGCGCCAGGCTCTCGGCTGCGAAGAGATCGCCCAGCATGCCCACGGAGGTCTCGAACTGGGCGGCGTCGGCGACCAGGCCCCGCCCGCTCCGCTGCCGCGCCACCAGGCCGGCGAGTACGCCCAGGGCGCCCACGCGGCCCACGTAGTGGTCGGGGTAGGTGGCCGTCGAGCCGGCGGGGCGCTCCTCGTCCTCGGGGTAGTTCCAGAGATGGGTGAGGCCGCTCACCGGGTGCGTGCTGGGGCCGTATCCCACCCAGTCCTTCCAGGGTCCGAAGCTCCCCACGAGCTGGCTCGTGAAGACGACCAGGCGGGGGTTGATCTCGTGCACGGTCTCCCAGTCGAGGCCCAGGCGCTCCATCACCCCCGTGGCGCTGTTGTCGATGAGGACGTCCACGTCGGCCAGCAGGCGCTTCACCAGCTCGAGTCCGCGGGGGTCCTTCAGGTTGACGCCGAGGCTCTTCTTGCTGCGGCTCGACGACGCGAAGTTGGCATTCATCCAGGTGGAGAGGATCGTGCGGATGAAGTCGGGCGCGCGTGCCGACTCCACCTTGAGGACGTCGGCGCCCTGTTCCGCGAGGAGTCGCCCCACCTCGACGCCGACGGCACCGATTCCGAAGTCGAGGACGCGCACGCCGGCGAGGGGACGTGCGTGCGTCTGAGCAGGCTTCTCTCCGGAGAGGAGTGCCCGACGCTCGGGGCCCGCCGGGGCGAAGCCGTCGAAGGCGGCGCCGCGCTCGGGCGGGGCGCTGCCGGGGCCGGCGCGCTCACCGTCGACGACGAAGAAGCCGGAGGCCAGGGAGGCTTCGCGGCCAGCGCCGATCGGAAGGGTGCGGAAGGTGCCGCGCGACCGGGTGTGGACGTTGTCCAGGACCTCGCCGGGGCGCAGCACGGGAGTGCAGGCGATGCCGCGTCGCTGGGCCTCCTCGGCGGCGGCCACCATCGGCCAGTCGGCCAGGAAGCGCTCGATCACGGGCACGATCTCGGCCATGCGCATCAGGCGCTGGATGAAGCCGTCGAGCTCGGGGTCGGCCAGCTCCGGCGGGCGCCCCATCCAGTCGAGGAGCGCGTGCCAGTGGTGCTTCACCAGCACGATGAGCCGCACGTAGCCGTCGGCGCAGCGGTAGAGGGGATAGATCCCCGCGCCCATGCGTCCGCCCGGGTTCGGGTTAATCGAGAAGTTGGGCATCGCCCAGTCCGGGAGGTTGGCCACTGCCTCCATCACGGACACGTCCAGGTGCTGGCCGCGACCCGTGGCCAGCCGCTTCCAGAAGCCCACCAGGGTCGCCAGCGCGGCGGTCATGCCGGCGGCGTCGTAGGCCAGGGCGCCGGGGGCCACCAGCGGCGGCTTCTCCGGAATCCCCGCGCGGTGCATCATGCCACCCATCGCGAAGCCGACCAGGTCGGTGCCGCTCCAGTCGCGGTAGGGGCCCGTCTGGCCGAAATCGCTGATCGAGGTCACTACGAGGTGGGGGTGGCGCTCGACGAGCGCATCCGGGCCGAGCTCCAGCGCGTCGAGTCGACCCGGGGCGAACGACTCGACCAGGACGTCGGCGTCGTCGAGCCAGCGCTCCAGCTGCGTGCGATCCGCGGCGTCGTCCAGGTCGAGGGTGGCGCCGCGCTTTCCGGCGTTGCGGAAGGCGAAGTAGAGGCTGGTCTCGCCGTCGGGGGCGAAGGGCGGGAGTGTCCGCGAGACGGCGCCGCCGGGCGGCTCGACCCGTACGACGTCGGCGCCCAGGTCGGCCAGCACCCGGCCGCACAGCTCGCCCTTCTCGTCCGCCAGGTCGATCACCCGCATTCCGGACAGGGGGCCCATGCGTTCCTCAGTCGGTGAGCGCGCCGTAGACGATCGACTTCAGCTGGCCGCGGAAGTTGAAGGTCTGTGACGGGTAGAACTGGGTCAGGTAGAGCACGATCAGATCCTCGGCGGGATCGATCCAGAAGACGGTGCTGGCCGCGCCGCCCCAGGCGAACTCGCCCGCCGAGCCCACCACGCCGGCGGCGGCCGGGTCGAGGGTGACCGAGAAGCCCAGTCCGAAGCCGGTGCCCGGAGAGGCCACCTCGGCCACGCCGCCGAGCGACGCCTCGGTGAGGTCGCGCCCGCCGCTCAGGTGGTTCCGGGTCATGAAGGAGAGCGTCTTCGGCGAGAGGATCCGCATTCCGTCGAGCTCGCCCCCGCCGAGGAGCATGCGACAGAAGCGCAGGTAGTCGGCTGCGGTCGAGACGAGGCCTCCGCCGCCGGACAGGAAGACGGGCGACTTCCGGTAGCCGCTCGTCTCCGGGTCGTCCATCAGCGCGATCTTCTTCTCGCGGCGGTAGTAGTTGGCCGCGAAGCGGTCGAGCTTCTCGTCGGGGACGAAGAAGCCCGTGTCCGCCATGCCGAGCGGCTCGAAGAGGTGACGGCGCAGGTAGTCGTCGAGGCGCTCGCCGGAGAGGATCTCCACCAGGCGTCCGCACACGTCGGTCGAGACCGAATAGTTGAAGTGGTCACCCGGCGAGAACTCCAGCGGCAGCTCGGCCAGCTGCTCCACGAACCCCTCGAGGTCGACCTCGCTGCGCTCCCGGCCTTCGATCACCCCGATCCCGAGCTTGCGGTAGGCCCGGTCCACGTTGGTGCGCATCATGAAGCCGTAGGTGAGGCCGGACTGGTGGGTGAGGACGTCGCGGATCGTCATGGGCCGCGAGCACGGCGTCGTCATGAACTCCGGGTACTGCCCGGCCTGGTAGACGCGCAGGTCGCGCCAGGAGGGGATCAGCTTGTGCACGGGCTGGTCGAGCTGGAAGTGGCCGTGCTCGTAGAGCTGCATGAGCGCCACCGACGTGACGGGCTTCGACATCGAGTAGATGCGGAAGATCGTGTCCTCGGTCATCGGCTTGCCGCGCTCGAGGTCCATGAGCCCGACCGGCGAGCAGTACGCGAGCTCGCCGCGGCGGTGCACCAGGGTCAGGGCGCCCGCGATCTTGCCGGGGTCGAGGTAGCGGCGCTTCAGATGGGAGTCGATGCGCGCGAGACGCTCGCTCGAGAGGCCGACGGCTTCGGGACGGGCGGACATGCGCCCCATCGTATCACGGGCGCCGGACGCGCCCGGCTACCCCAGCGCGTGCTTCTTCGCGTGTCCGGAGATGCCGTCGGTCAGCGTGTCGTAGAGCTCCACCGGCATGTCGTGGCCCATGCCCTCGATGAAGAGCCCCGCCGCACCGGGCACGGCGTCGAGGGTGGCACGCCCGCCCTCCACGGGGACGAGCGGATCGTCCTCGCCGTGGATCACCAGGGTGGGCACGTCGAGCGACTCGAGCGCCTCGCGCCGGCTCCCCGAGGCGGTGACCGCGACGAGCTGGCGCTCGGCGCCGGCCGGATGATGGCAGCGGTCGTACGAGCGGCTCGCGCGCTCGCGGATGCGCTCCTCGTCGAACGGGAAGCCGGGGCTGCCGATCACGCGCCAGGTCTTCAGCGCCTGATCGATCGCGGCCTCGCGGCCGTCGGGCGCCCGCGTCATCAGCACCTGCATCGCCTCCGGCGTCGGGGGGCGCAGACCCTTCTCCCCGGTGTGCGACATGATCGAGGTGAGGGACTGGACGCGCTCGGGGAATCCGATGGCCATCGTCTGCGCGATCATCCCGCCCATCGACGCGCCGGCCACGTGGGCCCGCTCGAGCCCCAGGTGGTCGAGGAGCCCCACGGCATCGGCGGCCATGTCCGTCAGGAGGTAGGGCGCGTTGATGGGCTCGCCGGCCATTCCCTTCCGCATCGCGTCCGGAACGCTGTCGTGCTCCGCGTCGGTGATCTTGGTGGAGAGCCCGACGTCGCGGTTGTCGAAGCGGATCACATGGTGCCCGCGCTCGACCAGCGCCTCGCAGAAGGGCAGGGTCCAGCCCAGCAGCTGGGAGCCCAGGCCCATCACCAGGAGGATCGGGTCGTCGGCGGGATCGCCGAAGGTCTCGTACTCGATCTCGATCCCGTTGGCCGGGGCGCGCGGCACGGCTGCTAGACCTCGGGCTGCAGCGCGTTCAGGTGCTCCACCGCGTCGACGTACTCTTCGACCATGCGCATGATCACGTCCCGCACCGGCTCCACCGCCTTCACCTCGCCGACGATCTGACCGACGGGATTGAAGGCCACGCTCACCGCCTTGTCCGCGTAGCGGTGGGTGCGCGAGACGGCCTCGGCGGTGACCATGAACTGGAGGGGCATGCCCAGCGGGTCGGGCGTGTCGTCGCGCTCCCAGGCGTTGGTCCAATCGTTGCGCAGCATGCGGCAGGGCTTGCCCGTCCAGGAACGCGAGCGCACGGTGTCGCGGCTGGTGGCGTTCACGTAGGTCTGCTTCTCGGCCGGCTCGGCGGCGGCCTCCTCGACCGCCAGCCACAGCGAGCCCGTCCAGACACCGGCGGCGCCCATCGCCATGGCGGCCGCCATCTGGCGTCCGTTTCCGATGCCGCCGGCCGCCAGCACCGGGAGGGGTGCGACGGCATCGATCACCTGGGGCCACAGCACGACGCTCCCGACGTCGCCGGTGTGGCCGCCGCCCTCGGTGCCCTGGGCGATGATGAAGTCGAGGCCGGCGTCCTTGTGGGCGAGGGCCTGCTTGGGGCTGCCGCAGAGCGCGCCCACCAGGCGACCCGAGCCCTGGATCTCCTTCACCACGTCGGCGGGCGGGGTGCCCAGGGCGTTGGCCACGAGCTTCACCTTGTCGCTGGTGAGCGCCTGCTCCACCTGCGGCCAGGCGGTCGCCGCCGTCCAGCCCAGCAGCTCGCGGGTCTTCTCGCCCTCGGGCAGCTCGGGCACGCCGGCGTCGGCCAGGAGCTTCCTGGCGAAGTCCCGGTGCTCCTGGGGGACCATCTCGGAGAGCTTCCTCTCCAGCGCGTCCGGGTCGAGGTCCTCGCCCTTGCCCTCGTACTTGTTGGGAATGACGATGTCGATCCCGTAGGGCTTGTCGGTGTGGTCGTCGATCCAGTCCATCTCCACCTTCATCTGCTCGGGGCTGAAGCCGACGCAGCCGAGGACGCCGATGCCGCCGGCGTTGGACACGGCGGCCACGACGTCGCGACAGTGGGTGAAGGCGAAGATGGGGAACTCGATCCCGAGGCGTTCGCAGAGTTCGGTGCGCATGCCGCGAGAATAGCGTTCTGGGGCCGAAAATGAAACACGTTCTACTTCGTCGGGAAGAGCGGCTGGAAGGCCTCCAGGCGGTGGAAATCGGGGCCCGGCCCCGGTGCCGGGTGCGCGGCCAGGAAACGGCGGCCGGCTCCGCGGCCGTGCATGGCGTAGGCGTTTCCCGCCCGCAGGCCGGGCGGGATCCAGCGGGTGGGGAGCGTGGCGCGGCCGCGCCAGCGCGCGCCTTCGCGGGTGACGCCGTACGCGATCGGCATCCCGCTCCGCTCGACGTTGCGCCGACCGCGGAGCTCGAGCACCAGGTGGTGTCCGTGGGGGCCCAGCTCGACCTCCAGGTAGCGCTCGTCGTCGCCCAGCAGGAAGAGCTCCACCACCTCGTGCTCCCAGAGGAGCGGGGTCGGACCGGGCGGGGCGGTCGGAGCGGGATCGCCGTGCCACGGGCCGTCCACCTCGATCGCGAGCGAGGCACCGTCGAGGCGCAGCCCGAGTCGCGCCTGCTCCGCGGGGGCGATCGGGTGCCCGTCCCAGGTGTGCGCCACCACCAGCTCCGCCTCACGCATGCTACCCACCCTCCATGGACAGGGCGCAAGAGCCGGAGCGCGCGCTCGAGGCCTTCGGCGTCGCGGCCGGCCGGATCGGCGAGATCCCGACGGGGCTCATCAACCGGAGCTTTGCGGTGCAGGCGGGTGACGTCCACTACGTCCTGCAGCGCGTCTCGCCCATCTTCGAGCGGGGAATCCACGAGAACATCCGTGCCGTGGCCGCTCACCTGGCGGCCCGCGGCGTGCCGGCGCCCCGGCTGGTGCCCACCCTGGACGGCGCCCTCTACGCCCAGCTGGACGACGACGCCTGCTGGCGTCTTCTCACCCGGGTCGAGGGAGTGGGCTTCGACGTCTGCGCCACGCCGGCGCAGGCGCGCTCGGCCGGCGCCCTGGTCGGACGCTTCCACGCGGCGCTGGCCGACTTCTCGGTGCCCCTCCATCCGGTGGGAATCCCGCTGCACGAGACCGAGACGCACATGGCGCGCCTGGGCGAGGCGGTGCGCGAAGGGGAGGGGCATGCGCTGCACGCCGACGTGTCCCGGCTGGCCGACGCCATCCTCTCGGCGGTCGGCGAGACCGAGCCGCCGGCGGACCTCCCGCAGCGCGTCGTGCACGGCGACCTCAAGTTCAACAACGTGCTCTTCGCCGGGGCCGAGGGCGCCGCTGCGGAGCGGGCGGTGGCGCTGATCGACTTCGACACCCTCTCGCGCCTTCCACTCTGGGCGGAGCTGGGCGACGCCTGGCGCTCGTGGTGCAATCGCGCCGGAGAGGACGAGCCCGCGGCGGAGCTCGACGCCGACCTCTTCCGCGGCGCGGCCGAGGGCTGGCTCTCGGAGGCGCCGGCGATCGACGCGCGCGAGCGCCTCTCGCTCGTCGTCGGGCCCGAGCGGATCGCCTTGGAGCTGGCGGCCCGCTTCGCGGCCGACGCCCTGCGCGAGTCCTACTTCGGTTGGGACCCCGGGCGCTTCGAGAGCCGGGGGCTTCACAACCTGGTGCGCGCGACGGGACAGCTCGACCTGTACCGCCAGCTGCGCGCCTCGCGTCCCCTGCGGAGCCGGATTCTGGAGGCCTGATCCGCGGTATGCTGCCGGCGGAGGTGCTGCCGATGGCCGCGCGCTGGCTCCTGTGTCTGGCCCTGTTGCTGCCCGCTGCGGGAGCCCGCGCCCAGTTCCCCATCCTCGGCCACCCGATGGATCGGAGCGATCTCGGCTACGACTGGTTCTTCGCAACGGCCTCGCCGGCGTACACCGATCGAGTTCGGCTGAAGGGTGCGGACGACGCCTTCCTGCGGCTCGAGCTGGGGGAGTTTTCGGGCTTCAACGGGATCTGCGTGGGCGTCGCGGACTGTCGCCAGGGGCTGGTGTTCCGCAGCAGCAATCGGATCCCTCCTCACGCGTACGGAATCGCCTTCACGGGCTCGCCCTTCTACGGCGCCAGCTACGTCGCAACGTCGCTCTTCGAGCCGGATCAGGTGATCCGCAAGACCGGGAAGAACACCCAGCTCATCTTGAAGCAGAAGGCCAGCGTGATGCTCTTGATGGGAAGCTGGAACGACTCGCTCTCGACGGGGATGACGACCGGGTGGCGGGTCCCTGGCTGCAAGGCTCAGGCGAAGGTCCAGACCAGGCCGGGGTTCGCGAAGGACGCCCGCTTCAAGGTGTCCTGCAGGCAGGGCTCGATCGACGACGTCCTCGGCGGCAGCGCCCCCATCCTCGCGGCCACCCTGCAGGATCTCGGGCTGAGGAAGCCGAAGCTCGACTTCCGCGGCAACCGTCCCGGCGGTGCGCAGCCCCTCCAGATCCCCTTCCGCACCCCCGGTCACGATCTCGACCGCAACGACCTCGGCTACGACTTCTTCATCGGGCAGACGGATCCGCTGATCTCGCCGCCGGCGGGGGGGCCGCCGGTGGCGCTGAAGGGAGTCGGCAACGTCGGCGAGCTGCGTCTCCGGCTGCGCGTCGGCGAGGCGACGGGGAACTACCAGAGCATCTGCAGCGACCTGAGCGGCTGCTTCTTCGCCGTTCCGGATCGCAGCAACACCTGGATCCCCGCCTTCGCCTACGGATACGCGGGGCGCGTCATCAGCCCCGTTCCCTTCGCCAGCGCGGAGTTCGTCGCGGCCAGCCTCTGGGAGCCCGACCAGGTCAAGCGCAAGGCTTCGGGGAAGGGATCGTCGGTGGCGATCAAGCAGAAGAAGTACGTGCTGCTGGTGGCGGGGCTCTACACGACCTTCCTGGGGCCCGGGGCCTCGAGCTGGGCGATCGAGGGCTGCAAGGGGCAGGCGCAGGTGAAGACCGGCTCGGGAAAGCAGACCTCGAAGCTGAAGGTCCAGTGCTCCGACAAGGCCATCGACGCGGCGCTGACCGGCAGCGAGGCCAACAACCTCCGTTCGCGACTCGATGCGCTCGGCCTGCGCAAGACGAAGCTCGACTTCCGCGGCAGGCGGGACGTGCCGTGATGCGGTGTGCGGCCGTGGCTGCAGCCGTGGTCGCCTTCATCCTGGCCGGGTCGGTCGGGGGTGCGGCACCCGAGCCGGACGAGGCCGAGGCCGCCGCGCCGTTCCCCTCCCAGCAGGAGCTCGAGGACCTGGCGGAGCGCGAGGCGCCGCCCAGTCTGTTCTCGGGTGACCACCTGGATCTCGAGAGCTGGAAGCTCCGTGGCCCGTTTCCCGAGGAGATCGGCGAGATCCCGATCGCGGATCCCGGTCCCTTCGAGCGCGCCCTCCTGGACGCCGCGTCCGCACGCGCCGGGCTGGTGGTGGCCTCGGAGTCGATGCGCTGCGTGGCGCGCGAGGTGGGGCTCTTCGGTCTCGAGCACCACTCCGTGCCGGGGCCCAGCCTGCGTCGCTACATCCTGGGCCGCTGCGGTGCGACGGGCGGCGGCATGCAGATGGGGTCGCTCACCAACACGACGCCGCCCGACGCCCCGCCGGAGCGCGTCTTCGAGGCGTGGGAGCCCGAGGTGCGGCGCATGGTGGAGGCCAACCTGGGCAGCGGCCCGCGCGCCGCCGGCATCTGGTTCGGGCGGCGCGAGACGCACAGCGTCACCGTCGTGGTGACCGTGGGTCGCCGCGTCCGACTCGATCCGGTGTCGCCCGTGCCCGACCCCGACGGGCGCATCCGGCTGCGCGGCGAGGCGCTGATCCCGCTGGAGAGCGTGGACGGCCAGATCAACCGCGGTCGGCTCGGCTTCGGCGACTGCGAGCCGGCGCCCGGGGTGACGCTTCCCCTCTTCGATCTCTCCTGCGAGCTGGACACGGTCGATCGCACCGCGTGGATCGCGCTCTCGGGACGCCCGCCGGCGCGCATCCTGGGGGAGGGGCTGCTCAACGTGCTCGCGCGCCCCTCGGGCGCGGACGCCGCCGAGTGGAGCCGCGGCAGCTACGGCGCCGCGAACGAAGTGGTGGGGCCGGAGGACTTCCGCACGCGTCTCGTCGCCGAGGTGAACCGGCTGCGCAGCGGAGCGAAGCTGGCCGACCTCGCGCTCGAGACTCAGGAGAGCCTGACCGCGGCACGGCTGGCGCCGGTCTACTTCGGCTCCTCGCTGGGCATGATGTCGTCGAGCTTCGCCGATGCGGTGGCACTGGGTCTGATGGCGGGCTGGGAGGTGGGGGGGCTGGTGCGCGACGCCTCGATCGGGTCGGCGCTGGTCCTGGGCAGCCGCGATCTCGACCACTGGCTCGCCGAGGCCCTGGAGAATCCCGCCACGCGCCGTGTCCTCCTGCACCCCGCCCGAACCCGCCTGGCAGTGGGACCGCTGATCGGGATGGAGGCCGGCGCGCCGTACCTGGCTGCGGTCGTGGCGAGCTATGCGCTCGCCGGCGGCGAGGACGCGGTCGCCCTGCGCCAGGACCTGTATGCGCGGCTCGACGCCGAGTTCGATCGGCGCGGCATGCGCTTTCCCCGGCGTGAGCGCAGCCTCGAGGCGGCGGCCGCACGGGAGGTCGAGCGGATCGAGAACGGAGCCGTCGATCCGGGCGAGGCCATCCGGATCCTGATGCACGAGAGCTCCGCGCGCCTGCAGGCCCCGGTGAGCGGGTTCCTGCTCGGCGGCACCGGTGTCGCCGACCTGGCGCTGCCCGAGGACCTCTTCAGCGAGGAGGCGGTGCACATCGCGGCGGCGGTGGGCCATCGTCGCCCGCCCGGCTGGCCCTGGGCCCACACCTTCGTCCTGCTCCTCACCGCGCCGGACTCACCCACGCGCAGCGCGCGACTCGGATCGCCCCTGCGCTGAGGTCCGCTGGCGATCCGCCGCGCGATCGAGTGTAATCCCGCACCAGGGGGTTGCTCGATGCGTGTTCCTGCTCTCGCTCTGCTGTCGTTGCTGCTGCTACCGGCCGGACCCGCCACCGCCGTCAGGCCCCCCGCGCCGGCGGTGCTCACGGACCTGGACCGTCCCGACCTCATCTTCCCCTACTTCCGCGAGACCGGAAGCCCGGGCGGGGGGAACGTGCAGGTCAAGGGCCTCAAGTCGCCGGCGGCCGTGCCGCGCTACGCGCTGGCCGCGGGCGAGGGCTATCCGGGCTCGACCTTCACCTGCCTGAACTTCATCGACTGCTTCCTCGGCTCGGGGACTCCGTTTCCCCAGCGCCCGGCCGGCTACGGTCGGATCTTCCTGCGCAACTACTTCACCGCCTCCACCGAGCACTTCCTGGCCGCGGCGATCTACATGCCGGACTCCGTGAAGCGCACGACGAACGCGGCCAAGACCAAGGGCTCCGTGAGCATCAAGCAGAAGGCCTACGTGCTCCTGGTGCGGGGCCGGCTGGACTCCTTCGTCGGTCCTTCGACGTACAACTACTTCGTCAGCACCGCGTTGCCCAGCTGCAAGGGCCAGGCCAAGACGAGCCTGGATGCGCTCAAGGGCATCTCCCAGTCGAAGCTGAAGGTGAGCTGCAAGGACTCCGAGATCGACGCGAGCGCGGCGGCGTGGCGAACCGTGTTCGAGCGCATGGGGCTGAACAAGGCCGTCTTCAACTTCCGCGGGAAGGAGCTCTTCTGATGCGCTGTCGGCTCGTTCTGGCATCCCTCGCCGTGGCCGGGCTGTGCGGTCCGGGCGCGGCCCCCGCCGCGGCCGCACCCCCTCTGCGCACGGCCATCGCCACCGACATGGATCGGCCGGACCTGGAGTTCCCGCTCTTCTGGGGCTACGGCAACTACTTCAGCCCCGTCGACGTGGACGTCAAGGGGCTGAAGCCTCCGTACGCGCCCTACCTGCCGAGCTTCAAGATGGTCGTCGGAGAGAACCCTCCATACCAGTTCTTCACATGCCTTCGCCCCAGGGGCTGCCAGCGCTCCGTCGACGCTGGCGTCCCGGCCCGGCCCTTCGGGTATGGACGCCTGCACGTGCGGGATTATCTCACCTTCAGTACGCGGTTCTACGTGGGGGCGGCGGTCTACATGCCCGATCAGGTGAAGCGCAAGACGAAGGGAGACCGGTCGTCCATCACGTTGAAGCAGAAGCGGAACGTGGCCATCTTCCTGGGCCGGCGCGATCTGATCGCGAGTCCGGGCCTGGACAGCTCCACGTACCGGGTCCTGCCCGGCTGCAAGGGGCAGGCGCAGACCAGGCTGGACGAGGCCAAGGGCGAGATCCGTTCGAAGCTGAAGGTGAGCTGCAAGGAGTCCGAGATCGACGCGCTCGACCCCGCATGGCGGGCCCGCCTGATCCTGATGGGTCTCAAGAAGGCGAAGTTCGACTTCCGGGGACAGCGGAACTTCTGAGCTGGAAGCCGAGGATCCGGGGTAGACTCCGGGGCCGCGGGGGTCTCCGCCATGCAGCCCGGAAACCGCAAGGCCATCGTCGCGGCGCTCTTTGCCAACCTCGGAATCGCCATCGCCAAGGGCGTCGGCTGGCTTGCGACCGGCGCCGCCTCCATGCTGGCGGAAGCGGTCCATTCGCTGGCCGACACCAGCAACCAGGCCCTGCTGCTCTGGGGCGGCGCCGCCGCCCGGCGTGCGCCGAGCGAGCAGCATCCCTTCGGCTACGGACAGGAGCGCTACTTCTGGTCGTTCGTGGTGGCGCTCGTCCTCTTCTCGCTGGGCGGGGTCTTCGCCCTCTACGAAGGGATCGAGAAGCTGCGCCATCCCCACGAGCTCACCAGTCCACAGTGGGCGATCGGGATCCTGCTCTTGGGCATCGTTCTCGAGAGCTTCTCGTTCCGTACGGCGATCGTGGAGTCGCGGCCGCTCAAGGGGAAGGCGTCGTGGCTCCACTTCGTCCGCCACTCGCGGAACCCGGAGCTCCCGGTCGTGCTGCTGGAGGATCTGGGGGCCCTGGTCGGCCTGGTCCTGGCACTTCTGGGCGTGAGCCTCGCGGCCTGGACGGGCGACGCCCGCTTCGACGCCGTGGGAAGCATCGCGATTGGGGTACTGCTGGTCGTGATCGCGGTGGTCCTCGCGGTGGAGATGAAGAGCCTCCTGATCGGCGAGTCGGCCAGCGTCGAGCACCGCGAGGCGATCGAGGCGGCCCTGCGCGAGTCGGCCGGGATCGAGCGGGTCATCCACCTGCGCACGCTCCATCTCGGTCCCGACCAGCTCCTGGTGGCGGCGAAGGCCGAGTTCCGGGAGGGCATGACCTTCGCCGAGGTGGCTGGCGCCATCGATGCGGCCGAGGACCGGGTGCGTGAGCGTGTCCCCATCGCCCGCACGATCTTCGTCGAGCCCGACGTCTTCCAGCAGAGCCGCTGACGCGGCCCCACGAGAGGCTCCCGGGTCCTGGCGAGCTTCCGCCGCTGGACGGGCATGTGCATCTCGTACGCAAGGGTGTCGCGGGGGCGTCTGCCCGGTTGCGTGGTAGGCTGTCGCTCGCTCCGGAGACCTCACGATGCGGACGTTCCTGCTGCTGTTCCTGGCGCTCTGGACGGCTCCGGTGCTGCCGGCGTCGGCAGCCCAGCTCTACGACCTGCCCGGCGAGGCACTGAGCCGTCCCGATCTGGGCTACGACTTCCTCAGCGCCCGCTCGCCGGCTCCCACCTCGTATCCCGAGGTGACGGTGGAGAAGCGCGTTCCCGATCCGGCCGTGCTCACGGCCACCGCCTGGCTCCAGGTGGGCGAGCGCTCGCAGACCGAGCAGACCTGCCGCACACCGGCAGCGTGCAACTACAGCTCCTCCCTGGCCGCCTACGTTCCTGCCCACGCCTTCCTGTACGTGGGAGCGATCGGCCCGGACCTTCCGAACACGGGTGAACGGATCGTGGTCGGGCTCTGGCAGCCGGACGACGTCCGTCGCAAGAAGGGCGAGAACCGGTCCTTCGTGAAGATCAAGCAGAAGGCTTCGGTCTTCGTGGCCCGGGTGTCGTTCGATACCGCCTCGCCGAGCTTCGACTCGACCGCCGCGCCGGTGCCCGGCTGCAAGGGACAGGCGAAAGTCACGACCAAGACGGAGAAGAACGAGCTGAGCGCGAAGTTCAAAGTGCGCTGCAAGCAGGCGTCGATCGATGCGGCGTTCCCGGGAAGCAGCGGAGAGGATCTGCGCGAAACGCTGGAGCTGATCGGGCTGGAGAGCCTCGATCTCGATGCGAGGGGCTTCTATGTCTTGCCGCCGCCCTAGCGCACTCGTCGCGGCGCTGTCCCTGCTGGCCGCTACTCCCGTCGCAGCGCTGCTCCTGCTGGCCGCGACACCCGTCGCGGCGCAGGTGATCCGGCTCCCTGGCGAGTCGCTGGACCGCCAGGACCTCGGCTACGACTTCCTCGATCTGGTCGCGAGCCAGGGGAGCCCGGGGCAGCCGGTGACCCTCAAGGACTTCGACACCAAGTCCGGCTATCCCCCGAGCGGCGGGCCCGATCTCTTCGCGCGGCTCCGGCTGCGGGTCGGGGAGCCGCCCGGGACGGGCAGCGTCTGCCTCAGCGTCGTGGACTGCTACGCGAGCTCGAACATCCAGTCCGGCTGGAAGATCCCGCCGCACGCGTACGCCTACGCCGGTGCCAACGGTCCCATCTACGGGAGCACCGGCAGGTTCTTTGCGGTGAGCCTCTTCGAGCCGGACCGGATCCGGCGCAGTGGCGGCAAGACGAGCAGCGTCAGGCTGAAGCAGAGCGGCTACCTGCTGCTCATCCGCGGCGGCTGGGACTCGGCCTTCGGCGTGTTCAGCACCAGCGCCTGGTCGGTTCCCGACTGCAAGGGCGTGGCCCAGATCAAGACGACGCCCAAGGGACAGAGCACCGATTTCAAGGTGAGCTGCAAGGAGGATGCGATCGACGTCGTGATTTCGGGCATCGGCCAGCAGCGCCTCCTGAACACGCTCGCATTCCTGGGGATCGGGCCCGAGCTCAAGTTCCGCTGGCAGGGACGCGGCCCCTAGCCGAGCTTCGCCGGCGGGTGGGCGGCCCGTGGCCGAGCTCCGCCTCCGGCAGCTCGGCCAGCAAGCCTCCGGGCGGCCGGTGCTTTCGCGATTTGCCGCCCGCGTGATCCGAAACTGCTCCGCGCAGAGACCTGTCGTGCGTGCAAGCGAGAATCACGCGCGACCCGCGGCCCTGGCAGATCGGGGTCCTGAGCAGCCTGCTCCTCTGGGGCGTCTTCGCCCTCGACTTCGAGGTGCGGCCGGTGCCGGCACTGGCGGCGCTGGCGGGCGCCTTCGCCGCCCAGTGGGTGGGGGCCCGGGCGACCCGCATCGGCTTCGACCCGCGCAGTGCGCTCATCACCAGCCTCTCGCTGGCGCTGCTGCTGCGCACCGGCTCGCCGGTGGTTGCAGCGGCGGCGGGGGCGCTCGCCGTCGGCAGCAAGTTCGTGCTGCGCTGGAACGGGAAGCACCTGTTCAACCCGTCCTGCCTCGCACTGGTGGCGGTGCTCGCGCTGGTCGACGGCGCCTGGGTGTCCACCGGCCAGTGGGGGAGTACGGCGCTCGGCGCCTTCGCCGTGGCGGGCGTCGGCATGCTGGTCGCCTTCCACAACCGCCGCTCGGACGTTACCTGGGCCTTCCTCGCGGCTTGGAGCGCGCTGGTCCTGGGGCGCGCTCTCTGGCTGGGCGATCCGCTCGAGATTCCGCTGCACCAGCTCTCGAGCGGGGCCTTCCTGCTCTTCGCCTTCTTCATGATCTCCGATCCGCGCACCATCCCGGACTCGCGCGCGGGTCGGGTCCTCTTCGCCGCGGCGGTGGCCGGCGTGGCGGGCACGATCCGCTTCGGCCTGCACGAGCCCACGGCGCTGCTCTGGGCGCTCTTCACCTGCGCCCCGCTGGTTCCGGTCCTCGACCGCCTGCTCCCCGGGGAGCGCCACCTCTGGACCCCGTCGGGTCCGGCGGCGCCTCCCACACTCGACGACGACAACCGAGAGGAGAACTCCATGCGACCGATTCGACGACCGGCCGTGGCGCTCGCGCTGGCGCTCGGCCTCGCCCTGCCGTGGGAGGCCGTGGCCTTCTGCGGCTTCTTCGTGGCCAAGGCGGACACGCAGCTCTTCAACAGGGCCTCCCAGGTGGTGATCGCGCGCGACGGCGGGCGCACCGTGGTGACCATGGCCAGCGACTTCCGGGGCGACCCGAAGGAGTTCGCGATGGTGATCCCGGTGCCCACGTTCATCGAGCGCGGCCAGATCAACGTGGGCGACCCCGCCGCGCTGGCGCACCTGGACGCCTACACCGCGCCGCGCCTGGTCGAGTACCACGACCCGGATCCCTGCCAGGTGGCGCGGCTCGAGCGGCATGCGATGAAGTCCCTGGGCTACGTCGCGGAGGACGCGGCGGAGCCGGAGGCCGCCCGGCCGCGCTCGGTGCGCATCGAGGCCCAGTACACCGTCGGCGAGTACGACATCCTGATCCTGTCGGCCGACGAGTCGGACGCACTCGCCGACTGGCTGCGCAGCAACGGCTACCGGATCCCCAGCGGCGCCGAGCCCGTCATCGGGAGCTACCTGAAGCAGGGCATGCGCTTCTTCGTGGCGCGGGTGAACCTGGAGGAACACGCGCGCGGCGGCTACCAGAAGCTGCGCCCGCTCCAGGTGGCCTACGAGTCCGCGAAGTTCATGCTCCCCATCCGGCTGGGCACGCTGAACGCCGACGGGCCCCAGGAGCTGTTTCTCTACACCCTGACGCGGCGGGGGCGCGTGGAGACCACCAACTACCGCACCGTGAAGCTCCCCACCGGGAGTGAGGTTCCGCCCTTCGTGAAGGCCGAGTTCGGCGAGTTCTACACATCGCTCTTCGACCGGCAGACCGAGCGCCACGACGGTCGGGCGGTATTTCTCGAGTACGCCTGGGACATGGCCTGGTGCGATCCGTGCGCGGCCGATCCGCTGTCGGTGGATGAGCTGCGCGGGCTCGGTGTCTCCTGGCTGCACGACGGCGCGCGCAGGGGACCGAAATCCCAGGCGCGCGACGTCTTCGTCACCCGGCTCCACGTCCGCTACGACCGGGCGCGCTTCCCCGCGGACCTGCAGCTCCAGGAGACCGGCGACCGGAGCAACTTCCAGGGCCGCTACGTCCTTCGCCACCCCTTTGCCGGGGACGCCCGCTGTGCCGCGGCCGACGGCTACTGGCAGCAGGTCCGCCGTCGTCAGGAGCGCGAAGTCGAGACCCTTGCCGGGCTTACCGGCTGGGACCTGACCGAGATCCGTCGCAAGGCGGGCCTCGACGTGCCCTGGGTCCATCCGAGCGGCGGCGAGCCCTGGTGGAAGCGCCTCTGGAACTGAGCCCGGCGACGCCCGCAGGCCGGAAAGCCCGGGCCGGGTCCGCCGAGAGCGGTCCCGGCCCGGGCGCTATAGTGGCCCATCCCGCGACCTGAGGAGGGCCCCCCCGATGCCGCGACAGCTCACCACGATCCTGGGACTCGCGGCGGCGCTGTGTCTGGCTGCCGCCGGTGCGGATGCCGAGGAGAAGGAGCGGAAGCGCCGACAGGAGCTGGTTCCGCGCTTCAGCGGACCCGAGATCGTCGAGAAGCTCAAGGCGGGCGGCAACGTGCTCCTGATCCGCCACATGACCACCCTGCGCAGCCCGGACCAGTGGGGCGGTGTCGACTACGACGATTGCGCCACCCAGCGCGTGCTCTCGGACCTGGGCAAGGAGCAGGCCCGCGATCTCGGCCAGGCCTTTCGCAACCTCGAGATCCCGGTGGGCCGCGTCGTCGTCAGCCCCTACTGCCGCTGCCGCGAGACCGCCGAGCTGGCCTTCGGCAAGCCCGGCGAGGAGAGCGAGACCCTCTCGGTCTGGGACGAGCTGGAGATGGAAGAGAAGACCGCCCGCGGCACCGAGATCCGCAAGATGCTCGACACGCCCCCGGAGCCCGGCACCAACACCGTTCTGGTCACCCACACCGGAAACCTGCTCTGGAGCTTCGGCCTGGACGCCAAGCCCGAGGGCCTGACCCACGTCTTCAAGCCGACCGGCCTCTCGATCGGGCGCGCCACCTACCTGGGGCGCGTCGATCCCGACGAGTGGCGCACCCTGGGCGGCCTCGGCCAGCCCGACCCGAGTGTGGCGGAGCCTGCCGCCGCCGACGAGACCCCGTAAGCAAGGACGTTCCCCATGCCCCAGCACACGGGCGCGCCCCTCGCCGGCGTGCGCGTCATCGAGAGCTCGCTCCTCGGCCCTGCTGCGATCACCACCCACCTGGCCGACCTGGGCGCCGAGGTGATCAAGGTGGAGTCGCCCGCAGGCGACTACGTGCGCGAGATGACCTGGCCGATCATCGAAGGTGTTTCCCTGCTGCACTACCACGTGAACCGCGGCAAGCAGAGCCTGGTCCTCGACCTGAAGACGCCGGAGGCGGTGCAGGTCTACAAGGACCTGGTCGCCGATGCCGACGTGGTGGTCGAGGCGATGCGCCCCGGCTCCCTCGAACGCCGCGGGCTCGGCTACGACGTGCTGCACGAGCTCAACCCGAGGATCGTGTTCTGCAACATATCGGGCTACGGCATGACCGGGCCCTACCAGACGCTCCCGGCCCACGGCATCGCGTTCGACACCTGGGCCGGGATCATCACGCCCGCGTACGATGAGGAGGGCTTCTGCTACATCCCCGAGCACGCCTCCATCGGCATCCACGCCGGCCCGGTGATGGGCGCGCTGGGCATCCTGGCCGCGGTGGTGCGGGCCCGTGCGACGGGGGAGGGCTCCTTCCTCGAGCTGGGCCAGAGCGATGCCTCCGCCTACATGGACTGGTATCGGAGCGAATCCCATCTGGCCTACGACCGGCCCGAGGACGTCGTCACCGGCAACAAGGCGGACGGCTACAAGCGACGCCCGGTGGGCACGGCCGGGATGAAGGAGGGCGTCCGCTACCAGATGTACGACGCGGCCGACGGGCACGTCCTCTTCATGTGCTCGGAGCAGGCCTTCTGGAGGAACTTCTGCGAGTGCGTGGAGCGCGTGGACCTCTTCGAGAAGTGGCCCGGCAGCCGATACGCCGACCACGCGATCGGGAACCGGGAGCTCCAGCGGGAGCTGCGCGAGATCTTCAAGACCCGGACCTGCGCCGAGTGGATCCGCCTGGGGGACGAGAAGAACTTCCCGATCGGGCCCGTGAACACTCCCAAGACCCTCGCGGACGACCCCCAGTTCAAGGACCGCTTCCCGCTCTACCCCCACGAGGAGCACGGCGCGGACATGCTCCCCTTCCCGGTGAAGTTCCGAGACGAGACCCTGCCGCCGCCCGGCCGGGCGCCCACGGTGGGTGAGCACAGCGAACGCGTCCTCCGCGAGGTCCTCGGTCTCTCCTCCGCCGAGATCGAGAAGCTCAAGGACTCCGGCGCGCTCGGCTGAGACCTGCCGGGTGCGAGCGCGCCCCCCCTGCCGGGGCGTCGACTCTGTAGAATGGGACGATGTCGAGGCGCATGCTGTGCGGACTCCTGCTGGCCGGGGCGCTCTGCGCGGCGCCGGGCGAGGCCTGGGCGCGGTCGAGGGTCTCCTGCGACACGCAGGTCGACGCGCTGGGCCTCTTCGAGTTCCTGAGCGAGCGGCTGAGCGGTTTCTGGGGGGATCTCTTCACGGGCCTGGCGGGGACGGTCGCCGGGATCTACGCCGACGAGTGCGTGCGCCTGAACCAGATCCAGGTGCTCGGCACCCACAACAGCTACCACGTCGAGCCATCGCCGTTCCTGCTCGAGGTCTTCGCCGCCTTCGAGCCCCAGGCTCAGTACTGGGAGTACACCCACCGACCCCTCGCCGAGCAGTTCGCGGAGCTGGGAATCCGGCAGATCGAGCTCGACGTGTTCAACGATCCGGTCGGAAGCCCCCTCGCGGACGGCCGGGCCAGCATGTTCGCCTCGCCGATCGCCCTCCAGCTCGAGGAGGCCGACCCCGACGCGGTCATCCCGGAGCTCGAGGCGCCCGGACTCAAGGTGCTCCACGTGCAGGAGTTCGACGTGCTGACCACCTGCCTCTTCCTGGTGGAGTGCCTCGCTCAGATCAAGGCGTGGTCCGACGCCAACCCCGACCATCTGCCGATCGCCATCCTGGTCGAGGCCAAGGACGAGGTCCTCGACGTCCCCGTCGCGACCGATCCGCCGACGCCCTGGGACGCCGCCGCCTTCGCTGAGCTCGACGCCGTGGTGCGCTCGGTCTTCCCGCCCTGGCAGCTCATCACGCCGGACGACGTGCGCGGCGGTCGCCCGACTCTCGAGGATGGAGCCACCCGGGGCGGCTGGCCCACCCTGGGCGAGGCACGCGGGCGGGTGCTCTTCACCCTCGACAACAAGCGTGCGGTCTACCGGGAGGGAAATCCGAATCTGGCCGGGCGCGTGGCGTTCACCGACAGCCAGCCCGGCGAGGAGGACGCCGCCTTCGTCAAGGTGAACGGTCCGATCGGGAACGAGGCCTACATCCAGGGGCTCGTCGCCGACGGCTACATCGTGCGCACCCGCGCCGACGCCGACACCCTGGAAGCGCGACTCGACGACCCGGTGCGGCGCGACGCCGCTCTGGCCAGCGGTGCCACCTTCGTGAGCAGCGACTACCCGGAGCCGGATCCCCGCTTCAGCGGCTACTTCGTCGAGATCCCGGGTGACGGGATCGCCCGCTGCAATCCGGTGAACGCGCCTCCGGGCTGCCGCGACGCCGCGCTCGGGCCCTGAGCCCGGGCAGCAGCAGCAGGACGAGCGGCTCGATCCCGAGCATTCCGCACAGCGGGCCGTCGAAGCGGCGCAGCAGGAGGGTCTGGTTGCGCGCGACCCCGTGCACCTCGTGGGTGTCGCCGCCCGGCCAGGTGACCTTGACCGAGTGCACCGGGTCCGGCGAGCGCGAGCCCAGACCGAAGTGCGCGGTCAGCTCGCTCTGGCCCAGGAAGTGGGTGGACGTCCCCATTTCGCGCATCTGGGTGGTTCCGCCCGGGACGGCCTGCACCGCGATGCGCGCCCCGAGGCCGTCGCGGTTGCCCCGATCGTCCTGCAGGCGCACCCGCAGCCAGTCGTTCTGGTTGCCGCCGTCGTTGCGCAGCAGAAGCCCGCCCGTGACGGTATTGGCGACGAACACGTCCAGGTCTCCGTCGTCGTCGTAGTCGAACACGAGGAGGCCCTTGCCCAGATCGGTGTCGTCGATACCCACATCCGCGGTCCTGTCCGTGAACCTCCCCGTGCCGTCGTTCTCCCAGTAGATCATCGGATCGTCCACGAAGAGGTCCCGGTTGGGGCCGCGGGGCCAGCCGTTGGTCTGCACCAGATCGAGGTCGCCGTCGTTGTCGGCGTCGAAGAACGCCGTGCCCCAGCCCCACCAGCCGTGCCGTACGCCGGCCGCGTCCGTCTGGTCGCTGAAGAGGCGGTTCCCTTCGTTCCGGTAGAGCCGGTTGCCCCGGCAGGGCTCGCGGGTGCAGGGGAGGACGTCGGTTTCGGGATTGAAGATGGCGGTGACGAACCAGTCCAGATCACCGTCGTTGTCGATGTCGCCGAAGGTCGAGCCCATGCCGTTGCGGTCGGTGCCCACGGCCGCAGCCACCGTCCCGTCCGTGAAGGTCCCGTCTCGATCGCTCCAGAAGAGGCGGCTCGTGAGGAAGTCGGCCGCCACCGCCAGGTCGAGGTGGCCGTCGTCGTCGAGGTCGGTGAACGCCGTGCCGAACGTGTAGGAGCGGCAATCGTCCAGGTCGGCGCCGGCGCAGGAGGAGCTGGGCCAGACCTCCGCCGTCCCGGTCACGTCCTGGAAGTGCCCGGGGGCCGCCGCGCCGAGGTTCCGCAGCAGCCGCGCCTTGGGAAGCAGGTTCGTCTGCTGGCGCCAGTCGGTCGTGTGGAGGTCCAGCCAGCCGTCGCCATCGTAGTCGCCGAAGCAGGGCGTATAGCCGCTGCGCACTCCTTCCCCCGCGACGTCCGCGACGCGAGCCGCTGCGTCCTCGCTGAAGCGGCCGGTCCCGTCGTTGATCCAGAGCTGGAAGCGATCGTTGGGCGCTGCCGACGGTGCGGGGCTCCGCGTGGTGACGTAGAGATCGGGATCGCCGTCGTTGTCCACGTCGCCGAAGGCGGCGCCATTCGACGAGGTGACGACGTACCCGAAGCCGGAGCGGCGGGGAAACGACCGGAACGTGCCGTCGCCCTGGTTCTCGTAGAGGATGTCGGAGGCGTGCTGGCGCGTCACGAAGAGATCGGAGTCCCCGTCTCCGTCGACGTCCGCCGTGGCGGCGCCTCCGCTCATCGGGTCGAACGCCAGGCAGTTCGGGTCCTGCCAGTCGCAGGGGGGCGACTGCTGCTGGTACGAGACGCCCGCGTTCTCCGTGACGTCCTCGAACTGGATCGCCGCAGCCGGGAGGGCGAGCAAGCCCGCCGCCACCGCGCCGGCCACCTTTCGGACCCCATGGTCCATTCCTGCTCCCGTCCGCACCCGATCCCGATCGCCAGGGGGATTCTCCCGCAGGCGGGTGCCAGTGTCACGCTATGCTCGCTCGAGGCGGGTCGCGGAGAGGTGCATGCGAGTCTGGATCATCGGCCCGCTGGTGGTGCTCGTGCTCATCGTCGTCTGGGGCGCCGGCCTGCGGCTCGGCCTCTACGGGGAGCACCGCGGTCCGGGTGTGATCACGGGCGCCGCCGTCGACCCCGCGATCGTCGCCGACCGTCGCCGCGCCCAGGCCCGCGCCTCCTCCCGCATCTACACCGGGCCCACCCGCGAGATCCTCTTCGGCGATCTGCACGTCCACAGCACCTTCAGCCTCGATGCGTTCGCGCGCTCGCTGCCGCTCATGGGCGGAAACGAGGGCGCCCACCCGGTAGCCGATGCCTGCGACTACGCTCGCTACTGCTCCGCGCTCGACTTCTGGTCCATCAACGACCACGCCGAGGCCAGCACGCCGCGCCGCTGGCGCGAGACGGTGGACACGATCCGCCAGTGCAACGAGGTAGCCGGCGACCCGGCCGATCCGGACGTGGTCTCCTACCTGGGCTGGGAGTGGAGCCAGGTCGGCGTCACTCCCGAGGATCACTACGGGCACAAGAACGTGGTCTACCGTGGGCTCTCCGACGCCGAGATCCCGACCCGTCCGATCGGCGCCGGCGGCCTGGCCACCGACGCCCTGCGCGGCCGCGGCGTGCCGGTGTCCTGGATGCTGCCCCTCCTCGATCTGCCCAACCGCCACGACTACTACGATGCGCTCGAGTTCCTGGCCGAGGCCGCGCGGGTCCCCGACTGCGAGAAGGGTGTGCCGAGCGACCAGCTTCCCGCCGACTGCTACGAGTCGGCCGACACTCCGGCGGAGCTGTTCGAGAAGCTGCGCCAGTGGGAGCGCGACGTCATGGTCATTCCACACGGAAACGCGTGGGGGCTCTACTCGCCGCCGGGGATCAGCTGGGACAAGCAGCTCGCGGGCGAGATGCACGATCCCCGGCTGCAGGGCGTGATCGAGGTGTACTCGGGCCACGGCAACAGCGAGGAGCATCGCGGCTGGCGGGCGGTGCTGGGCGATGCGGAGAACTTCTGGTGCCCGCGCCCCAGCCACGACTTCCTGCCCATGTGCTGGCAGGCCGGCGAGATCATCCGGGATCGCTGCCTCGAGGCGGGGGAGAGCGACGCCGAGTGCGAGCTCCGGGCGGAGAAGGCGCGCCTCGACTTCCTGAACCTCGGCGCCGGGGGACACGTGACGATCACGGGAAGCCGGATCACCGACTGGCTCGACGCCGGGCAGTGTCGAGACTGCTTCCTGCCGGCCTACAACCTCCGCCCCGGCGGATCGGTCCAGTACGGGCTGGCGATCTCCAGCTTCGCCGGCGGCGAGCCGCGCCGCTTCCGCTGGGGCTTCATCGGCTCGAGCGACAATCACAGCGCCCGTCCCGGCACCGGCTACAAGGAGTACGGGCGCCGCATGAACACCGAGGCATCCGGGCTGCAGAGCGAGTTCCTCGATCGGCTGCGCCAGCGGAACTGGCAGCCCGAGCCCTTCTCGGTGCCGATGACGCGCGAGGAGGCGATTCGCGACAACGCCCGGCTCCTCTTCGTCGAGCGGCAGGCGTCGTTCTTCACCACCGGCGGCCTCGCGGCGGTGCACAGCGAGGGACGCAGCCGCGAGGCGATCTGGGACGCCATGCAGCGCAAGGAGATCTACGCCACGAGTGGCGACCGCATCCTGCTCTGGTTCAACCTGCTGAACGCCGAGCGTCCCGACGGGAGCTTCGGCGCCGTGCCCATGGGCGGGGAGGCGCGCCTGGCCGGGGCTCCCCGCTTCGAGGTGCGCGCGGTGGGCGCCCTGGAGCAGAAGCCCGGCTGTCCGGACCACGCGGTGCGCGGGCTCCCGGCCGAGCGCCTCGCCAAGCTCTGTGCCGGGGAGTGCTTCAACCCCTCGGACACCCGCAAGGAGATCGTACGCATCGAGGTCGTGCGCATCCGACCCCAGGCCGAGGCAGGGGAGTCGGTCACCTCGTTGATCGAAGACCCGTGGAGGATCATCCCTTGCGGTCAGGGGACCTCGGGCTGCGTCGTCCAGTTCGAGGATCCGGAGTTCGCCGCCGCGGGGCGGGACACCCTCTACTACGCGCGCGCCATCCAGGGCCCGGAGCCGCGCATCAACGCGGCCAACCTGCGCTGCAAGCGCCGGGACGCGAGCGGCGCCTGCCTCGAGGTGGACCCCTGCTACGGCGACTACCGCACCCCGCGGGAGGAGGAGTGCCTGGCTCCCTCGGCCCAGCGGGCCTGGTCCTCGCCCATCTTTGTGGACTTCGCCGGGTCGCCGCCCGTGCTGGCGGGGGCGCCCTAACCGCCTGGAACAGAAGGCTTTTCGGATCCCGCCCGGCGCGGGGCCAGAAAAAGCCGACGAAGTCTGTCGCTTTTTTCGGTGTCGGTGTGAACCACTTCACAGGAACGAGTCGAGACCCCCCATATGCTCCTACTCGTTTCGGGCAGCCCTCATTCGACACCGCCCGTCGGATGCGGGTAGCGGCCGCCTCCGAACCCGCGCACGGAGGCGGCCGCACGTCTTTCCGGGAC
>JANQFA010000230.1 GCA_028278065.1 Myxococcota bacterium
GTTCGCCTCGCGCTGCAGGCCGATGCTGACCAGACCGTCGCGATGCAGCCGCTTCTCGATCTCTCCGAAGGTCGTGTGGCCCGCCAACGCGTCGAGCGAAACCACACCCGGCAGGCCGAAGCGGCCGGCGAGCATGCCTGCGAAGATCCCTCCCAGCTCCGGATGGGTCACCGCTCCGGCCAGGGCACCCGCCGCCAGGTCGGGCGTGACGACCAGCTCGACACCCCGTCCTTCCAGGACGGGCCGGTTGGCGGGGTCCAGCAGCTCCGCGATCACGTGGGGGCGGGTTTCGCGATCCTGCAGGCGATGCAGCACCAGCAGGACCGTGGCGATCGTGCGCGAGTCGGCCTCGAGCGCGTCGCTGGCTTCTACGTCGCCCACGACCACGATGCGATCGTAGGCGGCGAGATCCAGCGCCTCGAACGCGTCTGGCGACGCCGGGCTCGCTACGACGTGTCGAAGCGACAACGCGGGGCCGTCCGATCTCCCCATCTCGCGCTCTGAGACCTCCTTCCGAGACACGATGTCCACCTGGCAGCGCATGTCGGGACGCCGACCCAGCTCCCAGCAGAGGTCCGGTACCTTCCCGCTCCAGCCGAGCACGAGGATGTTGTGCGTGGAGATCGTGTTCGCCTGGCCGTCGCCCGATGCAGGCGACTGCGACCCGCTTCCCTCCGACCGCGCGGGCTCGAGAGGGGCTCCGACCGGAGCGAGCATGAAGATCTCGTCTTCGGGCTGGAGTCGGGCGTCCAGCCCGGCCACCACCCGCCCTTGCGGGTTGAGCGCCCCCAGGACCACGGCGTTCCGGAGGCGCCGGCTCGCCGCCGCGATCGTGCCTCCCGCCAGCTCGGTGTGCTGCTCCACGCGCAGTGCACAACCGGAGCGGACGTCCAGGATCTCGGAGAGGGTCAGTGCCAGTCCGGGAGAGAGGATTCCCAGAGCCAGGGACCGGCCGACCACGACGTCGGAAGGGATGAGCTGGATCGGACCGCGGTAGGCGGCCTGGGCAATCGGGAGGAGCCGGGGGTCGGCGATCTCGGCCACCACGCGTGGCGGCAAGTCGGCTCCGCCGATCACGCGATCGAGGCTGGCGATGATCTTGAGGGTGCGGGGATCGGCCGCACCGGAGTTGACTCCGACCAGATCGGCGCCGGGCACCACGATGGACTCGGGCCCTCGCCCACACACCCGCAGGAGACCGTCGATCGACTCCGGATCGCCGGTCCGCAGAACCAGTCGGGATCGGACGCTGCGCGAGAAACGGTCGCGAAGGGAGCGCTCGAGCTCGGGGGTGATCTCCTCGACGAGCACGGCCACGGGTGGCGGGTCCTCGCGGTCCTCCAGCAGGGCGGCCACCAGCTCGAGCGTACGGTTCGTCCAGCCGAGTACGGCGACGTGCCCCGAGAACGAGACCGGGGTGAGGCCCAGCGCCAGGCGCTCCATCCACGCCACGAAGGTCTGGGTGATGATCGCGACCAGAGTGCCGACGAAGAGCACGAGCCCGAGGACGGTGAGGACGATCGCCAGCATGCGCAGCGTCGGGCGATCGTCGCCCAGGTAGCCGGAGTCGCTCAGGTGAAGGAAGGCCCACCACATGGCCTCGTGCAGGTGCGCGAAGCCGCCACCCGGCGCCAGCCAGGCGAGGACGCCTGCCCCCAGTGACACGAGTACGAGGAGCGCTCCGAGCGCCGCCACCTTCGTGTGGATCCCACGGGTGAGGAAGCGCTCGACACGGAAGGCCAGCCTGGGGGGGGCTCGACGCTTCACTGGCGGTGGGCTTCGTTCACTCGGTCCCCAGTGCGCGCCGGAACCCGAGCGGTGGCACCCCGGCCCAGCGACGGAATGCGCGCGTGAAGTTCGCCGAATCGGTGTAGCCGAGCTCGGCCGCGACGTCGGTCACGCTGATGTCATCATCCTGCAGCAGCCGTCGCGCCGCGTCGAAGCGGGCCTCGTCGACGAGCCGCCCGAAGTTCGATCCCGAGAGGGCCAGGCGACGCTGGAGCGTCCGTGCGCTCGTGCCCGTCACCTCCGCCAGGGCCGGAAGCGTCAGCTCTCCGATCTCGAGCAGAGTCGCGATGGCCCGCCGGACCGAGCCTTCGAAGTCGTCGGTGGGCAGGGGGGTCACCTCCGGGAGGCGCCGCTCGGGTGCCTGCAACGGCAACGCGAGGATCTCGCGCGGAACGACGATCGTGTCGGCGGCCGCACGGAAGTCCACCGTTCCCGTCGCCAGCGCGGCCAGCTCCTCGGCATGGGCGGGAGGAGGCCCTTCGACCAGAAGCCGTTCGGGACGCCAGTCGCTGCCCGCGCCACAACGCACGAGGTCGATGATCATCGCGAGCGCGAAGTCGTTCGCCTGGCGGCGGCCGCGCCGGATCTCGGGGGGAAAGCACCTGTGCACCAGCACGTCGTCGCCAGCGACCGTGATCCAGACGCGCTGCCCGCTGCAGTAGCGCGAGCTCGCCGCAGCCGCGGCGGCGAGACCGTCCCCGACCGTCGGGGCGCGTGCCGCGTCGCATCCAAGGGGCGAGTCGACCACCCTGGCTCCGGTGGTCACCCGGAGCGCCACGCCCGGGTCGCTCGTCGCGAGAGCCGTGTCCTCCCACAACCGGACCCCGGTCACGAGAGGAAGCACCGCGGTGCGGATCCGCTCGCGAGAGAGGGGCGCGGGCACCGGCATTCCGATCTGCTCGCGAAAGGCGGCGAGGCGCGCCAGGGACTGCGCACTGCACAGCGGGACGGGCTTCACTTCCTGCCTTTCCGCGCCCGGTCTTCGCGTCTGGCGCGAAATGACAGGCAGGTGTGATGGGTCGCAGATAGGATGCGCTGATCCGAGGCGGGCTCGACGGTGGGTGTGGGGGTAGTGACCGAAGCACGGCGTCTCACAGCTGCGATTCCTTGGGCGACGGCCTGCACGATGCGGCCCGAACGGGCTCCGGGAACGCACGCCGACTCTATCACGCAGCCAGCTCGCTGCATGATTTCTGGCGACCGCGATGTCGCCACACGATCGACCCCTAGGGGAAGGCCGGCGCAGGGGCCGCGCCTCGCATCCGGTGAGTGACGACCAGGGAGACACGATGAAGTCGATGAACGCGACGCTGGCTCTGATGCTGGCTGCACTCGTGGCGTCCGCGGCGGTCGCGGACACGCATGGGCAGGAGTCGGCCGTGGATCCCGCGGCCGTGCGGACCCTGAAGCGCATGACCGACTACCTGGCCGGCCTGGAGCACTTCCGGGTGCATACGGAGAACACCGTCGAGGATCTGCTCGACTCGGGGCAGCGGGTAGACCTCCACATCGCCGGGGATTTCATCGTGCGCCGGCCGAACAGGATCCGAGCCGAGCGCACGGGGGAGCCGCTGGACCAGATCTTCTACTACGACGGCGCCTCGCTGACCCTGTACAACCCGTCCGACGGCGTCTACGCGACCGAGAAGGCACCCGGGACCATCGAGGAGGTCATCGACTACGCGCGGGAGGATCTGGGCATCGCGCTCCCCGTGTCCGACCTCACCTACCGCAACGCCTTCGCAATCCTCATGCAGGGCGTGACGTCCGCCGCGGTCGTCGGGAAGGCGACGCTCGGCGGGGTCGCCTGTGACCACCTGGTCTTCCGGCGCGCGGACGTCGACTTCCAGGTCTGGGTGGCAGCCGGCGATCGACCGCTGCCGTGCAAGTACGTCGTGACGGACACCAGCACTCCCGAGCAGGTCAGCACGGCGACGACGCTGAGCAGGTGGGAGCTCTCCACCGCACCCACCGATGCCACCTTCGTGTTCGCCCCCGCCGAGGGCGCACGAGCCGTCTCATTCCTGCCCGTCGGTCGCACGGATTGACGCAGCGGAAGGAAAGCCGAATGAAGACCCACGCGAAGCTCCTGGTCCTGGCCGCCGCGGCCGGCTCGATGCTGCTCGCGGACCTCTCCCTCCAGCCCGGGCAACTGCTGCCGGAGCTGGCCTGGACGAGCGACGCCGAGGCCATCCTGGGCACCCGACGTCGCTCGTTTCGACGCGGAGTGGCCGTCGGCTACACCGCCGGCCAGAATTCCAACGAGAGCCAGAGCGCGCCGCCGCCGCCCCCGCCTCCCCCTCCGCCCTCCTACTCGGCCCCGCCTCCTCCCCCCGCAGCCCCGCCGCCGAGCAACGTGCCGGCTCCCGCCTACGGCCCGCTGCCGCAGGGCACGGTGGTCCAGCAGCTGCCCTCGGGGTGCACCGCCACGGCCTCCGGTGGCGTCGAGTACTACCGCTGCGGCGCCAACACCTTCCGCGCGGCCTTCCAGGGCAACAATCTCGTCTACGTGGCGACCGCCGGGCCGTAGACCGATGAGAGCGCTGCAAGCCGTCTGGCTGTCGACCCTGGCACTCGCGCTGGCATGCCCCGCGACTGCGGAGAGGAACCCCGAGCGGAACGTCTACTACGGCGAGCAGCACCTCCACACGAGCTGGTCCTTCGACGCCTTCGCGTTCGGCAACACGCTGACCGGGCCCGAGGACTTCTATCGCTACGCCCAGGGCGAGCCCATCACCCACCCCGGCGGCTTCCAGGTCAGAATCACGAAGCCGCTCGACTGGGGCGCCGTCACCGAGCACTCGGACTTCATGGGCGTAATGCAGGAGGCCCGCGATCCCGACTCCGAGCTCCGCAAGACCTCGCCGTGGGTGGCCCGGGCCTTCGACGTCGGCGCCGCGAAGGACCCCATGCTGGCCTTCAAGCTGCTGTCGGCCTCGGTCGCCGTGGGACACCCGATCGAGCAGCTCGGCGGCCCCACGGTGCTCCGGCCGGTCTGGCGGCGCGTCGTCGACATCGCCGACAAGTACTACCAGCCGGGCCGGTTCACGACCTTCGCCGCTTTCGAGTGGACCGCCACTCCCGACTCCCAGAACCTCCACCGCAACATCTTCTTCGTCGACTCGAAGAAGGTCCCCGAGGTTCCCTTCACCTCGCTCGACTCGACCGATCCGAGCGCGCTCTGGGCCTGGATGGACGCCCAGCGGGCTGCCGGAAACGAGCTGCTCGCCGTGTCCCACAACGGCAACCTCAGCTCCGGCGCGATGTACCCGGTCGAGGTCGACCACCGGGGCCGGCCGATCGACGCGTCGTGGGCAGGGGCGCGGCTGCGCAACGAGCCGCTCTCGGAGATCAAGCAGGGCAAGGGCCAGTCGGAGACGACTCCCGGGCTCTCGCCCAACGACGAGTTCGCCGGCTACGAAGTCGTCCTCTGGAAGCTCCTGGGGGCCAAGACGGAGGGGCCCCCGCGTGAGTTCGGCAGCTACGCCCGCCAGGCCTACCGGGACGGGGTCGCGCTCGAGCAGGCTCGCGGCTTCAACCCGTACCGCTTCGGTCTCATGGGCGGCTCGGACTCGCACGTGACGGCGGTCCCGTACCGACAGAAGAACTTCTTCGGCATGCACGGGGCCGTCGATGCCACCCCCGAGGCGCGGCTGGACGGCGCCAGTGCGCTCGGGCTCGATGCGCGCTGGGCCTCGCCCGCCGGCCTCAGCGCCGTGTGGGCGGAGGAGAACACGCGCGAGGCGATCTTCGCGGGGATGAAGCGCAAGGAGACCTATGCCACCAGCGGCGTCCGCATCTCGCTGCGCTTCTTCGGCGGCTGGGACTTCCCTCCCGGGCTGCTGGAGCAGCGCGACTGGATCGCCGCCGCCGACGCGCGGGGCGTGCCGATGGGGGGTGAGCTTCCGACTGCGGGCAGCCGGGCGCCGACCTTCGCCGTCTGGGCGTCGAAGGATCCGGACAGCGCGCACCTCGACCGGATCCAGATCGTCAAGGGCTGGAGCCGGGACGGCCAGACCTTCGAGAAGATCTACGACGTCGCCTGGTCCGGGAAGCGGAAGCCGGATCCCGCCACGGGCAAGCTCCCGCCCGTCGGCTCCACGGTGAACGTCACCGCCGCGACCTACACCAACACGATCGGCAGCGCCGAGCTCAAGGCGGTCTGGACCGACCCGGAGTTCGACCCGACGCTGGACGCCTTCTACTACGTGCGCGTCCTGGAGATCCCGACCCCGCGCTGGAGCACGATCCAGGCGGTGAAGCTGGGCCGGATCCCGCCGAGCGGGCCGGGCTTCTCTCCGATCATCCAGGAGCGGGCCTGGAGCTCGCCCATCTGGTACGAGCCGAGCGCGGTGGCGCGCATGGGGGCTGCACCCGGCCTGTCACTGGAGGAGCTGGGGCGGCGGGGTGCCGTGGCGCTCGGCGACGCCGAGATCCGGGACCTGATCGTCGGCAAGACGGTCCGTGTCCGAAACACGGTGACCGGCGAGCAGTTCGAGATCCTCTACGGGACGGAGGGGCGCCGCCTCGTCGTCACCGAGCAGCCGGACCCGGCCCAGGCCGCCGAGCTCATGCACCACGGCAACGCCCGCTACGAGATCCGCGACGGAACCCTGGTCACCCAGATCGGGGGAGCCCCCTTCGAGGTGACGGTGTATCGGCTCGGCGACCGCTACGTCGCCGCGCGGAGCAACGAGCTCGGGTATGCGAACTACGAGGTCGAGGCGGTAGAGGGAGGCGCGCGGTGAATCGCACCTGGCTTGCCCGAATCGGGATCGCCCTGGCGGTCGCGTTCGCCTGGGCCGGGCGTCCCGCGCTCGCTCAGGATTCACCCGCCCCGCCCGACGACGAGCCCGCGAGCTCGCCCGCGCCGACCGGCAACTGGGAGTTCCGCGTCGCGCCCTATCTGTGGGTGACGGACCTC
>JANQFA010000240.1 GCA_028278065.1 Myxococcota bacterium
TGTCCCGCTGCCTCTTCAGGTACTCGACGATCCGCTCGTTTCCCCACATCGGCCAGTGATGGCTCGCGAACATCACCTCCACACCTTCGAAGAGCTCGATCGCTTCGTCGATGTAGCCGCTCCAGCGCAGGGCGTCGCGCACCTTGGCGCCGCGCAGGGTGTAGAGGTTGTGCATGGTGTGCGAGACGATCTCGGCCCCGCAGAAGGCCTTCTTGTCCGGGAGGTAGAAGGTGAGCTCGGCGGGGGCCTCCGACTCCGGGGCGTACTGGAACACGAAGCGGACGCCGTCGATCAGCTCCTCCTGGGGCGTGCGGCCCACGAGCTCGGTGGGTGCGGCGATTCCGATGCGCCCGAAGGCGGGCGACTTGCCGAGACCCGAGCCCACGTGTCCGCGGCGACTGCGGGCCAGGCGCCGGCCGTACATGAAGGAGGCGCGGCGGCCCATCGCGATGCCGGCCATCACGTTCTCGCTGGTGGCCTCCTCCATGAAGCCCGCCGGTGCGATGATGCGCACCCCCTGGCGAGCCTCCCGGTCGGGAAGCGCGGCGAGGATCCCGCCGAAGTGGTCGACGTGGCTGTGGGTCAGGATGATCGCCGTGATGGGTCGCTCGCCCAGCTCGCGACGTGCGAAGGCGAGGGCTGCCGCGGCGGTCTCCTTCGAGGTGAGCGGGTCGACCACGATCCAGCCCTCTTCGCCCTGGATGATCGTCATGTTCGAGAGGTCGTAGCCGCGCACCTGATGGACGCCCTCGGTGACCTCGTAGAGTCCGTGCAGGTTGTTGAGCCGGGCCTGTCGCCACAGGCTGGGATTCACGCTGTCCGGCGCAGCGCCCTCCTGGAAGGCGTAGGCGCCCGTGTCCCAGGCCACCTCGCCGGTCTCCGTCAGGATTCGCACGAGCGGCTCGCGCGCCACGAGCCCGCGCTCGGCATCCTCGAAGTCGCGCGGGTCCGCCAGGGGCAGAGCCTCTCCGAAGGCTCGGTTGGCGGCTCGGGTGGCGTCGCTCGGGGCGGTGTGGCCCTGCTCGTCGGCATCGGGCGCCCACGCGCTCCGACTCGGCTCCTGGGGGCCGCAGGACAGCACCAGGCCGGCCACGACCAGCGACGGGGCCACTCGCGGGCGCCGGCTGCGGGGCTGCCCGGTCCGGGAGCGGACTCGCTCGCACGACTCGACGATTCCAGTCATCTAGGACTACCCGTTCTGGCTTCCCGGGGGCGGGGTGGGAGCAGGCGCAGGAGCTTGCGAGACTAACAGAGGCGCCTTCGCGCTGGCGCTGCGGCCGTCGGGCGAAGCTGCAGCGTAACCCCAGGGAGCAGCGTCCCCGGATCCCCACGCAAGGGTTGATTCTGCCGTCGGCTTGCCACCACAATGCGGGCTGACGTGCTTCTGCGAGCTGCCCCGTGACGCTGGATTCCCGCCTGCGCTCCGCCCTCTGGACCAGCATGCTGGCCGCGTCCGTGCTGTTTCCGGCCTTCGCGCGTGCCCAGAGCGATCCGGTGCGGCCCATTCTCGAGTGCGTCGAGCACCTGGGCGGCGGAGCGTATCGCGCCCACTTCGGGTATCTCAACGAGAACGCGGTCGAAGTCACGATTCCCGTCGGGTCCGACAATCGGTTCACGCCGAGTCCCCAGGATCGCGGCCAGCCCACGCTCTTCTCGCCGGGGCGGACGCCCTACTACCCGAACGCCGCCTTCCAGGTGGACTTCGATGGCAATCCGCTGGTCTGGACCCTGGACGGTCGTACCTCGACCGCCTCCGACAATCCCGTGCAACGCTGCGCGGTCTGTGGCGACGGGGTGGTCGAAGGGGGCGAGGAGTGCGACGACGGGGGCACCGTCGGCGGAGACGGCTGCAGCGCGACCTGCAGCGAGGAGCCCGGCTACAGCTGTGCGGGATCGCCGAGCACGTGCGACGAGGTCTGCGGCGACGGAATCGTGACCTCGTCCGAGACCTGCGACGACGGCAACACGGACGACAACGACGGCTGCGATTCCCAGTGTCGCGCACAGGCCATCTGCCCGCTGGCCCCCGCGCCGGATTGCCGAGCGAACGCGCGCACCAAGCTGATCATCCGGGAGGGCAAGTCGCCGGACAAGAGCCGGCTGGTCTACAGCTGGAAGAACGGCGAGTCCACGGTGCCGGGCGCGTTCGGAGACCCGGAGATCGGCGTCACCGCATACTCGATGTGCATCTGGGACACCGACGCCGGGGTCCCGGAGCTCGCCCTCAAGACGGCGGTGCCGCCGCAGGGGAACTGCGACGGGGACCCCTGCTGGATCGCCCACAGCGCCGGGCTCGGCTACGCGTATCGAGACCCGCTGCGGCAGAACGACGGTGTCCTGCGCGCCAACCTGCGCGCGAAGTCGAATCGGGACGACAAGGGCCTGGTGCAGGTTCGCGGCATCGGTTCGGACCTCCCGATGCCTGCGGGCACGCTCCCCCTCCAGGCCGACCCCGAAGTCGTGGTCCAGGTCCACAGCTCGGAGGGCGAGTGCTGGGAGTCGCGCTTCGGCACCGCGAAGCGCAACGACGCCAAGCTGTATCGTGCCACCGCGCGCTGAGAGTCGCTTGTCCCCCGGTCGACACCGTTCCATGACGAACGGTGGCCGGAACCGCGAACCCGAGGAGCTGAGAAGATGTGCGAGATGCTGAGATGTGTGGTGGCATCGGCCTTCCTGCTGGCGGCGATTCCCGCCGGCGCGTTCACCGTGCTGGTGACCAACGACGACGGAGTCGGCGCCCCCGGGCTCGACGCCGTGGTCGGCGTCTTGTCGTCGAACCCGGCGCTCGACGTCGTCGTCGTCGCGCCGCTCAACAACGCGAGCGGGAGCGGAGACAGCACCACCTCCACGCCGATGGCTGTCACGGCCACCACGACCGCATCGGGTCGTCCCGCGACGGCGGTGGACGGGTTCCCCGCCGACTCGGTGCTGGTGGCGATCCACCATCTCCTGCCCGAGCCTCCCGATCTGGTGGTCTCCGGGATCAACTTCGGCCAGAACGTGACGCGCGAGGTCTCGGACATCTCGGGAACCGTGGGAGCCGCGCTCACCGCGGCGCGCGCCGGGATCCCGGCCATCGCCGTGAGCCAGGCCTTCATTCCGTCCAGCTACCTGGATGCCGCGGTCTACACGGGGAACCTGGTGGAGCGCATCCGCCGCACGCGGTCCTTCCAGCGGCGGCTGCAGAGCCGCGATCGGCCCGGTGTCGCCAAGGTGCTGAGCGTCAACTGGCCGTCCTGCTCGGTCGGCCGCGCGCGCGGCGCCAGGCTCACGGGCCTGGGCTTCCTGAGCAGCGTGACCGGCTACACGACGCCCAACCCGGGCGAGGTCCAGGAGACGCGGGTGACCCGCAACTTCGCGCAGGCGCAGGATTGCCAGTCCACGGACGGCGATGTCGCGGACGACCTCGATGCGCTGGTGAAGGGCTTCGCGAGCGTGGTCGTGCTGAACGCCGACAACACCAGCGGCGACGCGCGCAACACCACCTTCCGCTTCGTGGAGAGGATCCCCTTCTAGGCCCGCGGCGAGGCCGGCCTAGCTCGGGTAGTCGCGGATCGGGGCGCGCCCCTCCGGGTAGACCGTGTGCCGGTGCTGCGATCTCTGCACCGCCTGGCGCAGGGTCACGGCCGCGGCCAGGGCGTCGCGGCGGCTGACCTGGCCGATCAGGATGCCGTTCTCCACCACCGGGAAGCGGCGCACGCGGTGCCGGATGAACTCCGTGGCGAGCCCGAACAGATCCACCTCCGGCCCGATCGAGATGAAGCTCTCGCTCATCAGGTCCTGGACGGTCTGGATCTCGTCGACCGCGTCCATCTCGTACTCGGCGGCCGCGACCGCCTGCAGGCAGTCGAACTCGGAGAGGAGGCCCACGATGTGCCCCGCGCCGTCCACCACCGGGGCGCCCGAGATCCGGTGCTTGAGGAGGAGCGCCGCGGCTTCCACCGCGTGCATCTCGGGCCTCAGCGTGATGAGGCGAGTCGTCATCAGCTCACGTGTGATCGGGACCTTGGGTCGCGTCATTCGAGCGTCCTCCCGACACTTCCGATTTTCCGATTCTACCATTTTATCCCGGGGGTTACTGGCCGTTCGGGGAGGGCTCGCTAGGATCGGGCCGGCCTGGATCCGGGGGGTGCCGGGCCGCGTCTCGTAGATGCTCGGAGGGGAGCAGAGCGCGTGGCAGTGCATCGGATCAAGAAGGGCCTGGACCTGCCGATCGCCGGCGTCCCGGACCCGCGCATCGATCCCGGCCCCGCCATCTCCCGCGTGGCCGTGATGGGCGACGATACGCCCGGCGTCCGCGCCCGCCTGGCCGTCGAGGAGGGCGACCGGGTGCTCCGCGGGCAGCTCCTCTTCGAGGACCGCAAGCGCCCGGGGGTTCGCTACACGTCCCCCGGGGCGGGTCGTGTCCAGGCGATCTTCCGGGGCCCCCGCAGGATGCTGCGCTCGGTCGTGGTGCAGCTCTCGGAGAGCGAGCAGGCGGGGGAGCCGGTCCAGAGCGACCTGCAGCCCTTCGAGTCCTTCCGCGGCGGCGAGATCGACCCGGACGCGCTGCGCGCGCTCCTCGTCGAGTCCGGCCTCTGGAATGCCTTCCGGACCCGGCCGTTCAGCAAGGTCCCGCTGCCGGAGGACCGGCCGGACGCGCTCTTCGTGACGGCGATGGACAGCAATCCCCTGGCGCCCAATGTCCCTCGCATCTGGCACGAGGCGCGCGAGGAGTTCGAGCGCGGGCTGCGCGCCGTGGCCGGTCTCTGTGGGGGGACGACCTACCTGTGCGTGGAGGAGGACTCCGAGATCGGGCGGGCCGTGGACGCGCCGGTCCAGGTCGAGGAGTTCGCAGGGCCGCATCCGGCCGGAAACCCGGGTACGCACATCCACCTCCTGCACCCGGCCTCGCGCCATCGCACCGTCTGGCACATCGGCTACCAGGACGTGATCGCGCTGGGGCGCCTGCTCGCGACCGGTGTCCTGTCGGTGGATCGGGTGGTGTCGATCGGTGGCCCCGCCGTGCTGGAGCCGCGCACGGTCCACACGCGGCTCGGCGCCAACCTCGACGAGCTCACCTGGAAGGGGCTGCGCGAAGAGCCGGGGAGCGAGGTGCGTCTGGTCTCGGGCTCGGTGCTCTCGGGCAAGAAGGCCGTCGGTCCCGAGTTCGGCTATCTGGGTCGCTACCACACCCAGGTGAGCGCCGTCGTGGAGGGTGACAAGCGCCGCTTCCTCGGCTGGATCGAGCCCGGCTTCAGCCGCTACTCGTTCCTGCCCGTCATGCTCTCGCGCCTGATCCCGGGCAAGCGCTTCGACATGACCACCGACACCAGCGGCTCCTACCGCCCGATGATGCCGATCGGGACCTACGAGCGGGTGATGCCCATCGACACCGTGGCCACCTACCTGCTGCGCTCCCTCGTGGTCGGCGACATCGAGCAGGCCGAGGCCCTCGGCGCCCTCGAGCTGGACGAGGAGGACCTGGCGCTCTGCACCTTCGTGTGCCCGGGCAAGACCGAGTTCGGACCCTACCTCCGGCAGAACCTCGAGCGCATCGAGAAGGAAGGCTGATGCAGTTCCTGCGCGACATGCTGGACAAGATCGCTCCGGAGGTGGAGAAGGGCGGCCGCTTCTCGAAGCTGGCCTCCACCTACGAGGCCATCGATACGCTGGCGTTCTCGCCGGGCCATGTCACGCGCACGGGCTCCCACGTGCGCGACGGCATGGACTACAAGCGCATGATGTTCCTGGTGGTGATCGCGCTGCAGCCGTGCTTCGTGATGGCCACCTGGAACACGGGCTATCAGGCCTGTCTCGCCATCGAGGCGGGCGCCGTTCCGCTCTCGGACTGGCAGAACGCGCTCTTCCAGTGGCTGGGACTGGCGTACAGCTCCGGGAACCTCTTCTCCTGCCTCGTGCTGGGCCTGCTCTACTTCCTTCCGATGTTCGTGGTGATCCACGTCGTTGGACTGGGCATCGAGATCATCAACGCCCAGATGCGGGGCCACGAGGTGAGCGAGGGGTTCCTCGTCTCGGGGGCGCTGCTCCCGCTGATCCTCCCACCCACCATGCCCCTCTGGCAGGTGGCCCTCGGCACGGCATTCGGCCTGGTCTTCGGCAAGGAGGTGTTCGGCGGCACGGGGATGAACTTCCTCAACCCGGCGCTCGTCTGTCGCGCCTTCCTCTTCTTCGCCTACCCGGCGTACATCTCCGGCGACGCGCCCTGGATCGCCGCCGACTTCATGGGCGTGGACGGCTTCACGGGAGCCACGCTGCTGGCCCAGGCCGCCGTGACGCCCGGCGCGCTGGACGACGCCAGCTGGATGGACGCCTTCCTGGGAGTGATTCCAGGGTCGATGGGAGAGACCTCCGCGCTGGCCTGTCTGCTCGGCGCGGGCCTCCTCATCACGACCCAGGTGGGCTCGTGGCGCACCATGGCCGGTACCGCGATCGGGACGATCGTGATGGCCGCCCTGCTCAATCTGCTGGGGTCGGACAGCAACCCGATGTTCGGCGTGCCCTGGCACTGGCACATGGTGATCGGGGGCTGGGCCCTGGGAACGGTCTTCATGACCACCGATCCCGTCAGCTCCTCCTACACCGACAGCGGCCGCTGGATCTACGGCTTCGGCATCGGCGCCCTCTGCATCCTGATCCGCACGGTGAACCCGGCCTACCCGGAGGGGATGATGCTGGCGATCCTCTTCATGAACATGTTCGCCCCCCTGATCGACCACTTCGCGATCCGGCGCAACGTCGCACGGAGGCTGGCGCGCAGTGGAGCATAGTACGCGCCACACCGTCATCTTCACGACGCTTCTGTGTGTCGTATTCTCCCTGGCCGTCTCCGCGGTGTCGGTGGCGCTGCGCGAGCGCCAGGAGGAGAACAAGACGCTCGATCGGATCAAGAACGTGCTCGTGGTGGCGGGCAAGCTCGAGCCGGGTGAATCGCTGGGTCGCGAGGAGATGCGCAGCCGCTTCGAGTCCGCCCTGGAGCCCCGTCTCGTGGACCTGCAGACCGGCCTCTACGTGGATGGCGACCCGATGGCCTTCGATCAGCGGAAGGCCGCCAAGAACCCGGACACGAGCCGTCCTGCGCCGAACAACGCGTCCAAGGTCCGGCGCCTGCCCGACCAGGCCCTCGTCTACCTGATCCGAGGCGAGAACGGCGCGGTGGCCGGCTACATCCTCCCGGTCGAGGGAATGGGCCTCTGGTCGACACTCTACGGCTACCTGGCCATCGAGCCCGACACCAACACGGTCCGAGGCATCACCTTCTACCAGCACGGGGAGACGCCGGGCCTGGGCGGAGAGGTGGACAACCCGCGCTGGAAGGCCCTGTGGCCCGGCCGCAAGGTCTTCGACCGGCGCTGGGAGCCGCGCCTCGCCGTCATCAAGGGCCAGGCCGGACCGGTGGAGCAGGATCCCTACCGCGTCGATGGCCTGTCCGGCGCCACGATCACCTCGAACGGAGTCACCAATCTGATCCGGTTCTGGCTCGGCGAGAACGGCTTCGGGCCGTACCTCGCCGAGATGCGGAGGCAGGAGTCATGATCCTTCAGATGCGGAGGAAGACAGAGTCATGAGCAAGCCGCGCGAGGTCCTCCTGGACCCCCTCATCGACAACAACCCCATCGGCCTGCAGGTCCTGGGAATCTGCTCGGCGTTGGCGGTGACCACGAAGCTCGAGACCTCGATCGTGATGACCTTCGCGGTTCTCTTCGTCCTGGTCACCTCGACGGTGGCGGTGAGCGTCCTGCGCAGCCTGATTCCCGGGAGCGTCCGCATCATCACCCAGCTCACCATCATCGCGTCGATGGTGATGATCGCCGACCAGATCCTGAAGGCGTACCTCTACTCCATCAGCCTGCAGCTCTCGGTGTTCGTGGGCCTCATCATCACCAACTGCATCATCATGGGCCGCTGCGAGGCCTTCGCCATGCAGAACAAGCCCTGGCCATCCTTTCTGGACGCGGTGGGCAACGCGGCGGGCTACGGCCTGGTCCTGATCCTGGTGGGGTTCTTCCGCGAGCTGCTCGGCTCCGGGAAGCTCCTGGGCGTCACGATCCTGCCCACGGTCAGCGAGGGCGGCTGGTACGTCCCCAACGGCCTGATGGTCCTGTCCCCCGCGGCCTTCATTCTGATCGGTTGCTTCATCTGGGTGGTCCGCTCCGCGCGGCCCGAGCAGATCGAGGAGGAGTTCCATGTTGGAGCACTATCTCAGCCTGGCTACGAAGGCGATCTTCGTTGAGAACATGGCCCTGGCCTTCTTCCTGGGGATGTGCTCCTTCCTGGCCGTCTCCCGGAAGGTGGAGACCTCCTTCGGCCTGGGCCTCGCCGTCGTGTTCGTGCTGGGGATCACCACCCCGCTGAACCAGATCCTCTACAAGAACCTCCTCGAGGAGGGTGCGCTCTCGTGGCTGCCCGGCGGCGAGAGTGTGAACCTGGCCTTCCTCTCCTACCTGGTCCTGATCGGCACCATCGCCGCGACGGTGCAGATCGTGGAGATGGTCATCGATCGCTACGCTCCGGCCCTGTACGGCTCCCTGGGTGTCTTCCTGCCGCTCATCGCCGTCAACTGCGCCATCCTGGGCGGCGCCCTCTTCATGGTCCAGCGCGACTACACCCTGGGCGAGGCGGCCGTCTTCGGCACCGGCTCCGGGATGGGCTTCGCTCTCGCGATCGTGGCGCTGGCCGCCGTGCGCGAGCGGATGCGCTACAGCGACGTGCCGCCGCCGCTCCGGGGCCTGGGTATCACCTTCATCACCGTCGGGCTGATGGCGATCGCCTTCATGTCCTTCTCCGGCATCCAGCTCTAGCAGGTCCAACGTGGAAACCATCTTCTTCGGCATGATCGGCTTCACCGTGGTCATCGTGACCTTGACGGCCCTTCTCCTGGTGGTGAAGGCCCGCCTGCTGCCGGGCGGGACCGCGAAGGTGACGATCAACCACGACCCGGACAAGACGATCGAGGTCTCGCCGGGCGGCACCCTGCTGGGCACCCTCGCCAGCTCGGGGATCTTCATTCCGTCTGCCTGCGGAGGGAAGGGCACCTGCGGCGTCTGCCGCTGCGTCGTGGAGTCGGGCGGCGGCGCGCTCCTGCCCACGGAGGCCTCCCACATCACACCCAAGGAGGCGCGCGAGGGCGAGCGCCTGGCCTGCCAGGTGAAGATCAAGGAGGACATGGAGATCGAGCTTCCGCCGGAGGTCTTCGACGTCCGCAAGTGGAAGTGCAAGGTGCGCTCCAACCACAACGTGGCCACCTTCATCAAGGAGCTGATCCTGGAGCTGCCCGAGGGCGAGGAGGTGCCGTTCCGCGCCGGCGGCTACATCCAGATCGAGTGCCCGCCCCACGTGGCGAACTACAAGGACTTCGAAGTCGAGGAGCAGTACCGCGAGGACTGGGACAAGTTCGACCTGTGGCGCTACGTCTCCAAGGTGGACGAGCCGGTGGTGCGCGCCTACTCGATGGCGAACTACCCGGAGGAGAAGGGCGTCATCATGCTGAACGTGCGCATCGCGTCGCCCCCGCCGGGTGCGCCCGACGCGCCGCCCGGGCTCATGTCCTCGTACATCTTCGACCTCAAGCCCGGTGACGACGTCACCATCTCGGGGCCGTACGGCGAGTTCTTCGCCCGCGAGACGAAGAACGAGATGTGCTTCGTCGGGGGTGGGGCCGGCATGGCACCCATGCGCTCGCACATCTTCGACCAGTTCGGACGCCTGCACACGGATCGCAAGGTGACCTTCTGGTACGGGGCCCGCTCCCTGCGCGAGGCGTTCTACGTGGACGACTTCGACTCGATCGCGGGCGAGAGCCCCAACTTCGAGTGGCACCTGGCCCTCTCCGAGCCGCTTCCGGAGGACAACTGGGAGGGCTACGTGGGCTTCATCCACCAGGTTCTCTACGACAACTACCTGAAGGACCACCCGGCCCCGGAGGAGATCGAGTACTACCTGTGCGGGCCTCCGATGATGATCGACGCGTGCAAGAAGATGCTCGACGGCCTGGGCGTGGAGCCCGAGAGCATCCTGTTCGACGACTTCGGGGACTGAGCCACGGCCTCCGGCCCGGAAATCCTGCCGCGCCGCGCGCGCATCCTGTTACCCGTCTTCCTGGTCCTGCTGCTCGCCGCCTCGGTGCGCACCCTCTGGTGCAGCCTGCCCGAGCGCGTCTCGCTCTCCGGGGCCACGATGGGCACCACCTGGGCGGTCACGCTGTCGGGAGCCGGACGCTCCCGGGAAGACCTCGTGTCGGCGCGGGAGGCGGTCGAGGCTCGCCTGGAGCGGGTGAACCGGTTGATGTCCACCTGGGACCCGGAGTCCGAGCTCTCCCTCTGGAACGCGAGCTCCTCGACCGATCCCCAGCCTCTCTCGCCCGAGACGCTCGAGGTGCTGCGTATCGCGCGCGACGTGGGCGGCCGGAGCGGGGGCGCGCTGGACGTGACCGTGCGCCCGCTGGTGGCGGCCTGGGGGTTCGGCGCTGGCGCGCGGGCAGCGGGGCAGGGCCCCGACGCGCAGGAGCTGGCCTCGCTGCGCGAGCGCGTGGGATGGTCGCGGCTCGACCTGCGTCCGGGGCAGGGGACCGCGCGCAAGCTCCACCCGGCTTTGGAGTGCGATCTCTCGGCGATCGCCAAGGGCTGGGCCGTCGATGAGGTGCTGGACGCGCTCGTGGCGCAGGGCTGGGACGGGATCCTGGTGGAGATCGGGGGCGAGGTCCGCGCGCGGGGCGAGCGCCCGGGCGGAGGGCCCTGGCGCCTGGGCATCGAGCAGCCCGACGAGGAGGGCAGGGTGGTGCGAGCGGCGGTGGAGCTGGCCGATCGGGCCATGGCCACCTCGGGCGACTACCGGGCGTTCTACGAGGAGGGCGGCGTGCGGCGCCACCACATCATCGATCCGCGCACCGGTCGCCCGGCCGAGCACGCGCTCGCCTCGGTCAGCGTGGTGCATGCCGACGCGGCCCGAGCCGACGCCTGGGCCACGGCGCTCATGGTGCTGGGCCCCGAAGAGGGTCTACGCGTCGCCGAGCGGGAGGGCCTGGCGGCCTACTTCATCGCCCGGCAGCCCGACGGCGGCTATCGGGTCACCGGCACGCGCGCCTTCCCCCGCGTCATCGACCCGCGAGACGAGCGGCCCGCCGGCGAGTAGACTCCTCTCATGGAGACCTTCCTCGCGACCCTGGTCGTCTTCGGCATCGTCGTCCTGGCCATGTCCCTGGGGGCCATCCTGCAGGGGCGCCGCTTGCGGGGCAGCTGTGGCGGCACCGGGAAGGACTGCGAGTGCAGCCCCCTGGCCGCCCGCGAGTGCAAGCTGCGCAAGGCGCGCGAGGCGGCCCAGGAGGGCTGACTCGCCTAGGCGCGGAGCGGGCGGAAGCAGGTTCGGACCTCCTCCACGAAGAGGTCCGGCTGCTCGAAGGCGGCGAAGTGGCCGCCCTTCTCGAGCTCGTTCCAGTGGATCAGGTTCTTGAAGCGCTTCGCCGCCCAGCGCTTCGAGGTGCGCATGATCTCCTTGGGGAAGATGCTGCAGCCCGTGGGCATCTCGACGTCGCCGAAGGCGATCTGGTTGAAGCTCTCCCAGTAGAGGCGCGCCGAGGAGGCCGCGGTGGCGGGGAGCCAGTAGAGCATGACGTTGTCGAGCAGCTCGTCGCGGCCGAGGGCGTTCTCGGGATGTCCGTTGCAGTCCGTCCATGCCCAGAACTTCTCCAGGATCCAGGCGGCCTGGCCGGCGGGGGAGTCCACGAGTCCGTAGCCGACGGTCTGGGGCCGGGTGCTCTGCTGCTTGGAGTAGCCCGAGTCCCACTGCTGGTAGTGCTGCAGGGACGCCATCGCTCCCTTCTCCTGCTCGGTGAGTTCGCCCAGGGTGTCCGGGTCGGGCGGGGCGATGGGCATGTTGAGGTGGATCCCCGCGCAGGCGCCCAGATCCTGCATCCCGATCGCGGTGGTGACCATGGCGCCCCAGTCGCCGCCCTGGGCCACGTAGCGCTCGTATCCGAGCCGCCGCATCAGCTGATCCCAGAGGGTGGCGGTGCGGTCGACGCCCGTGCCGTGGGTGGCGGGCTTGCTCGAGAAGCCGTAGCCGGGGAGCGACGGGCACACCACGTGGAACGCGTCGGCGGGGTCGCCGCCGTGGGAGGCGGGATCCGTGAGCGGTCCGATCACCTTGTGGAACTCGACGATGGACCCGGGCCAGCCGTGGGTGATCACCAGGGGGAGCGCGTCCTCGTGCGGTGAGCGCACGTGGACGAAGTGGATGTCCAGCTCCTCGATCCGGGTCTGGAACTGGTCGAAGGAGTTCAGGTACGCCTCGCGAGCGCGCCAGTCGTACTTCTCGGCCCAGTATGCGCAGACCTCCTGCACGTAGGCGAGGGGGATGCCCTGGGACCAGTCGTCGACGCACTCGCGCTCGGGCCAGCGCGTCGCCTGCAGCCTGCGCTTCAGGTCGTCCAGCTCGGCGTCGCTGGCCTCGATGCGGAAGGGAGTCACTGCATCCGACATGGATCCTCCTCGGGTGCGCCTCGTGGGCCGCGGTTCCAAGGGATACCACGCTCGCCCTGCCAGATCCGGGCTTGCCGGCGAACCTGCCCCCGGGTCTGGAATCCACGCGAGGATTCGGCTCGAAGCCATCGAAACCGAAGGGAATTTGGTCGTGGTCCGGCGTCGGCGCCGGCCCCTAGATCGCCGCGAACCAGCCCATTGCCCCCGCCTCGGCCATGTGGACCTGGTGCGGATGAAACATGTAGCGGCCCCGGCTGGGGAGCCGGAACTCCAGGATGGCCCGTTCGGCCTGAGCGAGGGTGACCACGTCCGTGTGCTCGTCCGGCTCGAGGCCCGTGCCGCTGCGGTAGACGTCGAAGGTCTCGGCGTGCAGGTGGAAGGACGCGACCGGGTCGCCGCTGACCATGTTGAGCACGTAGAGCCGGACCAGCTCGCCGGCGGGCACCTTGATGGGGAAGCGGCTGAAGAAGCCCGCGACGCCATTCCAGGCGTACAGCTCGTTCCTGCCGTCACCGTCCAGATCGAAGCCGCACAGCACGAGCACGAACTCGTGCGCCGGCGGGCGTCCGCCGGGAGGATCGACCAGGAGGGCGCCGTAGAGACCGCGCGCGATGTGCCGGGAGACCGGCAGCGCGTGGCAGTGGTAGGGGTGCAGGCCGAAGGGCTCGGCACGGATGCGGTAGGTCTCCTGGCCGCCGGCCGGGATCGGCTGCCAGCCGTCGAAGCGCACGTCGTGGCGTCCGTGGAAGTGGACGTTGTGGGGGTGCAGGCCCAGGTTTCGGAATGCGACGACCAGCTCGTCTCCCTCGTTCGCGCGCAGGATCGGCCCGGGCACGCTCCCGTTGTAGGTCCAGGCCTCGAAGCGGACGTCGTGAGCCACGTCGACCGGCTGCTCGTTCACCCAGAGCGAGACGTCGCGGGTGCGGGGCCCGGTGCCGGGCTCTGCGGCAGGAGGGCGCAGGACGGCGTCCAGGGAGGCGGCCCCCAGATGCGGCGGGGGCGTGGCGTGTCCTCCGTACGCGCCGTGCAGCACGGGCGTGGGCCGTGCGTGACCCGGGTGCGGCGCGTACGCGTCGTGGCCGTCCTCAGCCGCCCGCGCGCGACGTCCGAGCAATGCTCCGGCGGCTCCCGCGGCTCCGGCCAGGCTGCGGCGCAGGAGGTCGCGGCGGCGCAGGCTCATCCGCCGATCCCGGCGCGGGCCCAGCCGCCCGCGAGCGCCAGCAGCAGCGTGACGACCTCGCTTCCCACGTAGACGACGACTCCCTGCAGGATGCGCCCGCGCAGCGCGCGGGCAACGCCCAGCACGAGGCCGAGAAGAGGCAGGTAGTACGACCAGCGGAAGAGCAGCGATGCCAGCAGGCCTTGGGGTTCGATCGGTGTCGCTTCGCGCGCGCTGCCGTCGAGCCATGCCGCCGCCTCGGCGGGGAGCCCGGCCTGCGCCGGGTCGAAGTCGAGCCCGTCGAATACCTCGAAGGCCGGCCGTACCGGAGCGTCCTCTCCCTCGGGCATCTGCGGCTGGGGGGGAGGAGCCGGCTGCGTGCGCCAGTCGGGAGTCGAGAACGCGTCGCTCTGCGCGTGCAGGATCCGGCGTACCGAGCGGGCGGCCGGGAAGAGGTCCCAGCCGAGGGGAAGCCGCAGCCCGGCGCAGCCGTTCCAGGCCTCGAGGCCCGGCGGTGCGCTGGTCCGGAACTCGTTCCCCTCGAAGCAGTTGCCCCCGCCCATGGGTCCGCTGACGGCCAGGTCTGCACGCCCCGAGCGACGCACGACGTTGTCGCGGATCACGTTGTCCCGTCCCGGCCAGAAGTTCTCCTGGTAGTTCGGCAGGACGGCGATCCCGTGGGCGCGGTGGCCGATCACGACGTTGCGCTCGATGACGTTCTCCAGTCCTCCCGCGACCGAGATGCCGTTCTCGAAGCCCGCGTACATCAGCGGGAGCGACGGGGCGTCGTAGTTGTTGTCCACGACGAGGTTGGCCACGATCGTCGCACCGCGCTGGGGCGGCAGCAGCTCCGAATCCAGGGTATTCGGCAGGATGCCGTAGCCGTTGTTGCGCCACACGGAGCTCGCGATGTAGAGATCCCCGCCCGCGTTGGTGCCCGAGTAGCCCAGGGCGTTGCGCTCCGCGACCAGGTGGCGGAGCACGGTCCGGCAGGGCTGGCACTGCCCGACGTAGAACCCGGAGTCCGGGGACGCCGAAGCGTAGGAGTGCTCGAAGAGCCCATCGCTCGAGTCGAACGCGTAGATCCCGTAGGTTCCGTTGTTGTAGGCGGTCAGGTAGGAGGCGCGGAAGCCGGTCACGCCCGTCCAGAAGAAGCCGTTGGTGAGCGCGTTGCGCGCGGTCATGTTCTCGATGGCGACCGCGTCCGCCAGGACGAGGACACCGTTGCCCCGCACGAACTCGCCATCGATGATCACCTCGTTGCGATCCACGCCGCGGATCACCAGCGACGGCGTCGTGACGGTCACCTCCTCGCGATAGACGCCGCGGTCGACCAGGACGAGGTCGCCCGGCGCCGCGCCGTCGACGGCGGACTGGATCGTCGGGTAGTCCTGGGGAACGCGCCGGGTGGCGAGGGTGGGCTCGGCCACGGCACGCGGAGCTCCGGTGGCATCCGCGCTGTACTCGGCGTCCCCTACGACCACCGCGCCCGCCATCCCGATGCCGCCCGGGGCGCCGTGGAAGGTGCAGAAGTAGGGGAAGACGCCTGTCTGGCCGAACTCCACCGAGGCCTCGGTGCCCGCGGGCATGACGAGGCTCCCGAAATCCTTCTCCGTGGACCAGGCGAAGTCGTCGGCGACGGCGTTGTGGGGGTTGCGGCCCAGGTTCTTCCACGTGACCCGCTCGCCGGGCGCGATCCGGATCACGACCGGGTTGAACACGTTGTCGTACATGTCCACGCGGTTGCCGGATGCGGGTGCCGAGCGCTCGCCGCCGCCGCCACAGGACAGGGCCGCCAGGAGGAGCGCAGCGACCCCGCAGGCAATGGGGCGGCGGGCGTTGGCGCGCACGGTGACTCCTTCACGGCTGCGGGCAAGTTAACCCAACGGTCCCGACCGGAGACCCGTTCGCGGGAGAGGTCAGCTGACCCGGTTGAAGGCGACGAGCCCTCCGCCGTCCAGCACGAGGGTCTGGCCCGTCACCCAGCCGCTGGTGGCGTCGTCGGCGAGGTGCAGGGCCGCCTCCGCAACATCCTCGGGCTCGCCGAGCCGCTTCAGCGGGTAGGCCTCGGCGACCTTCTCCCCGCGTCCGTCGTCCCACAGGGCCCGCGCGAAGTCGGTCTTGATGAGCCCGGGGGCGATCGCGTTGACGCGGACGCCGGGCGCGAGCTCGGCGGCGAGCTGCTTCGTGACGTGCATCAGGGCGGCCTTGGTGACGTCGTAGCTCCCGAGGATGGGGCTGGTCCCGAAGCCGCCGACGCTGGCGATGTTGATCACCGAGCCGCCTCCCCGCTGCAGGGCTCGGCGCCACGCGAGCTGGGTCCAGAGGAGGGGCGCGGTCAGGTTGACGTCCAGGGTCTTCTGCCAGCGCGGGAGATCGGCGTCGATCAGTGGACCCGCGTAGGGATTGGTGGCTGCGTTGTTCACGAGGATGTGCAGGCCGGCGAAGCGCTCCAGCGTCGCGTCGATCACCCGCTCCGCGTCCTCGGCGCGCCCCACGTGCCCGGCGGCCCAGGCGCAGCCGTCGCCGATCTCCGCGGCCGCCGCCCGGCAGGCGTCCGCCTTGCGCGAGGTGATCATCACCTGTGCGCCCGCCTCCACGAAGGCCCCCGCGATGGCCTTGCCGATGCCGCGCGATCCCCCGGTCACGAGGGCCACCCTGCCTTCGAGTCGCCGCGCCACGTTCAGCGCGAGAGGACCGTGGCGCAGGAGACGCCCGGGAATCCGTACACGTGGGTGAATCCGGTGCTCGGGTCGCCGGGCACCTGGCGCTGGCCCGCCTCGCCGCGCAGCTGGAGGCAGACTTCGTACACCTGACGCAGGCCCGATGCGCCGATCGGCTCGCCGTTGGCCAGGAGGCCGCCGTCCGTGTTGATCGGAATCCGGCCGCCGATCCCGGTGGCGCCGTCCCGCACGAGGGCTTCCTGCTCGCCGTCCTTGCAGAAGCCGCATTCGGCCATGTGCATCATCTCGTGGCCGGCCTCGGTGTCCTGCACCTGGGCCACGTCGATCTCCTCGGGGCCGATCCCCGCTGCCTCGAACGCCGACCGGGAGGCCTGCACCGAGGGGCTGGGCCGCGAATCCGCGGGAATGCTGGCGTGCATCACCTCGAAGGACCCGTAGAGCCGAGTCTTGAAGACGTCGGCCCGGATGTGGATCGGCTTCGTCGTGTAGCGCGCCGCCCGGTCGGCCCGACACACGACCATCGCGGCGGCACCCTCGCTGGGCGAGCAGAAGTGGTACTTGCGCAGCGGGTCGCAGACCATCTCGGAGGTGGCGATCTCCTCGTAGGAGAGGGCCCGGCGGCGCCAGGCCTGGGGGTTCCGCGAGCCGTTCTCGAACGCCTTGACCGCGATGCGGTGCAGGGTGTCCTCGCTGATCCCGTGGTCGTGCATGTAGCGCTGGGTCTTCATGCCGAAGAACTGCGGATTCACCGCCAGTCCGACCTCGCCGTACCACTGCCCGAGGCCGATCCCGGCCAGGTCGTCGCCCACCGAGAAGGCTCCGCGCGGGTGCTTGTCCATGCCGATCGCGATGGCCACGTCCCCGCTGCCGGCCAGGATCGCGTTGGCCGCGGACAGGAGCAGGTTCCCCCCAGTCGCGCAGCCGTTGTAGAGGTTGGTGAAGGGGATGCCCGTCAGGCCCATGAACTTGCCCATGGTGTCGGGCTGCAGCACCTGCAGGCTCCCTCCGCAGGCGATGTCCACGTCCTGCCAGCTCAGGCCGGCGTCGTCGAGGGCGCGGCGCGCAGCGATGACGCCCATCTCCATGGCCGACACCCCCTCGTGGCGACCGAAGGGGTGCAGACCGATTCCGATGATCGCGATGTCCATGGGAGCGCTCTCCGCGGGCTCTCAGGCGGCCGGCTTGAAGTAGAAGGTCATGCGCTCGTTGCCGTCGGCGTCCTCGTCGAAGCGGCGGACGACGAGCTCCATCTCCATCCCGATCTCGAGCGAGTCGGCGTCGTTCTCCGTGAGCGGTGCCTCCACCCGCACGCCCTCGGGAAGCTCCACGTAGCCGACACCGAACGGCTCGAAGGCCTTCGGGTCGCCCAGCCAGGGCGGCGACGGGGGCGGGAAGTGCTGGATGGTCCACGTCCAGAGGGTCCCCCGTCGCGAGAGGAGCACCTCCTCGGTGCGGTCGCTGGTGCAGGCCGGGCAGCTCGGCTGGGCCGGGAAGGTGACCTCTCCGCAGTTGAGGCAGCGGCTTCCGATCAGCTGGGGCGAGGGCGCGGGCCAGGTGAACAGGCCCTCCTGGATGGGGATCTGGGTGCTCATGGATCGGGTTTCTCCCGCAACAGCCTACCAGATCTGACGATGTGTCAGACAGGGAGTGCGGCGGGGTCTGGCCTGCGTCGCTTTCTCGTGTCGGGCGTCGATCCGCTCGGGCCGCGGGCGGGTCCGTTCCTTGGTGCGCGCGTCCCAGGCGGGCCTACTCTTCGAGGCGATGGAAGCGCTGGATCCGGAGATTCCCCGGGCGCTCGCGCGGGTCGAGGCCCATCCGGCGGATCCCGACGCCGCCGACGGCGTCGAGCACGTCCAGACCCACATCTCTCATGTCTTCCTTACGCGGCGACGCGTCTACAAGCTGCGCAAGTCGGTGGACCTGGGCTTCCTGGACTTCTCGCGTCGCTCCGAGCGGAACGCGGACTGCGGGCGTGAGGTGGACCTGAACCGACGCCTGGCACCGGACGTGTACCTCGGCGTGGCTCCGGTGGAGCGCGTCGACGGGGTCTGGCAGGTGGGGCCTCTGTCCGAGGCGGTGCGAGATGGGGCGCTCGAGCACTGCGTCGTGATGCGACGTCTGCCCGACGGAGGCGACGGCCTGGCGCGCCTCGCCGCCGGCTCCCTCGCTGCCGCGGATCTCGATCGGGTCGCGAAGCGGATGGCCCGGTTCCACGATGCGCACGGCCTGGGCGTTCCGGCTCCGTTCACCGCCGGGGAATGGCTGGCGCGGGTCATCCAGCCGGTCACCGAGTGCGTGGAGGCTCTGGCCGGAGCCGGGCTCGAGGAGGTTCCCCGCGAGCGGGTCGACGCTCTGGTCGCGGCCTGCAGGGACCGCTTCGCGGGGCGGGCCGGCCGATTCGAGGAGCGTCGACGCGCCGGTCTGGCGGTGGATGGACACGGCGATCTGCACCTGGCCCACGTCTGGTTCGAGGAGGAGGGGGCGGAGCCGGCGATCATCGACTGCATCGAGTTCAGCGAGCGCCTGCGCCGCATCGACGCGGCCAGCGAGGTCGCCTTCCTCGCCATGGACCTCAGCTATCGCGGGCGCGCGGATCTGGCCGCCCGTTTCCTCGCCGTCTACGCGGCGGCGCGCGACGATTTCGGCCTGTACGGAGTCGTCGATGCGTATCAGGCCTATCGCGCCCTGGTACGCGCCAAGGTGGCGGCGATCGTGGCGTCCGAGGGAGACGTCCCCGAGGCGCAGCGGGCAGACGCGCGCGAGAGCGCGCTGCGCCACCTCGCGGCCGCCGAAGCGTTCCTCGCAGAGCCGGAGCGAGGGGCCCTGGTGCTGGTGGCTGGGACCGTCGGGAGCGGAAAGAGCACCGTGGCCGGCATGGTCTCGGACCTGCTGCAGGGCGCGGTGGTGAGCTCCGACCGCACGCGCAAGAAGATGGCCGGCATGGAGCCCACGGCGCGGGGCGGGTCGGCGCAGGGACTGTACAGCGACGCCCGGAGCGAAGCGGTCTACGCCGGGCTCCTGCTGCGGGCGGTACCGCTGGTCGAGTCGGGCCGCGTGGCCGTCCTCGATGCGACCTGGTCGCGGGCCGCGCGCCGCGGGGCGGCGTTGGAGGTCGCCGGGGCGCGGGGCTGGGACGCCTGGCTGCTGGAGGCCCGCTGCTCCGAGGAGGGGGCGCGCGCCCGCCTGGAGCGGCGCGCGCGCGCCGACGACGACCCGTCGGACGCCGGCCCGGAGCTCCTCGCGCAGAGCCTGCGCGACTACGAGCCCCCGGA
>JANQFA010000130.1 GCA_028278065.1 Myxococcota bacterium
CGGAATCGAGGTGATCCAGGCGATGGACGAGGCGATCCGGGCCATCGAGTCGGTCGAGGCGACCCCCGACGTGCCGAGCTGGGCGCCTCCCGAGGAGCGGAGCTGGGCGCCTTCCGAGGAGCGGAGCTGGGCGCCTCCCGAGGAGCGGAGCTGGGCGCCTTCCGAGGAGCGGAGCTGGGCGCCTTCCGAGGAGCGGAGCTGGACGCCTTCCGAGGAGCGGAGCTGGGCGCCTTCCGAGGAGCGGAGCTGGACGCCGCGCGCCGCATCCGGGATCGCGATCACCGAGGCGCCGCGCGGAATGCTGGCGATCGCGATCTCCGGAGACGAGCGCGGCGAGGTGGAGCGCATCCGCATCGTGCCACCCACGTCGCAGAACCAGGCCCAGATCGAGGCGGACCTGCGCGCCCTGGTTCCCGAGCTGCTCGATCGCGACGACCGCGAGCTGCGCCGCTCGTGCGAGGCCGCGATCCGCGACTACGATCCGTGCATCTCGTGCGCGGTGCACTTCCTCGACGTCCGTGTCGAGCGGAGGGACGGCCCGTGCGGATCCGCGTGATCGGAATCGGCACGCCCCACGGCGACGACGCGGCCGGTCTGTGCGTGGCGCAGCGCCTGGCGGGTCGGCTCCCGCAGGAGGTGGGCGTGGTCGCCTGCCACACGCCCGGCCCGGATCTCGCGCAGGAGCTGGAGGGCGTGGACGCGGCCGTGCTGGTGGACGCGATGTGCTCGGGGGGGAGGCCCGGGCAGGTGCGTCGCATCGATCCGGACGCGCTCCCGCAGGTGCGCAGCTGGTCGAGTCACGGCTTCGGTCTCGCGGACGGGCTGGAGCTGGCGCGTGCCCTCGGTCGGGAGCCGGGCTGGTTGGCCCTCGTCGGCATCGAGGTGGCCCGGACCCAGGGCGAAGGGCTCTCCCCGCCCGTAGAGCGCGGAGTGGCCGAGGCGTGCGCAGCGATCCGCGCCATCGTGGGCGAGCTGCGCGACGGAAGCGCATGACCGTGCACGAGCTGCGCGGCGGGAGCGTATGACCGTGCACGAGCTGCGCGGCGGGAGCGCATGACCGTGCACGAGACGAAGCTCTGTCTCTCGCTCCTGGCCCTGGCCTCCGAGCACCTGGAACGGAGTGGAGGCTCCCGCATCGTCGCGCTGCGAGTGCGCGTCGGCGAGCTGTCGGGCGTGGTTCCCGAGGCGCTCGCCTCGGCCTTCCCGATCTGCGCCGAGCGGACCGCGGCGGCGGGGGCCGAGCTGACGCTCGAGCCCGTGCCCGGGCGCGAGCTCGAGCTGCAGGAGATGGAGGTGATCTGATGTGCGGGACGTGCGGCTGTGGCCAGCCCGGGGAGCCTCGGCTCCACCACCACGATCACGAGGTCGAAGCCCGACGGGTGGTCGTCGAACGCTCGCTGCTGGAGGACAACGACCGCCGGTCGGAGGCGCTGAAGAAGCGCCTCGCCGCGCGCGGCATCGAAGCGGTGGGGCTGGTGGGCGGGCCCGGAGCGGGCAAGACGGCGCTCCTCGAGGCGACCTTCGCCGCACTCGGTCCGGCGGTGGCGGGCCAGGCGGTCGTCGAAGGCGACTGCGCAACGGACCACGACGCGCGCCGGGTGGAGGCGTGTGGGGCGCGGGTCGCGCAGGTCGTGACGGGCTCGCTCTGCCACCTGGACGCGCACCTGGTGGAGCATGCGCTGGAGGATCTCGATCTCGATGGCGTCGAGCGCCTCTGGATCGAGAACGTCGGCAATCTGGTGTGTCCTGCGCCCTTCGCCTGCGGCGAGACGCGTCGGGCGGTGCTGGTCTCGGTCACCGAGGGCGACGACAAGCCCGAGAAGTACCCCGCCGTCTTCGCGGACGCGGATCTCCTGGTGGTGAGCAAGCTGGACCTGCTTCCGCACGTGGACTTCGATCTCGAGCGCTGCCTGGCGGGTGCCCGGCGTGCGCGCCCCGATCTCCCAGCCCTCGCGCTCTCGGCGCGCACGGGCGAGGGAATCGACGCCTGGCTCGCCTGGCTGGGCGCGGAGCGGTCCTAGCCGTGTGCCTCGCAGTGCCCGGGTGCATCGCCGAGGTCTCGATCGAGGCCGGGCTGCGGGTGGCGCGGGTCGATTTCGGCGGCGTGCGCAAGGATGTCTGTCTGGAGACCCTGCCGGATGCGGCGCCGGGCGAGTGGATCCTGGTGCACGCGGGCTTCGCCCTGCAGCGCATCGACGAGGCCGCGGCGAGCGAGCTGCTGGGCTGGCTGGGGCAGTCGTGAGGTACGTCGACGAGTTCCGCGATCCGGACGCGGTGCGGCGCCTTGCGGATGCGGTGCTCGCCCGTGCCAGCCGCTCCTGGACGTTGATGGAGGTCTGCGGAGGGCAGACGCACTCGATCCTCTCGAGCGGGATCGATGCCCTGATCGCGGAGCGCGTGGAGCTCCTGCACGGGCCCGGCTGCCCCGTCTGCGTGACGCCGCTCGAGACGCTCGACCGGGCACAGGCCCTGGCCGCGCGACCCGACGTGGTGCTGTGCAGCTTCGGGGACATGCTGCGCGTGCCGGCCTCCCGCGGTGACCTCTTCGCGGCCCGCGCGCGCGGCGCGGACGTGCGCGTCGTCTACTCGCCGCTCGATGCGGCACGCCTCGCCGAGCGCCTGCCCGGGCGCGAGGTGGTCTTCCTGGCCGTGGGCTTCGAGACGACCGCACCGGCGGTGGCGGGCGCCGCCCGCTGGGCCCTCGCGCGCGGCCTCCGCAACTTCCACCTGCTCGCCTCCCACGTGCGCGTGCCGCCCGCGTTGGAGGCGATCGCCGGCGCGGGCGATTCGCGGGTGGACGCGTTCCTGGCGGCCGGACACGTCTGCACCGTGATGGGCACGGCCGAGTACGCGCCGATCGCGCGGCGGCACCGGATGCCCGTCGTGGTCACCGGATTCGAGCCGGTGGACATCCTTCAGGGTGCGCTCCTCGCGGTAGAGCAGCTCGAGCGCGGCGAGGCGCGCGTGCAGATCCAGTACGCGCGGGCCGTGCGTCCGGACGGCAATCCCGTCGCCCGGGCGCTGCTCGAGGAGGTCTTCGAGGTGGCCGACCGGTCCTGGCGCGGGGTCGGTCTGCTCCCCGACGGCGGGCTCCGGCTGCGGGGACCCTACGCCCAGCTCGATGCGGAGCGCCTGCTCCCGGCGGAGCTCGCGGGCGCGCCAGAGCCGGCCGAGTGCAGGGCGGCGGAGGTCCTGCGCGGGCGCATCCGTCCGCCCGAGTGCGGCGCCTTCGGAGGCCGCTGCACGCCCGACCACCCGCTGGGCGCGCCGATGGTCTCGGCCGAGGGCGCCTGTGCCGCCTACTTCGCCTATCGAGCGGCACCGGAGCCGGAGGAGGACGTGGCATGAGTCGGAGCACCCGGGGCGACGCCCTGCTCGGCGCCAGCTGTCCGCGTCCTCTCGACGCGGACCGCATCACCCTCTCCCACGGAGCCGGGGCGGGAGCCAGCGCACGCCTCTTCGAGGAGCTCCTGCTGCCGGCACTCGACAATCCGGCACTGGCGAGCCGCCACGACGGTGCCCTGCTGGAGCCGCCCGAGCTGGCGGGTGGACGGATCGCCTTCACCACGGACACCTTCGTGGTGGACCCGCTCGTCTTCCCCGGCGGCGACATCGGCTCGCTCGCGGTGCACGGCACCCTGAACGACCTCGCCATGTGCGGGGCGCGCCCCCTGGCGCTCTCGTGCGCACTGGTGCTGGAGGAGGGGCTTCCGATCGAGCGCCTGCGTGGACTGATGGCCTCGCTCGGGCGCGCGGCGCACGCGGCCGGGGTGCCCATCGCGACCGGCGATACCAAGGTGGTCGAGCGGGGCAAGGGCGACGGCCTCTTCGTGAACACCTCCGGAATCGGGATCGTGCCCGCCGGACGGGAGGTAGGACCCGCGCGGGTGCGCCCGGGAGACGCGATCCTGGTCTCCGGCTGCGTCGGCCGGCACGGCGCCGCCGTGCTCTCCGTGCGTGAGGGAATCGCCTTCGAGAGCGCCATCGAGAGCGACAGCGCACCGCTTCCCGACCTGGTGGAGGCGCTCTTCGCGGTGGGAGCGGACGTGCACTGCCTGCGCGACCCGACCCGGGGAGGCGTGGGGGCCGTGCTCCACGAGATCGCGAGCGCGGCGGGCGTGGAGATCGAGCTGCGCGAGGCCTCGCTTCCCGTCGACGCCGCGGTGGCCTCCGCGTGCGAGCTCCTCGGTCTCGACCCCCTGTTTCTGGCCTGCGAGGGCCGCCTGCTCGCGTTCGTGCCGGAATCCGAGAGCGACGCTGCGCTGGCGTCGCTGCGCGCCCACTCCCTGGGAAGGGATGCGGAGCGCATCGGACGGGTGAGCGTGGGGAGGCCCCGGGTCGTGGTCGAGACGCGCATCGGTGCGCGCCGCCTGCTTCCGTTCCCGGCGGGCGATCCCCTGCCGCGGATCTGCTGATGGCGGTGATCCGACGCGCGCTGCATCTCTCGGGCGTCGTCCAGGGAGTCGGCTTTCGTCCCTGGGCCATGCGCCAGGCGCGTGCGCGCGGGCTGGGCGGCGGCGTGCAGAACACCCAGGACGGCGTCCGCGTCGTGCTCGAGGGCGAGAGATCCTCGCTCGAGGCCTGGCTCCGCGCACTGGAGGACGAGCCGCCGCCGCGCGCGCGCATCGAGGCGAGCCGCATCGTGACCGAGCCGCCGCGCGGGAAGCGCGACTTCGCCGTCGAGCAGAGCGAGGTCTCGGTGCGCGGATCGTCCACGCGCATTCCGCCCGATGTGGCGATCTGCGGCGCCTGTACGGAGGAGCTCTTCGATCCCGCCGACCGGCGCTACCGCTATCCGTTCACGCACTGTGCAGATTGCGGGCCCCGCGCATCGGTGCTGCGGACGCTGCCCTACGACCGGGAGCGCACCAGCCTGGCCGCTTTTCCGCTCTGCGACGCGTGTCGGGAGGAGTACGAGGATCCGTCCGATCGCCGCTTCCACGCCGAAGGCATCGCCTGCGGGGATTGCGGCCCCGGCTTGAGCGCCCGTTCGGCGGACGGGAGCGTTCCCGCCGGCGACCCCGTGGAGGCGGCGGCCGCCTGTCTGGCAGCCGGCGGCATCGTCGCTCTGAAAGGCTACGGGGGCTTCCACCTGGCGGTCGATGCCACGCGCGCCGACGCGGTCGCCCTCCTGCGCAAGCGCAAGGAGCGGCCCACGAAGCCGTTTGCGGTGATGGTCCCGGATCAGGCCGCGGCCGAGACGCTGGTGCAGCTCTCGGCGCACGGCCGCACACCCTTGTCGAGTGTGCACGCGGTGGTGCTGGCTCCGCGACGGGAAGCGGCCTGTCGCGCGCTGGGTCTGGCACCCGAGGTGGCGCCCGGCGTCGAGGACCTCGGGCTGCTGCTACCGGTGACGCCCCTGCACCGGCTCCTCCTGTTCGCACCCGGCGCCCAGCCCGGCCGCGACCCGGCGCGCTTCCCCGCCCTGGTCCTCACGTCGGCGAATCGCTCCGGCGAGCCCACGCTGCACGAGAACGCCTCGGTCCGCGAGAGGCTCGCTGGCATTGCGGATCTGGTGGTGGAGCACGATCGGGACGTGGCGCGTCCCAACGACGACCCGGTCTACCGGAGCGCGCCGGGAGCTCCCATCCCGATCCGGCTGTCGCGGGCGACCGCGCCGATCGGGATCCCGCTGCCCGACGGACTTCGCGCCGATCCTCCGATCCTCGCGATCGGAGGCGACCTGAAGTGCGCGCCCGCACTGGCCCGGGGCGGAGAGGTCCTGATCGCCGAGCACCTCGGCGACCTCGGCACGGTGGCGTCGGCCGACGCCCTCGAGGAGCGCGTGCGGGGGCTCTGCGGCCTCTTCGGCGTCGAGGCGTGTGCGGTGGCCCACGACCTGCATCCCGAGTACCTGGGGAGCCGTATCGCGGGCGGGCTCGCCGCGCGGCGCATCGCGGTGCAGCACCATCACGCCCACGCGGCCTCGTGTCTGGCGGAGCACGGGCGCTCGGGTCCCAGCCTGGCGCTGGTGCTCGACGGTGCGGGCTTCGGTCCCGATGGAACGGTGTGGGGCGGGGAGCTCCTGCGCGTCGGCCTGCTGGGCTGCGAGCGGGTCGCCCATCTCGAGAGGGTCCGCCTTCCCGGGGGCGATGCGGCGGTGCGCGAGCCGTGGCGGATGGCCGCGATGTGGCTCGAGCGGGCCTTCCCGGACGGTCCGCCTCGGCTTCCCTGGCACGCGCGCCGCGATGCGGCGCGGCTCGGGGCGGTGCGGGCGATCGCCGAGCGGGGGACGCGGAGCCCCTGGACCTCCTCCTGCGGCCGGCTCTTCGACGCGGTGTCGTCGCTGCTCGATCTCTGCGACGACGCGAGCTGGGAAGGAGAGGCCGCGCTGCGCCTGGAGTCCGCGGCGGCGCGGGAAGCGGGAGGCGCCGGACCGGCTGCCGCCGGCCCGCCGCCGGCTGCCGGCGCGATTCCCGTCGCGGACCTGGTCCGGGAGATCGTCCTGGGGCGGGTGCGGGGCGAGGCCGCTCCCACGCTGGCGCGGCGCTTCCACGCGGGGCTGGCTGCCCGTCTGGCGGCGGCGGCGGCGGCCGCCGCCGGGCCGCGCGGGCTGCGCAGCGTGGTCCTGAGCGGCGGCTGCCTGCAGAATCGCCTGCTCGCTGCCGACCTGCGCCGGGAGCTCGTGGCGGCCGGGCTCGAGCCCCTCGAGCAGCGCAGGGTCCCCGCGAACGACGGCGGACTGGCCCTGGGGCAGGCGGTGGTCGCGACGGCGCGGAACGCCGCCGCAACGAGATAGACTCCGCGGGTGCCCGCTCCGCCCGAAGACCTCTCGTTCGATCCGCGGACCATCGAGGAGCTGGACTCCCTCGTCCAGCCGCTGAAGCGGCTGCTCAGTCCGGTGTCGCTGGGTGTGGAGCACATCCCGCGCGAGGGCGCCGTGCTCCTGACCGGCAACCACACGATCTACGGGCTCCTGGACATCCCCATGCTGGGGCTGGAGGTGTGGGAGAAGACGGGACGCGCCGTGCGCGGCCTGGGCGATCACAACCATTTCGCCCTCCCGGTCTGGCGCGACCTGCTGCGCCGGATCGGCGCCGTGCGTGGAACGCGTGAGGTCTGTGGGCGTCTCTTCGAGGCGGGTGAGGCGGTGCTGGTCTTTCCGGGGGGCGGCCGGGAGGTGATGAAGCACAAGCACGAGCGCTATCGGCTGATCTGGAAGGAGCGGATCGGCTTCGCCCGCCTCGCCATCCAGTTCGGCGTTCCGATCGTGCCCTTCGCCTCGGTCGGCGTCGAGGACATGTTCGAGATCGTGGTCGACGCCGACGACGTTCTGCGCTCTCCGGTGGGCGATCTCCTGCGCGCGCTGGGCGTCGACGAGATGCCCTGGTTCCGGCACGGAGAGATCATCCCGCCGATCGCGCGGGGCAAGGGCCTGGGACCCCTGCCGCGGCTCGAGCGCCAGTACTTCCTGTTCGGGGAGCCGATCGAGACTGCTCCCCTGGCCGGCCTGCACGAGGACCGCGAGGCCTGCATGGAGCTGCGCGAGCGCGTGGCCGGGGCGATCCAGAGCCAGATCGGGCAGCTGCTCGAGCTCCAGGAAGGCGATCCCGAGCGCTATCCCGTCCAGCGCCTGCTGCGCCGGATCTCCTCGCGACTCGGCTGAGCGATCCGTCGTCGCCCCGGCCTGGCGAGTCGGATCCGCGTCCGCTCAGGACTCGTTCCCCGCCAGCTTCAGGAGACGCTCGAACTCCTCGTCGAGTCCGATGGCCAGGTCGTGCAGGTCGGGCATCGCGTCCCAGTCGGCGTGCAGGCCCCAGTGGAGTCCACCGTCGTAGCTGAAGAGCGCGATTCCCAACGCCTGCTGCTGGGCCAGGGGAACCAGCGGGTAGATCGCGTCCATGCGTGCCCCGAGCAGGTAGACCGGGCGCTGGGGACCGGGCACGTTGGTGATCACCACGTTGAAGACGCGCTGGCGTGCCGCGAGCCGCGCGAAGTTGATCCACAGAGCCGGAGCGGTGCGGTCCGAGACCTCTTCGATGAGCTGGACGCCGAAGCGCTGGCGTGAGCGCTTGAGTCGGGTCATGGTGTTGTGCACCTGGTCGAGCCGCGCGACCGGGTCGGTCTCGCCGATGGGGAGGTCGGCCATCAGCATCACGACGCGGTTCCCCGCCTGGCGGTCGTCGCTCGCTCGCGTGCTGACCGGTACCTGGGCGCGGAAGGCCGCCTCCTCCACGTCGACCCCGCGCGTCGCGAGGAAGCGCCCGATCGCTCCGGCCGCCGTGGCCAGCACCACGTCGTTCAGCGTGCAGCCGAAGCGGGCGCGGATCTCGCCGACCGAGTCCAGGTCGTGGCGGGTCCAGTCGAAGCGCCGGTAGGGGCCGATGTGCTCGTTCAGCGGCGTGGAGACGGTGGCCTTCAGGCTGGCCGAGAGCGTCTCGCCGAACGCGGCGGTCCTCTCCCACACGCTCCAGGCGACGTCCAGCGGGTTGGTGATCGAGCGCATCGCCTCGCGGCCGAGGGCTGCGGGAAGCCACGCCCGGTGCCAGATCTCGTCGGCCACCATGCGTGCCCCGCCGGGCGCGGCGCGCGGCATCCAGCGGCCGGGCGGCTCGACGGTGGGATCCGGGTCCAGCCGCATCATCCGGGCCAGGAGGCCCAGCCCCGAGATGCCGTCCACCATGCAGTGATGGGCCTTGGCGATGACGGCGAAACGGTCCCCCTCGATGCCCTCCACGATCCACATCTCCCAGAGGGGCTTCCCGCGATCGAGCTTCTGGGAGAGGATGCGGCCGGTGAGCCGCTTCAGCTGGCGGAAGTCACCGGGGGCGGGCAGGGCGGTGTGGCGGACGTGGTAGGCGAGGTTGAAGCGCGGGTCGTCCACCCACACCGGGTGGTCGAAGAGCGGGATCCGGTCGAGCTTCTGGCGGAAGCGCGGCGACTCCCCGAGCGCGGCCTCGACCGAGGCGCGGATGCGCTCCACGTCCAGGTGGCCCTCGGTGTCGCGCAGGGGCGGAGCCTCGAAGAGGGCGACGGCGGCCACGTGCATGTGCACGTTGGCGTCTTCCAGTGCGAGGAAGGTGGCATCCAGGGCCGACAGGCGGTCGTAGTGCGAGTAGGCCATGGACCTGAGGGTGTCCGAGGACGGAACCGGCGGCAAGCGTCGAGTGCGCCGAGGTGTCGGCTGGGCGACAGTGGGCGGTCGCTCCCTGCGTCCCGGGCCGCCCCGGGGGCTGGGCCCGCTACGATCGGCCGGACGGGGCAGGGCACCTCGCTGCCGGCCGGGTGGAGGCATCGGATTGAGCGGACTCGAGGATCGGATTCGGAGCGCCCGGAGCGCCTTCGATCTGACCGACGCCGACCACCAGCGGAGCGTGACCAGCCTGGCTGAGGTCTTCCTGGAGGCGGGGCCCGAGACGGCGCGTCGCGAAGTGGAGCGGCTCGCGGGTGCGCTCGAGGCGCGCATGGCGGTGCTTCTCGCCGACTCTCGTGCCTGGATGCGCGCTTCGCGGCAGTCCCTTCGGGTCGGTGTCGTGTTCGCGATGTGGGGGGAACACCATCGCCTTCGCCCGCGTGGCCCCGACAATCCCCACGGCGAGGAGTCGCTGGCCACCAAGCTGCGCCAGCTCTCCTGGGCGACGCAGGGCTCGGCCGTCGACTGGCACCTCTATGCGGTCGACGACGGCTGCCCGCACGGCAGCGCCCGGATCGCCCGCACCATCGCCGCGGCCGACCCCCTGGCCGCCCGCGTCTCGGTCCTCGCCCTGGCGGACGCGCTGCCCGCCGAGTCCGGTCCGCTCCGCGATCTCCCCTCGGTCGACGCGTCGCGCAAGGCGGGTGCGGTCATGCTCGGCTGCGAACGGGCGATCGCCGAGGGCGCGGACGTGGTGATCTACACGGACGCGGACAACTCGGTCCACCTCGGCCAGATCGGACTGCTGCTGCGACCGTTCGTCGATCGCGGCGCCCGGGCGGTGCTGGGGAGCCGCAAGCATCCGGACTCGGCGGTGGTCAAGGAGGCGGCGCGCTGGGGAATCGGCATCAAGGTGCTTCGCCACATGCAGCGCATGATCGGGCACGCGGTCTTCTCGCGCGGGATCCTCGACACCCAGGCGGCGTTCAAGCTCTACGAGCGCACGCTCCTGCGCGAGATCCTCGAGGCCCCCACGGTCTACGACTTCTCCTTCGACACCGACTGGATCCTGGCGTGCCTCAGCCGAGGCGAGGCGATCGAGCAGGTTCCCTTCGCCTTCATCGATTCGGCAGCGGAGTCGGCTTCGATTGCCCAGGGGCCGATGACCACCTGGGAGACCCTCCTCTTCGGCCTCACGCGGGCCGTCCGACGTCATGGCTTCTGCACCGGACATGCGGCCGAGATGGCGGCGGTCCTCGAGGACGAGATCGCGGACCATCGCGATCTCGAGAAGCTGATCGATCGCCTGCCGCCCGAGCTCGAGAGGGCAGGAGAGGGGGACTACGGGGACCCGCGCTGCATGTCGCCCGAGGCCCTGCGCGCGTGGATCCGGGCGACGATCGCATCGGGCTGACCCTGCTAGCCTCGCAGCACGCGAACGGAGGAGCTCGGCGTGGCCCGCGTGCGCATCGGGATCTATCTCGGCAAGGCCGGGCACAAGCTCGGGCGCGGCAAGGTGCAGCTGCTGGAGGGGATCCGCAGGCACGGCTCGATTTCCGGCGCGGCGCGCGAGCTGGGCATGGCCTACCGGCACGCCTGGGAGATGGTGGACGATCTCAACACCTGCTTCCGCGATCCCGTGGTCGAGACCGCGACGGGTGGGCGCGCGGGTGGCGGCGCTTCCGTCACCGCGTTGGGCGAGGAGCTGATCGAGCGCTTCCACGCGATGGAGGAGACGGTCGCGAGCGCGATGGCGGTGCATCTCGAGGCGCTCGACGCGCGCGTGGCCGAGCGCGAGCGCTGATGCCGCGCGGGATCGACGCCCGCCCGAGCACGCGGGATCCGCAGCGGGCCGCTAGCTGAAGGTCCCGCTGAACTCGCGATGCTGGGGGCCGGTTCCCAGCATCACGAGCTCCGCGTCTCTCGTCAGCTCGGTGTCGGCCGGAGGGTTCGTGATCGAGCGTCCGTTCGAGCGGACCGCGATGACGTTCAGGCCCGTCCGGGCCCCGATGCCGCTCTCGGCGAGGGTCTTGCCCTGGAGCGTCGCGGGCACCTTCTCGATGAAGAGATCGGCGCCCTCGCCCAGCACCACGAGCTCGCTCTGCTGTACCGCCGAGAGCACGAACTTGGCGGCCAGCGAGCTGTGGCTGAGGGAGAAGTCAGCACCCGCCCGATGGATCGCTTCGAGATTCCACTCGTCGGTGATGCGGGTCAGGATGCGCGCGTTCGGATTGAGCCGTCTGCAGTACACCGTGAGGAAGATGTTCGTCGCGTCGTCGTTGGTGGTGAGGACGACCGAAGGCGCCTCGGGGAGGCCCGCGTTGGTCACCACCTCGAGATTGGCCGCATCGCCCACCACCAGGCGGTCGGCCGCATCGGCCAGGTGCTGCTCCAGGGCAGGGCTCTTGTCGAGGATGGTCGCCCTCACGCCGCGGGCACGCAGCGCCCGTCCCGCGGCCCCGCCCACCTTTCCGCCGCCGATCACCAGCACGGGAGCCTCGCTCGGCTGGTAGATCACGAAGAGGGCGTCCAGCTCCGCGATCTGCTCCTCGGTGCCGACGACGACGGGAACGCTGTGGGACGAGAGCACCGTGTCCGGTCCGGCGGGCAGGAGTCGGCCGCGCTCCCAGATCGCCACGATGGAGAGCCCGGTCAGCTCGCGGAGCCGCGTGTCGCGGATGGTGCGGCCCGCCAGGCTGGTGTGCTCGATCGGGAACTCCGCGATCACGAGATCCTCGAAGCGCCCGATGTGGTGGGTCTGGGGCGTGCCGACCGAGACCCGGCTCGCCAGGTGCTCGCCGAGCTGGTGCTTGAGGGGCCGGATCTCCGAGGCCCCCGCCAGCGCCAGCACATCGGCGGAGTTCAGGTCGTCGGCCAGGGCGAGGACGGGCACGTCCGCGCAGACCTCGCGGACCGCGAGGGTGGCGTTCGTGTTCGCGGCGTCTCCCATGTTGGCGAAGACCAGGCGCGCCCGCTCCACCCCGAGTGCACGATAGGTGGAGGACGCGGTCGGGACGCCGGCGACCACCGAGACGCCGTCGGCGTGCAGGTTGGCGGCGACCGTCGGATCCGGCTCGATCACGCAATAGGGGATCGAGTACTCCTCGAGCCGGACGATGAGCCCCATCGCGATGGGATCGTGTTGGCAGATGATCACGTGGTCCCGAACGGCATCGGGGACCGAGCGCGGCGCGCGCAGACGCACCTGTGCCTCCAGCCACGGTGCGTAGAAGAAGCGGATGAAGGTGAAGGGAAGGACGACCAGCAGGAGGATGATGCCGGACACGAGGACGAAGATGCTGAAGGCGCGGCCCAGGTCGCCGTGAAAGGTGATGTCGCCGAAGCCCAGCGTGCTCATCACCGTGAGCGTCCAGTAGAGCCCCGTCAGCCAGGAGTGCTGCTGGCCCTCGTGCAGCATGATCACGTGGAAGAGCATCGAGAAGGCGATGATCGTCCCGCCCAGGACGGCGAGGAACTTGAGCAGCGCCTTGATGTTGCGCCGCATCTCCCGTTCGCTGAGCAGGTACGCGAGCTCCGAGGGCAGGAACTTCATGGTGTTGCGGGGGATGCTACCCCGTCCGGTCGCCGGCTTCCGCTCCGCCGCAGAACCCGGCTCACTGCCAGGAGACGCGGGTCCGTGCGCTGCGCAGGGGTCGGCGGGTCGCAGTCCGGAGGGGGGCTACTGCCAGGAGACGCGGGTCAGCGCGCTTCGCAGGGGTCGGCGCATTGCCGTGCAGCGGTGTCCGAAGACCGCTTGGGCCAGGGCGTCGAGCTCGGCGAGGGCGTTCAGGGTGCCCACCAGCTTGTGGGGTGCGCGGAAGAGGCGCGCCACCGCGCCCCTCGCGGTGAGCATGGCGTGTGCGGTCCCGGTGTAGCGTTCCAGGGCGCGTGCGAGTCGCTCGCGGCGAGCACGACGAAAGCCGCCACTCGCGTCGCGCCACGCCACCCGCAGGCCGTGCAGGGCGTCGAAGTCGATGCCCTGGGGAAAGGCACCGCCGAACAGACGGCTTCCCCACAGTCCGCTTCGCCGCTGCAGGGCGAGGATGCCGTCCGCGGCCTGCTCGGGCCGCGGGATCGGGCGTCCGCAGCGGTCGAAGAGCCACCAGAAATGGGCGGCCCCGCCCAGGTCGAGCGTGGTCGGCCGGCGCAGCACCCGATCGTGGAGCGCGCGCTTCCAGAAGCCGGTGCGCGGGTCGAGGCGTTCGCCGAGCGCGGCCAGCACCGTGTCCGCCCAGGCCTCGGGAAGCTCGAGGCCCTGGGGAGCGTCCAGCACGGCGGCGGCGGCTCCGGCCGCGTGGGAGCCGGTCCAGACCTGGCTCCAGCGGAAGCCGTCGAGCCAGGCATCCACCCGGGCGCGATCGCCGAAGAGCCCCTCCGCGTAGCGAAGGGGATGGAGCGGGCGCGAGCCCAGCAGCACCAGCGCGCCGGTCGCAAAGGCGGTGGCGTGGGGCGCGCCGTGGCCCGGGAGGAGTCCCCGATCGAACCAGCCCGATTCCCCGTTCTGGTACGACTGGATCCGCGCAGCCCAGCGGCGGCGCCCGTCGGGCATGGTGCAGGCGTCGAGATCGCCCAGCACCCAGAGGGCGTATGCGGCGTCGGCGGCACCGTAGAGGTCGCAGGGGCCGTCGGGGCGGCTCGCGAAGGCGCCGCCGGGGATTCCCTCCTTCGGATGGCGCGGCGGGTCGTGGAAGCGGCCCAGGAAGACGCGCGCCTCCTCGAGGAAGGGCTCGAAGTCCAGCGGGCGGGGCAGGGCGCACATCGCCCGGGAGTCTGTGTCATCGGCAGGGGCCGCGCCTCCCTGCGCGGTGGTCGCGGGGCGGCGGGGCGTCCGTTGTCCCCGCCGCGCCGCGCTCTAGGCGTCGGACTCCCCCGTCTCCCTCCACAGACGCCCGCGGGCCTGCACCCGTTCCAGCGGGCCGAGATCGCCGGCCTCGAGGGGATAGCCCTGGGGGAAGGGCGCCCGCGCTGGCAGGCCGAGCCCCTCCAGGACCTTCGGGTGCTGGTAGTAGCCCGCGTAGGTGTGGAACAGGAGAGTGGGGACGAAGGCCGGGGCGTGCTCCCCGACCGCCTCGAGCAGGGCGGGTCGCTCGTCTTCGCAGAGTCCGGCGAAGGACCCGGCGCCGCGCTCGCGCGCGAGGGCGGAGAGGGCCGTCAGCCCCCCCTCCAGGATGGGGCGCAGGTCCGCGCCGGCCTCGCAGATCTCCTCCAGACGACGCACGAGCCCCAGGGCGCCCGCGCCGGGCATCCGGCCGTCCTCGCTCGGCGGAATCAGGGTGTCGAGCACCGCGGCCAGCTCCTGGGCCTGGTCGGACGCAAACGGTCGGGAGGAGTCGTCGCTCATGTCAATCCAGCAGGGTGGCGAGGTTGCGCTTGATGTAGTCGGCGGTGCGCAGGGCGAGAGCCTGGATGGTGTTCGTGGGGTTCACCGCGGCCGCGGTGACGAAGACGCTCCCGTCGATCACGAACAGGTTCCTCACGTCGTGGCAGCGGCCCCACGGATCGGTGACCGAACGGCTGGGGTCGGTTCCCATGCGCGCCGTGCCCATCAGGTGCCACCCGGCGATACCGAGTGGCGCGGTGACGAGGGTCTGCTTCGCACCGGCCGCCTCGAGGACCTCCTGCCCCCGCGCCACGCTGTGCTCGAGCATGCGCTGGCTGTTCTCGCTCAGCCGGTAGGTGATCTTCGGCGCCGGGATCCCGTCCGAGTCGCTCAGCTCCGGGTCGAGGGTCACCGTGTTGACCTCCTCCGGGAGGTCCTCGCAGATCGCCACCATCCCCGCCGTGCGGTCCCAGAGCTCGGCGAAGCCCGCGTGGTGGCCCGCGCCCCAGGGAACGCTCCCGTTCGCGAGGCCGAGCAGTGCGGTCGAGCCCGGCCCCATCCCGCGCACGATCTCGAACGAGTAGCCGCGCACGAAGCCGCGCTCGCGGTCGGTCTCGTAGAACTCCTGACTGATGAAGCAGCAGCCGTTGGGGCCCTTGTAGCTCTCCAGCGGCTCGTCGAAGATCCCGGTCACCATTCCGTAGGGGTGGAACATCAGGTTCTTCCCGACCAGGCCGCTGTGGTTGGCGAGGCCATCGGGGAACCGGGCGGAGCACGAGTTCAGGAGCAGCCGCGGTGTCCCCACGCCGTTGCAGGCCAGCACCACGATCTCGGCGCGCTGGTGCCGCTCCACGCCGTCCGCATCGTAGTAGATCACTCCGTCCGCGAGCCCGTCGTCGCCGACGGTGATCTCGCGTACCCGGCAGCGCGTGCGGAGCTCCACCCCGGCGCGCACCGCCTTGGGCCAGTACGTGACGTCCGTGCTCGCCTTGGCGCCCTGGGCACAGGCGCTGATGCACGGGCCCAGGTTGATGCAGGGTGCCCGCCCGTCGTACTCGACGGTTGCGATGGCGCTGTCCGAGGGCCACCAGTGCCAGCCCAGTGAGTCGAAGCCCCGGGCCAGGACGTCGCCCATGCGGCCGAGAGGCACCGGAGGCAGCGTCGGCTCCTTGGGCGGACCGGCCGGATCCCCCGCGAGCCCCGCCACCCCCATCATCTCGGCGTTGACGTCGTACCAGGGTGCGAGCTCGGCGTAGTCCAGCGGCCAGTCGTCGGCGACGCCGTCCAGGCTGTGCACGCGGAAGTCCGAGGGATGGAAGCGCGGGAAATGGGCGGCGTAGAGGATCGTGCTGCCGCCGACCGCATTGAAGTTGGAGATCTGGATCGGGGACCCGGTGTCGTTCACCGGGTAGTCCTCGGGACGCCCGCGCCCGTTCGGGCTGAGGCCGAAGTCGCCGAAGCGGCGCGCCTCCCAGTCGAGTCCGGTGGTCGGGTAGGTGCTGGGATCGAGCCAGTCGCCCTGCTCCAGACACACGATGCGCATGCGTGTCTCGGCCAGGCTCCAGGCGAAGGCGGCGCCGGCGGCCCCGGCCCCGATGACGACGACGTCGACCGGTTCTTCGGACATGGCGCTGGCAGCGTAGCAGGGCCCGCAGCGGGATCCGCTCGGGATTCGGCTCCGGTCGCGGCATCGCGGGACCGGCGCCGGACGCGGAGCGGGGGCTACGATTTCGGCGGCATGCGCGTGGTCCTGCTCCCCACGATCTCCCTCGGTCGGCTCGGGTGCGCCCTCCTGGGCGTCCTGATGCCTCTCTGCGTGGCAGCGGAAGAGCTGCCGGCCGAGCTGGCCTTCCTGCCCTCCCCGGAGTCGGGTGTCTTCGTGGACGTGGCCGCGCGGGGAGGTTCGCCGATCGTGGTGCGCATCGATCTCGCGGCGAGTCGGACGGCGTTCAGCCCCCGGGTAGCCCGCAGGATCGGGGGCTGGACGCACGGCTCCGGGGGTGGGGTCGGCGTGCGCCTGGGCAGCCGGGAGACGTGGCCGTTCAACGTGCAGGATCCCTTTCCCGAGAGCTCGAGCCGCGCGCGTCGCATCGACACCGTTCTGGGTCGCCGGCTCACGTTCCGCGAAGACCCGAGGCTGGGCGATGACTTCGGAGTGCTGGGCTGCGACTTCCTGGCAGGCTTCGTCGTGGAGCTCGACTTCGCGGCGCGCGCGGTGCGCTTCTTCGAGCGAGGTTCCGCCCCCGCTCCCGCACCCGACTCCACGCGCGTCCCGCTGGAGAGCGGACGTGGCTGTCCGGAGCTGGTGCTCGACCTGGACGGGCAGGCCGTGTCGTTCCGCTTCGACCTCACGACGGGCTACCCGGTGACGATCGCCGGGCCCCTGGCACGAACTCTGGGCGTCGAGACGGGAGTCGGGGAGCTGGGCGATCTCGTCAGCGGCGACCCCCGCCCGCTCGGGATCGGGGAGGTGGCACGCCTCGGGGTCGCCTCTGCCGGTCTCGACGGCGTTCCCGTCGTCCTTCCGGAGCGCCGCCAGCGGAACTGGCGGGGTCCGAACGACGCGGTTCTCGGCGCCGAGTTCTTCACCTGGTTCCGGGTGCGCTTCGACTTCTCGGAGGCGATGGCCTGGCTGACGCCGACCCGGGTGCCGTTCCCGACCTTCCTGGGCGGCAGCTGGTCGGCGTATCGGGAGGACGGCCTCCTGGTGGCCTCGCGGGGCGGGGCGCTGCAGGTCGCGCTGGTGGCCCCCGGGAGCGTCGCAGCGACGCGCGGCGTGCAGCCGGGCGACCGGCTTCCCGCCGGGACGACGCCCGACGATCTCCGCGCCGCCCTCGCGGGGGGCGAGGCCACCGTGGTCATGCGCTCGAACGATGGCCTCGTGTGGGCCAACCACGTGATCGAGGCCGCGCCGGGGGCAGGGGAGCCCTAGTCCGAGGTCGTGCGAGCCGCGTCGTGGCCCAGCCGATCCATCTCCGCCGCGAGGCGAGTGTCGCGGTCCGTGATCCCCCCGGCATCGTGGGTGGTCAGCTCCACCTCGACGGTGGCGTAGACGTTCCGCCACTCCGGGTGGTGGTCCATCTTCTCGGCCACCAGGGCCACCCGCGTCATCCACCCGAACGCCTCCACGAAGTCCCGGAAGCGGAACGTCCTCGCCAGCCGGTCGGGGCGTCGTTCCCAGTCCGGCAGGGACGCCAGACGCTCTGCAAGCGCAGCTTCGGACAGCGGTTCCATGTCTTCTCCTTCGAGCGAGAGCGTACAATGCGAGAGATGGAGCGCCGCAAAGAGGACGCGGAGACCCACTCGGCGGCGAGCGCCGCCGACCAGGCAGCGACGCGCCTCGGCGAGCTGGAGTCCCTGTACCGCAACGCGCCCGTGGGGCTGAGCTTCATCGACTGCGACCTCCGCTACGTGCGGGTGAACAAGGTGATTGCCGACGCCAACGGGCTCACGCCCGAGGAGATGGTGGGCAAGACCTACCGTGAGATCTCCCCGGATACGGCGGCTCTGGCCGAGCCGTTCCTGCTGGGCCTGATGGAGCGCGGGGAGCCGGTCCGCGATCTGGAGGTGCGCTCGCGTCCGCCCACGGACCCCCAGACGGACCACATCTACCTCCTGAGCATGGAGCCGGTGCGAAACCCGGGCGGGGAGGTGGTCGGCTGGGTGAGCGCAGTGCACGACGTGACGGACCTGCGCCGGGCGGAGGCGGCTGCGGCGCGAAGACTGGAGGAGCTCGAAGCCCTCTACGCCAGGACCCCGGTGGGCCTCTGCCATCTGGACGCCTCCCTGCGCATCGTCCGCGTCAACCCGCTCTTCGCGCGCATCGCCGACCCGCCCTGCGCGGACCCCGTCGGCACCCTCGCGGAGGAGACCCTGCGCGGGCCCATCGGCGCCCAGATCCTGCCCGAGCTGCGCTTCGTCGCGCGCAGCGGGCGGCCCTCGACCGGGATCGAGGTCTCCGGGCGGCTGCCCTCGGCACCCAAACGCGAGTACACGTGGCTGCTGGACACCCATCCCGTGGCCTCCGCCGGCGCCGAGCCGAGCGGCGTGATCTCGGTGTTGCAGGACGTGAGTGCCCTGGCCGACCGCCGGCGGGAGGTGGAGACCGTGCGCGATCGGCTCGCCGAGGCGCAGCGCGTCGCGCGCGTCGGGAGCTGGGAGTGGGACCTGATCGAGGACCGCGTCTGGTGGTCCCGAGAGCTGTACGATCTCTTCGGGGAGGGGCCTCTCTTCGAGCCCAGCTACGCGGAGTTCTTCGAGCGCGTCCATCCGCAGGATCGCGAGAGGCTCCGCCGCCAGATGGAGAGCGTGGTCGCCGACGCGGGCCCCGAGTGGGTGACCTTCCGCATCCTGCGCCGCGATGGAACGATGCCGGTGGTGTTCTCGGCGGTCCGACTCGAGCGGACCGGGGACGGCCTCGCGGCCCGCGTGATCGGGATCTGTCAGGACCTGACCGGCTTCGGCTCTCGGGATCCGGGGGAGCCGCGGGACGCCTGAGGCGGCTGCCGGGGCGACCACCGGAGAGCGGGTGGATTATAGGCGTCCCTCCGGGCTGCCGAAGAGATACCGGGAGGGAGGGCGTCGTATGGCCGTAGAGCCCGACATCCTGGTCTTCGCGAGCGCGCAGGAGGAAGGCGACTGCACGGCCAGACGCCTGCGCGGACTCGGGTTTCGGCCCCTGGTGGCCAAGACCGCCGATGCGGCCCAGGCGATCGTGGCGGACCCGCGCTACGGCATCGCCGCGGCGATCCTCTCGGTGGAGGCGCCCGTCGTGGCGCTGGCGGACGCGCTCGGCGCGTTGCGCGCCCACGCGCCGGATGGGCGCCTGGAGTTCGTCGTCCACGGCGTGCGGCCCGGCGCCGAGGCCATCGCGGAGCTGCGTGAGGCGGGCATTCGGCTCGTGGCCTGGGAGCCCTGTCCCGATGCCGTCCTTCGCTTCCAGCTGAACCGCGCCCTCGGCGACGACGCGCACCGGAACGAGCGGGGTGCGTCGCGCGTACCCGTTGCGCGCCGCGTGCGGATCCTGTCGGGTCGCTTCGCCAAGGTGGCCACGCTCTACAGCCTCTCGACCGGCGGGGCCTTCGTGGAGACGCCGCGCCCCTCGCTGCGCGGGGCGCGCGTGCTGCTGGAGCTGGTGCTTCCCCGCGGCGACGTCGTGGTCGAGGGCAGCGTCGCCTATACGAACGTGCCCGGGAACCTGCATCGCGGTGCGATGCCGCTCGGCATGGGCGTGCGCTTCCGGGACCCGAGCCCCGAGGCCGCGCTTGCGATCGCCGACTGCGTGCGCGCAGCCGAGGAGGCGATCTCCCTCGAGGAGCCCCGACACCCGGGCCGCAGTCTGCGGGCACTCTGGCAGCGCCTGCGCAGCTGACCTCGACACGGGGCTCGCTGGACCGTCCCATCGCCGATCCCTAGGGTGTGGGCCGGCATGGCCGACCTGACGCGCAGACAGCTCCTGGGCACCGCTGCGCGCCTCGCTCCTGCGACGGCGCTGGCGGGCGTCGCGGGCGCAGGCCTCGCCGGGTGCTCCCAGACCGCGCCGGCGGCGCACCTGATTCCCGCGCAGGCCTCGCTGGCCCTGATCGCGGTCGGCGACACGGGTCGTCAGTCGCACGGAATGGGTCGCTGGTCGACGGGCGGTCGGGTCGCGGAGGCGATCGCCGCCATGCACCGGGCGCATCCGGCCGACGGCCTGGTCCTGCTGGGGGACAACTTCTATCCGCGGGGCCTCGATCCGGCGACCTTCTCGGAGCAGGTGCGCGACTGCCTCGTCGACCGCTACCGGGTCTTCTTCGAGATCTCCTCGGAGGGTGCCGAGCGCCTGGGCGTGGACCCCCACTGCGAGTCCTGCCGCCCGGTGCCGGTCCACGCGGTGCTCGGGAACCACGACTACGGGTTCGTCGAGAGCCCGGATCTGCAGACCCGTGTGATGCCCGCGCTGCTCCCCAACTGGGACATGCCCAAGGAGCTGGCCGAGCTGCGCGAGCTGGGGGAGGGCGTGAGCCTGATCCTGTTCCAGTCGGTGCCCTGGGACGACGGCGTGGGGGATCAGCTGGTCTCCTGTCTGAGGCGCTCCCGGGGCCCCTTCCGCATCCTGGCCTCGCACTATCCCATGGCGGACCCGGGCAACAACTACCACCCCACCTACACGCGCGACTTGCAGATCCTGCTCTCGGAGACGGGCGTTCCCACCCATCTCTTCCTGGCGGGCCACGAGCACAACCTCCAGCTCCTGCGCATGCGTCCGCCTGCGCCACCGCTCCACGTCATCGCCGGAAGCGGCAGCAAGCTGCGCGAGATCAGTCCTACCCGCGCCGACCGGCCGCTGGCACTCGAGGAGTTCGGCTTCGCACGCATCGACGTCCTGGCCGGGGAGGCGCTGGTGGTCACGATGTGGAGCGTCGACCGCTGGCTGGCGCGCAGGCCGAGCCTGGTGGGGCGGGCGCGCGTGGGGCTGGACGGCTCGGTCGAGGTGGAGGGGGTGTGAGCGTCTCTCAGGGCTCCACCCAGTCGGCGAAGGGCTTCCCGAGCGTGATCTTGAGCTTCTCGTAGAGGGTCAGTGTCACCTGCGATACGGGCTCCTCGAAGCCGAATCCCTGGATCGTCTTGGCCGAGGCGAGGCAGAAGTCCTCTCCCGCCAGCTCGGTCAGCTTGGCGGGGGGCTCTGCGACCTTTCCGGCCAGGCTCGCGATCATCTCCAGGCTTCCGCCGCTGTGGACGAGCGCCACGGCCCCGAGCTGGCCCACCGAGGAGACCGGGAAGTTGGCGATCCGCTTGTCGGTCGTGGGAAATCCGAGGCCCACGCCGATCTGCAGCATGGTCGGTCCGACTACGGGCGCGCCGGCCTGCTTGTCCCAGACCGCGAAGTAGCCGCTCCCGAAGCCGGGAGTGCACTGGACGAGCGCCACCAGGATCCAGTTCTTGGGAACCGTGCTCCCGGGGGCGACGTCGCGCAGCCGGTTGACGAAATCGCGGCTGGTCAGCTTGACCTTGGTCGCCTGCTTGGTGGGCGGCGTCTTGTCGAGGAAGAGCCCCTTGCCGCTCAGCTTCGCGGCGTGGACCGTGTACTTGTCGCCCGATGCGGCCCAGCTCGAGGCGGGCAGGCAGAGCGTGAGTGACAGGAGGAGCGAAGCGAGGAGCGCGCGACGCATCACGGCTCGACCCACACGTCGAAGGGCTTCCCGACGGTCGCTTTGCCCTTGGGGTAGAAGGCGAACGGGAAGTTCCAGGAGTTGTAGACGTCCACCCAGAGCACCGAGGTCTTGGCCGTCGAGAGGCAGAGATCCTCGGAGATCCCGAGCTTGGCGGGTGGCTTCGCCAGCTTGGCTCGCGCGACGAAGCGGATGTCGATCTCGTCCGAGAAGTTGTCGCCGATCAGGGTGGTGGCCCAGCCGGCGTGCTGCAGGACCGTGTCCCCTTTCGCCTTGACGATCGTGTGGGGAACCAGAGGGAAGGGGTTCGGGTGCGAGAAGTCCCGGGTGTCCGTGTTCCAGATGGCCACGTGAGCGCCGCCCGAAAAGGGGCAGCGGGCGGCCAAGACCAGGCGTTCGTCCTTGGGGATCGGCGTTCCGGGCATCCTCAGGGCGAGGATGTTCACCAGGGAGCGGCTCACCAGCGTGGCCTTGGTGGCGTCGAGGCCCGAGCGCCAGCCCTTCGCCTTGAACTTGAAGGAATGGACCGTGTACGCGTCGCCCGATGCCGCCCGCGCCGCGCCGGGCGCCAGCAGGCACGCGGCGATCGCCAGTCCGACTGCCGTGCGGATCCCTGTCATCGGGTCGCCCCTCGGGTGTCAGCGCCAGCATGCTACCACGAACTGCCCGCAGGCCGGTTGCTCACGGCACGCGTGCGCCCCGCAGGCCGGTTGCTCACGGCACGCGTGCGCCCCGCAGGCCGGTTGCTCACGGCACGCG
>JANQFA010000149.1 GCA_028278065.1 Myxococcota bacterium
ACGCGCTGCGGCGGTCCGGGAGCGCCCACCGGGCTCCTCGCCTGCATCGACACCTTCTACGCCGCCGACAGCACGTGCGAAACCGAGGACAGCCAGCGCCACCCGCAGTTCCCCGGCCTGACGGGTCTGCCACAGCAGAACGACTTCTCCGGGATCTGCGATTCCGCGGATCCCAGCATCCCCTGCATCAACAACAACGCGAACGTGCGCCTGACGACCGACGCCGAGGGCAACCTCCTGGTCCCGATCGACTGGCGTGGCGTGCTGGTGCCGGGAACCCTGCCGATCCCGCGCCTGGTCCGGGCGAGCTCCACCGTGCCGGCCTTCGTCGGCGCCCCGCCGGAGCCGTCGCAGACGCCGGGGGCTCCGATCGCGGTGCCGGGCCTGGGCTTCCTGCAGTCCTTCTCGCCCAAGGGCCTGCGCGTCGATCCGCTCTTCAACCCGCTCGCGACGGAGGATGCCAGCTCGGAGACCGAGCTCTTCGGCTCCGCCGACGCCGAGTTCGGCGTGATCCGCATCCTGCGCCGCAGCCCGGACGCCCTCCAGTGCCTGGGGGGCGACCGCGCCGGGCTCCCCTGCCTCGGCGAAGCGGAGTGCCCGGACTCCCAGTGCGTGACGGCGCTCTGCCGCGGCGGCGGAAACGACGGCGGCGCCTGCACGGGGGACCTCGACTGTCCCGGCGGCGAGTGCGGTGCGGGGCTCTTCGACTTCGGCGACCGCTACTCCAACGGCGGCGTGGGCCCGATCCTGCTGAGCAGCGCGGAGTACGACGCCGAGGCGCTGAACCCGGTGGCGATCGACGGCCTCACGGCCACCGACGATCTCTTCATGTTCGTGCGCTCCGAGCCCCTGGAGGGCGACGATCTCAACCTCGACGGCGACGAGTACGACGAGACCGTCATCACGCTCCGGGATGCGACGACCAACGAGGGCTTCGATCTGGGAGCGGCGCCGGGCGCAGTCGGCCGCGCGAGCACCCGCGTGCGCGAATTCCCGTTCCGGTTCCCGGCGGTCGCGGTCGAGGACGACGTGGTGGCGCTCATGGAGAGCGAGCCGGACCAGGACGGCGACGCCAACATGGACGGCGACGACTGGGACTCGGTCCTGCGGATCTACCGCCTCGAGGAGTCGGGACCCGTGGATCTCCTCGGCGGCGCCACCGTGGCCACCGACGCGCTGCCGCGCATCAACCGCAACAGCCTCGTGATCTCCGACGGGCTCGTCTTCTTCCGCGAGTCCGAGGCCGACGGAGCGGCCCACACCACCACCTTCATGCAGGCCAGCCCGGACGAGAACGTCGTCTGGGAGATCGACGTCACTCCGGACGGGCGCTTCGTCGCGTTCCACCACTGGGCGGGCAATCTCGTGGCGGGCGACACCAACGGACAGGGGGACGTCTTCGTCCTCGACCGCGACCTGGACGCCGATGGGGTCCTGGACGAGACCGGACAGACGAAGATCGTCCGGGTCAGCGTCACTTCGAACGGAGCTCAGGGGTTCTGCGCGCGGCACGGCGCCTGTGCCTTCCAGCCCTCGTGGGCAGCGAGGAACCCGAGCATCTCCGACGACGGGCGCTACGTGGCCTTCATCGGGTACATGGAGAACCTGGTCCCCGGCGATACCAACGAAGTCGCCGACACCTTCGTGCACGACCGCGACGCGGACGGGGACGGGATCTTCGACGAGCCGGGGGCCATCTCGACGATCCGCGTCAGCGTGGACACGGCCGGCAACCAGCAGACCGAGGACAGCGTCCAGACCACGATGTCTGCCGACGGACGCTTCATCGGCATGGACTTCGACTGGACGCCGTGGATCCGGGATCGCGATACCGACGAGGACGGGATCTTCGACGAGCCCGGAGCCGTGGCGACGATCCGGCTCACGGACGCCGCGATCGGCGTCCCCCCGGAGCAGTTCTCGGAGAACCTGGCGATGACACCCGACGGCCGCCACGTCGCCTTCCAGTCCACGGCCGGAAACCTCGTGCCCGGCGATACGAACGACAGCAACGACATCTTCGTCGTCGATCGCGACGCCGACGGCGACGGCGTCTTCGACGAGGCCGGAGAGGCGACGATCACCCGGGTCTCGATCACCACCGAGCAGGACACCGAAGTCGCCCCCCACGCCTACAATGCCCAGATCAGCGATGACGGACGCTGGGTGGGGTTCCTCTCGGCCTATCACTGGGAGCTGGGCCCGCCGGCGCGAGACCCCGACTCCAGGGCCTTCGTCCACGATCGGGACGCCGACGAGGACGGAATCTTCGACGAGCCGGGGGCCATCGAGACCTTCCGCGTCGCGCGCTCGGCGGCCTCGCGCGAGCTCGCGCACCCGACCGTCTGGAACACCTTCGCCCTGTCACCGGACGGCCGCACCTTCCTCCTCGAGGTGGGTGGCACCTTCTCGGGGTGGACGCGCGATCGGATCGACCTCGAGACGGGAATCGCCTCGCAGATCACCCTCGGCGATCGACCGGGCACCAACCGCGAGATCCCGGCGATGAACGCGCTGGGCGTGGTCCTCCACGACGAGCCCACCGACTCCCTGCGCATGGACGGAATCGACACCTCCAAGCCCGTGAACGACCTCTCGGGAGACGGGGACCAGTTCGACCGGGTCCTGTCCGTGGCGGATGTCCGCACCGGCACGCCCATCGGGATCACGGTGCTCGGACCCGCGGAGCGGGCGAGCGTCGCCGCAGGCCATGCGGCCTTCCTGCGACCGGAGTCCGCGGACGGGGCGGGCGTGGACCTGAACGGCGACCTCGACGCGGACGACCTGGTGGTCCAGCTCTACCGGAACCGCCAGGGCACGACCAATCTCGGCCTCGCCGCAGAGCGGGTGGCCGTCTCGGAGCAGATCGTCGCGGCCCTGGCCTCCGAAGCCGGGGAAGGAGCGCTGCTGAACGGGGACGGGGATACGGACGACCTGGTGGTCCACGTGAACGATCTCGCCACGGGAACCAGCGGCACCTGGCAGAACCTCTCCATCGCGGCCGATTCGATCCAGGCCGCCGGAGCCTACGTGGCCTTCACCGTGCCGGAGGCCGACCAGGGAGCGCCCCTGAACGGAGACGGCGATACCCTCGATCGCGTCCTGCGCGTCTACGACACCGGCACCTCGTCCTACGTGTCGTTTCAGGACGAGCAGGGGACGCCCATCCCTGGATTCGCGGTGGACGACTTCTTGCTGGGCGATGGGGTCGTGGCCTTCCGGGTCAACGAGCTGGGTCAAGGCCAGAACCTGAACGGCGTGGCGCCGCCCATCCCCGGCGGGGTAGCCGACGCGGATCTGCTGGACTCGGTGATCCACGTCGCCGACCTGACCACCGGAACGGTCTACAACGGCATGCAGGCCGCGATCCCCTGCCCCGTCGAGGCGTGCGATCCCCGCATCCCGTATCGGCTGGTCGGCGCGAAGGCGACCTTCCTCACCCTCGAGGCGGAGCAGGGCGGAAACGACCTGGACCAGAGCGGAGACGGCGGCACGGGTCTGGTGCTCCAGCACTTCAATCCGGATGCGCTGGCGGCGGGTGGCTCGATGCAGGACGCCTGCGACATCATCGCCGGCGCCCTGGGCGGCATCTGCACCAACACCGCGGAAGCCTGCACCACCGCCGAGGATTGCGGAGGAGCCACCTGCTACTTCCCGCCCGGCGGCTGCCTCTTCGACACCGGCGTGGGCTGCAACCCCGGCAATCCCGACGCGTGCGACGGAAAGGAGTTCTGCGTACCGATCCTGGGAGACCCGGGCAACGGCACCTGCCAGGTCTTCCAGGGCCCCTGCCTCGACGACGGCCAGTGCTCGGGCAACGCCTACTGCACCGACAACGGCGCCGATCCGGAGCAGCTCTTCGCCGCGGTGGGACAGGAAGACGACGGACGCCAGCGCCTCGTCAGCGAAGGCCGCTGCTCCGACGGTGACGGCTCCTGCAGCAACGACGACGACTGCAACGAAGGCGCGACCTGCGACGAGGAGGTGACGGTCATCGCCACGGCGGCCGATCCCGACGGCGACGGCCTGGCCGACCCGATCGACAACTGCGACGACGTGGCCAACGGCGATCAGCTCGATCTGGACCAGGACGGGATCGGCGATGCCTGCGACCGCCAGACCTGCGGCAACGGCAACCAGGAGTACGGCGAGGGCTGCGACCACGGCGACCAGAACGGCGTCGACGGCGTCTGCGATGCCGACTGCGCCTACGTCGGCGGCGGGAACGCCTGCAACGACGGCATCGACAACGACGGCGACGGCGAGACCGACCTGGACGACCCGGGCTGTGCAGACGGCCTCGACGCCTCCGAGCGGGGCACGAGCGCGTGCGACGACGGCGTCGACAACGACGGCGACTACGCCAGCGACGGCCTGGACCCGGTCTGCACGGCGCCCACCGACACCAGCGAGGCCATCGCGCCCGTGGCGCTGTCCGAGATCCCGATGGCCGGGAAGAAGCTGCTGCTCAAGAACGCCGTGCCAGACAACCCGACGAAGAACCGGATCATCTTCCTGGCCAAGGATCCGGGCATCGGGATCCCGGCGCCGGGGTCGGCCGACGATCCGCGCTGTGCGCCCTCGGGCGGGGGCCTCGACAGCCTGCTGACCGTGTCCAGCACGACCTCCGGGCAGTCGTTCTCGACGGTCCTGCCGTGCGCGAACTGGACCACGATCGGCAGGCCGACGGCGCCGAAGGGGTACCGCTACCTGGACAAGACGCTCGCGAACGGTCCCTGCAAGCTGGTGATGGTGAAGGACGGCGTCCTGGCCAAGGCGGTCTGCCAGGGCAAGCTGGGCGGCCTCGACTACGACCTGGTGCCCGGCACGCCGGAGGCCCCGGTCTCGGTGACGCTGGACCTGGGCGCCGGGGCGCGCCTCTGCAGCGAGTTCGCCACCCCCGCTCCCGGACGAGACGGCAGCGACGGCAAGGCCTTCCTCGCCAAGGACGCGCCCGCACCGTCGAGCTGTCCGTGAGGGGACGCAGGCCCGGAGCCGGGTAGACTGCCCGACGATGCGCGAGCTGGACTCGATCCTCGCCGCCCTGGGTGGTGCGGGCGCGCGACTCGTCGTGGAGGGCCGCGGGCTGGCGCCGATCCCGGTGGGCGCAGCGCCCGAGCGCGCGCGGGTCACCCTGCGCACGGACCGGGCCGTCCGCGCCCTGGCACAGGGCGATCTGCTGTCCCTCGCGGAAGCGTATCTGGACGGCGAGGTCGACGTGGACGGCGACTTCCTCGAGGTGGTCAAGATCACCGAGGTCCTCGCCCCGGATCCCGGCTGGAGGGAGCGCCTCGCGCTCGCCGTCCGACTCCTCCTGCGCGACCGCCGGCGCCTCCAGCGCGAGTCGGTGGCCTTCCACTACGACCGCCCGCCGGAGTTCTTCCTGCCCTGGTTCGAGCGCTGGCGCTCGTACAGCCACGGCCTCTACGAGGGGCCCGACGACGTTCCCGCCGAGGCCCAGGAGCGGAAGCTCGCTGCAGCCGTCGCCGCGCTGGGCCTCGAGCCCGGCATGCGCGTGTTCGACATGGGCTGCGGCTGGGGGTCGTTCGTCGAGTACGCCGGCCTGCGCGGGATCCGCGTGCACGGGATCACCATCTCCGACGAGCAGCACGCCTTCTGCCGGCGGCTCATCGAGGAGCGTGACCTGCCGTGCAGCGTCGAGAGGGTGGACTTCCTCGACTTCGACCCCGACGAGGGGTTCGACGGCGCGGTCTTCATGGGGACCTTCGAGCACACACCCGACTACGGGCGGGCGGCCCGCTTCCTGGCCCGGCATCTGCGCCCCGGAGGCCGCGTCTGGGCGGACTTCTGCAGCGAGCGGGAGGGCCACCAGGTGGGCGCCTTCCTGGCCCGCTACGTCTGGCCGGGAACCGCGCGCTATGTCGACGTGCCGAAGCTCCTGGACGCCTTCATCCGGGCGGGCTTCAACGTCCACCAGCTCGTCGACGACACCGCCTCCTACGCCTGGACCTGCCGGGACTGGGCCGATGCCCTGGACCGCGAGGCGAAGAGGCTCGCGGAGCGCTTCGGCGAGAAGGACGTGCGGATCTTCCGCGTGTTCCTGCGCGCCTCGCAGCACTTCCTGGCCACCAACAGGACGCAGGCCTACCACCTGGTCGCCGGTCTCGAGGCCGCAGCTCCGCGGCGCTGAACGCAGCCTCCCGCCCGCGCGACGGCGTCATTGCGACCGCGGCGCCGGACGCTCGCTCCGCAGTACCCAGGCGACCCCGAGCAGGGTGGCGACGACGCACGCGTACGCGAAGGCATCCCCCAGCCGCGCGTAGACGGTGCGATCGCTGCGCGGCCGGATCTCGCCCACGGCCACGGCCCGCTCCAATCCCGGAGTCCGCCCGCGCACACGCCCCCACGGATCGACGATGGCGGACGGACCCGAGGTGGAGGCCCGCACCAGCCAGCGCCGCTGCTCGATGGCGCGCATGACGGCGATGTCGAGCTGCTGCTCGGTGTACTTCTCGTCGGAGATCCAGGTGTCGTTCGACGGATTCACGAGGTAGACCGCACCCGCGTTCACGCGGCGCCGCGCCGCCTCGGGGAGCATCGACTCGTTGCAGACGAGCACGCCCGCAGGCCCCGCGCGGGTGGCGACGGGCGCCGTCTGCTCGCCGTGCTCGAAGAAGCGGATGCGCCCGAAGCTCCGGCGCAGGACGTCCACCTCCAGGGGAAAGTACTCGGCGAAGGGGACCAGGTACTCCTTGTCGTAGCGCGCCGTGATGTCGCCCCCCGGCTGCACGACGAAGACGCTGTTGGCGTAGCGGTCGCGGTCCCCATCGACCGCCCGCGGCCCTCCCGTCACCAGCTCCAGATCGTTGCGACGCAGGAAGGCGCCGATCCCCTGCCGGTACAGATCCTCGTCCTCGAGGAAGAAGGTCAGCGCGGCCTCGGGCCAGAAGACGAGGACCGGATCGGCCCGCTCGACGGCGGCGGAGGTGAGGCGCAGATAGACGCCGAGGTTCTCGCCGTAGGCATCGGCCCGCCAGCGCGCCCCGATCGCCACGTTGCCCTGGGCGACCGCGATCTCCACCGGCTCCGCGAATGGACCGTCTCGCGACGCATCCAGCTCCGCCCAGCCGAAGGCGATGCATCCCGCCGCCGGCAGGGGCGCCAGCAGGAAGCCCGCGATGGCCCGCCCGCGGCGCTCGGCCCGCGGCCAGGAGTGGATCAGCTCCGCCACCGCCGCGTTCACGCAGAACAGGACGAAGCTCACCCCGTAGATCCCGCTGAGCGAGGCGATCTGCGCGAGCAGCAGCGAGTCCGCGTGGGTGTAGCCGAGGAGACCCCACGGATTGCCGATGAAGAGCGCCGTCCCCGTGAAGAGTGCGCCGCGCCCGAGCTCGGCCATCACCCATGCCGCAGCGCCGAGAAACGGCAGCGCCACCACGAAGCGGCGCCCCAGCACCCGCCAGGCCAGGGCGAAGGCCATGTAGTAGGGCCCCGCCATCACGGTGAAGACCGCGAAGAAGAGCCCCAGCGCGATCGGCATGGGCTGGTGGAAGTACTCCGCCACGGACCCCGCGAACCAGTCGCCCACCGAGTACGCCGCGGCCAGGCACCAGAGCCAGGTGAGGAGGAGCGCCCGGGCCACGCCACCCCGACGCAGGGCGAGCAGGAAGGGCACGAGCGAGAACCAGGCCAGGGGAAGCCACGACGCGGGCGGGAAGGCGAGGCCGAAGGCCAGCCCCGAGACGGCGGTGAGCCCGACCCCGATCCACGCGTCCCGTCCCGGCACGCCGTCAGTATAGACTGGGCGGGTGCGCTGCCTGCTGGTCAACCCCGCCTACCCCGACACCTACTGGAGTCTGCGCCACATGCTGCCGCTGGTGCGGCGCCACTGGCTGGTGGCGCCGCTCCCGCTGATCACGGTGGCCGCACTGCTTCCCGGGCACTGGGAGTGCCGGCTGGTGGATCTCAGCGTGCGCCCGCTCGACGACGAGGACCTCGCCTGGGCCGACGTGGTGCTGCTCTCGGGGATGCTGGTACAGAGGGCGTCGCTCCACGAGGTGGTGGCGCGCTGCCGCAGCGCGGGGGTGCCCACGGTCGTGGGCGGCCCCTACGCGACGGCCATGCCGGAGAAGCTCGCCGCGGCCACCCACCTGGTGCTCGGCGAGGGGGAGGAGATCGTCGGCGTGTGGGCCCGGGACTTCGAGGCGGGCCGGGCCGAACGCGTGTACCGGGAGACGCGCAAGCCGGACCTGAGCCGCTCCCCCGTCCCCCGCTACGACCTCCTCGATCCGAAGGCCTACCACTACATGGCCGTCCAGTTCTCGCGCGGCTGCCCCTTCCGCTGCGAGTTCTGCGACATCATCACCCTCTACGGACGGGTGCCGCGCACCAAGGAGCCCGAGCAGGTGATCGCCGAGCTGGAGGCGATCCGCGCCAGCGGCTTCGAGGGGCGCGTGATGTTCGTCGACGACAACTTCATCGGACACAAGAAGGCGGTCCGAGAGCTGCTCGAGGAGATCGCCGCCTGGCGCCGACGCACGGGGGCGAAGCTCGACTTCTTCACGGAGGCCTCCATCGACCTGGCCGACCGTCCGGAGCTGGTCCGCGCGATGACCGACGCGGGATTCGCGGTGGTCTTCATCGGAATCGAGACCCCGAACACCGAGTCCCTGCGGGAGACGCGCAAGAGCCAGAACCTGGGCCGGGACATGGCCGTGCAGGTGCGAAGGCTGCGCGGTCTCGGACTCGACGTCTGGGCGGGCTTCATCGTCGGCTTCGACCACGACGGACCCGAGATCTTCGACGAGATGACCGACTTCATCGAACGAGCAGGGATCGCCTACGCGATGGTGGGCATGCTGACCGCCCTGCCCGGCACGCCCCTGCACGCGCGCCTGGCCAGCGAGGGACGCCTGCGCCCCGACGCCGAGACGGGCGACATGTTCGACCTCACCAACGTCGTGACGCGCCTGCCCGAACGCGAGCTCCTCGGCGGCTACCTGCGCGTGCTCGAGCGGCTCTACGAGCCGGACGCCTACTTCGCGCGCTGCCGCGAGCACCTGCAACACTGGGAGCGCGCCCCCGGCCTGGTCCAGACCGCGGCGCCCGAGGAGATCCTCGTCGTCCTGCGCGCGATCTGGCGCGTCGGCGTACGCGGTCGCTACCGCCGCACCTGGTGGGGCTTCCTCGCCTGGGCCGCCCGCCACCATCCGCGGAAGCTCCCCCTCGCCCTCGCCCAGGCCTGCGCGGGCCACCACTTCATCACCTACACGCGCGACACCGTGGCGCCGCGCCTGCGCGGGCAGCTGGGAGTGCAGAGCGCCGGTCAGCCCGCGGCGCGGCGCGCCAAGACGGCCAGACCCGCAAGGACCAGCCACGCGAGCGAAGGCTCCGGAACCTGCTGCGTGATGCCGTCGCTGAGCACCACCCGGAAGTAGTCCACGTAGAGGTGGCCGTCGCCGAGGGTCGCCTCTGGGTCGATCGAGACCACGGGATCCGGGAGCGGCGGGCGAACCGGGCATGAAGCAGGCGCCTGGCGATCTCCTCGCCCTCACCGAGCGTGTGTGGCATCCCGACCCCCGATGTGTCACGACACCCCACCGCTGCTCCGGCGTCCCGGCCCGCTACGCTCGGCCGGGATGACCCCCGACCCCCTCGCCACCGCGAACGCCGCGCTCAACGCCGGAGCCACGGTCCTGCTGCTCTGGGGGCGCTCGCTGGCCCGGGCCGGGCGCTACGACACCCACAAGCGGGTGATGCTCTCCGCGTTCGCGCTCTCGACCGTGTTTCTGGCGCTCTACCTAACCCGTAAAACGGTGTTTGGATTCGAGAGCCACACCTTCCACGCCGAGGGAGCTGCGAAGGCCGCCTATCTGCTCCTCCTCGCCAGCCACGTGATCCTGGCGGCGATCGTGCCGATCCTGGCCATCGCCCTGCTCCGGCTCGGGCTGCGCGACGAGCGGGTCCGCCACCGACGCCTGGCTCGCTGGGCCTGGCCGGTCTGGATGTACGTGTCGGTCACCGGGGTGGTCCTCTACGTCCTGCTCTATCACCTGAATCCTGCGTGAATTCGCGAGGATTCCCGCGGGACGGGGTGGCCTGGCACAGGCTACCTGAGCGTCCAACGGCACGAAATCGGGCGGTTTTATGGCGATTAGGCCCCGATTCGGCTAACTACCTCGCCGAGTTTCGCCGGGCCGGGTCCCCGCGCCCGCGACTCCCCAACTGACTAGAGAGGAAGTCGTGTCCATCAGGAAGCTCCTCGGCTTGGCGCTCGCATCCGCAGTCGCGGGCGCCCCGTGGGCCGGACCCGCCGCGGCCCAGGATCTCGAGCGCGGCGAGGTCCTCTACGCGCTCTGCGCGCAGTGCCACGGCGACGCAGGCGAAGGCCGCGAGCTGTACGAGGCTCCGCCGATCGCCGGCCTCGGTGCCTGGTACGTGGAGAAGCAGCTCCACAAGTTCCGCAACGGCGTGCGCGGAGCCCATCCCGACGACGCCGCCGGCCTGCGCATGCGCCCGATGGCGCGCACCCTGCGCAGCGACGAGGACATCACGGCGGTGTCCGCCTACGTGGCGAACCTGGCCCCCGTCCAGGCCGAGAGCACGATCATGGGCGGCGATCCGGCCAAGGGCAAGGCGCTCTACGAGGTGTGCGGCACCTGCCACGGGGTCAACGGGGAGGGCAACCCAGCCACCTTCGGCCCGGCCCTCAGCCTGTCGAGCGACTGGTACATCGTCTCCCAGCTGCACAAGTTCCAGTCGGGGATCCGGGGGAGCAACCCCAAGGACACCGAGGGCGTCCTGATGCGCCCGATGTCGATGACCGTCACCGGCGAGCAGCAGATCAAGGACCTGGTCGCCTACATCATGACGTTCTCCAACTGAGGTGATCGGAAATGGCAAAGGCCTTCCACTCGAACGAGCTGGCGACCCGCATCTTCCTCATCACCACGGCGGGCGTCGGCGCCTTCTGCGCGGTGGTGTACCTCTTCATCCTCTGAGGTAGTGACATGATCGAGCGATACCTCGAACAGGCTTCCACCTTCGCCCCCGACATCGACGCGGTCATCCTGCTGATCGCCGTCCTGGTCGGGTTCTGGTTCTTCCTCTCGGAGGCGGTCTTCTTCTGGCTGATCTTCAAGTTCAAGAAGAAGGACGGGGTCAAGGGCGAGTACGTCAGCGGCGAGGAGAAGAGCCAGAAGCGCTGGATCACCGTGCCCCACCTGCTCGTACTCGTCTGCGACGTCTTCATCATCGTCGGTGCCGTGCGTGTCTGGCACGACGTGAAGCAGGTCCTCCCAGAGCCCCAGGCGACGGTGCGCGTGATCGGGCAGCAGTGGGCGTGGACCTTCATCCACCCCGGCCCCGATGGACAGATCGACACGGCCGACGACATCACCCTGATCGACGAGATGCACGTCCAGGAGGGCGTGGTCTACCACTACCAGCTCGAGTCGAAGGACGTCCTCCACAACTTCTCGGTGCCGGTCTTCCGGCTCAAGCAGGACGCGATCCCCGGCCGCACCATCACCGGCTGGTTCGAGGCCACCCGGACCGGCGAGTACGACATCCAGTGTGCGGAGATCTGCGGCATCGGCCACGGGATCATGGGCGCGCGGATCTTCATCGAATCCAAGGAAGACCACGCGGCGTGGATGAACGGGCACGCGAAGCCCACGTCCGTCGCGACGGCCCGATAGAGCCGGCAGGAAGAGGAATCCATGGCTGAGACCATCGCGACTCCGGGCGCCCACGACGACCACGGGCACGAGCATCACGACGAGGGCTGGGTCAAGAAGTACCTGTTCTCGACGGACCACAAGATCATCGCCATGCAGTACATGTTCACGGGCATGGCGATGGCCGTGATCGGCGGCTTCTTCGCCTACGCGTTCCGCATGCAGCTGGCGTTCCCGGGCATGGAGGTGCCGCTCTGGGGCGTGGTGACCTCTGCCGAGTACAACTCGCTGGTCACCAACCACGGCACCATCATGATCTTCTGGGTGGCAATGCCGGTGCTGATCGCGGCCTTCGGGAACTACCTGATCCCGCTGATGTGCGGCGTGGACGACATGGTCTTCCCGCGCCTGAACCGCCTCTCCTACCAGATCTTCTTCGTCTCGGCGGTCGTCCTGATCTGGTCCTTCTTCGTCGAGGGCGGGGGTTTCGGCGGCGCCTGGACGGCCTATCCGCCGCTCTCCGCCAAGGCGGAGTACAGCCTGACGCCCTCCGGCGCGAGCTTGTGGCTGATCGCGGTCGCCCTCGAGTTCGTCGCCTTCCTGATGGGCGGCATCAACTTCGTCACCACCGCGATGAACTCCCGCGCAAAGGGCATGGGCATCTACGACATCCCCATGGTGGTCTGGATGATCGTGATCGCCTCCATTCTCTTCATGGCCTCGGTGGGACCGCTCATCGCCGGCGCCGTGATGCTCTTCTTCGACCAGCAGCTGGGGACCGCGTTCTTCGATCCCGCCCAGGGCGGCGACCCGATCCTCTGGCAGCACCTCTTCTGGTTCTTCGGCCACCCGGAGGTCTACGTGGTGCTGCTTCCGGCCATGGGCATCGTGGCGGACGTGATCTGCGTGATGGGCCGCAAGAAGCTCTTCGCGTACAGGACCGTGCTCTTCACGGCCATCGGCACCGGCGTGCTCTCGTTCACGGTGTGGGCTCACCACCAGTTCATCGCCGGAATCGACCCGCGCATGGCCCACGTCTTCACGATCACCACGCTCCTCATCTCGATCCCGATCGCGGAGATGTGCTTCTGCTACATCGCAACCCTGTACGGCGGGTCCCTGACCCTGAACACCCCGATGCTGTGGGCGCTCTCCTTCATCGCGACCTTCCTGATCGGCGGCGTCACGGGCATCTTCCTGGGAGCCAGCGGCGCGGACATCTACTTCCACGACACCTACTTCGTGCTCGCCCACTTCCACTACACGTTCTTCCCGATAGCGATCATCGGGACGTTTGCGGGCTTCACGTTCTGGTTCCCGAAGATGTTCGGCCGGATGATGAACGAGACCCTGGGGAAGATCCATTTCTGGGGGACGATCATCCCCTTCAACCTGATCTTCCTGCCCCTCTTCGTGCTGGGCGCCGCCGGTCAGCACCGACGCATCTACAACTACGACAACTTCCCGGAGCTCGCCCTGCCCTGGATGCAGGACCTGCGCATTCTGGCCACGCTCTCGCTGATCGTGATGCTCGGCTTCCAGCTGGTGTTCTTCTACAACTGCTACGTCAGCCTGCGCCGTGGCAAGAAGGCGCCCGCCAACCCGTGGAACGCCAATACGCTCGAGTGGCTGGCACCCTCTCCGCCGCCCCACGGCAACTTCGGAGACAAGCTGCCCGAGGTCTATCGCGGCCCCTACGAGTACAACCACCCGGATCGCTCCGAGGACTTCTGGCCCCAACACGTTCCCAACTAGCCCAGGGATGACGCACCGATGAGCGCACGACCCATTGCCACCACCCGCGAGATGGCGGGAATCCCCACCGGCCGCCTGGCCGTCTGGTGGGTGATCGCCTCGGAGATCGTGATCTTCGGCGGACTGCTGGCTTCCTACATCATGCATCGCCTGGCCAACGACGCGTGGTCCGTCCAGGCGGCCAACACCAACACGTGGATCGGGGCGTTCAACACCTTCGTCCTGCTCACCTCCAGCCTCTTCGCGGTGCTGGCGCACAAGGCGGCGGTGGAGGGGAACGGCAAGAAGGCCGCGCGCCTCCTGCTCTACACGGCGGCTGGTGGAACCACCTTCGCGCTGGTGAAGGCCTACGAGTGGAGCGTGGAGATCAGCCACGGGTACACCCTGGCCTCCAACACCTTCTGGTCCTTCTACTACACGGCGGCGGGCCTGCACGCCCTGCACGTGATCGCCGGCGTGGTCATCATGCTGATCATCGCGAGGGAGGCCGCCCGGAACCTGGAGCTCCACCGTGTGGAGCTGATCGGGATCTACTGGCACTTCGTCGACATCGTGTGGATCTTCCTCTTCCCGCTTCTCTACATCGCCAAGTAGGACACTCGAGACATGGCCCAAGCAGCAACTCACGAAGAACACCACGACCACCCGAACTACGTGAGGGTCTGGGCGATCCTCCTGGTCCTGCTGGTCATCTCGGTGCTGGGACCTATGCTCGAGATCCAGGTCGTGACCCTGATCACCGCGTTCGGGATCGCGATCGTGAAGGCCTACATGGTCGCCAAGAACTTCATGCACCTGAACATCGAGCCCCGCTACGTCGCCTATCTGATGGGTACGATGCTGATCTTCATGTTCCTCCTGTTCACCGCGGTAGCTCCCGACGTCATGAAGTACGAGGGCGTGAACTGGACGAAGGAGAAGGTGGTGCAGCCGGACCCGGGAGCGGCCCACGCCGCCCACGGAGACGCGGAGCATCACTAGACCCGGAGGCCCCCCACCATGCGCCAGCGCACCCTGCGGCCTGCTCCCGCGCCCGCCTCGGTCGCCCAGCGGCGCCAGCAGCTCCTGCCCAACGGCGTCCTCGGCATGCTGATCTTCGTGATCACCGAGGCGATGCTCTTCGCCGGGATGATCAGCGGCTTCCTCATCGTGAAGGCCAACGCCCCCGAATGGCCTCCGCTGGGACAGCCCCGCCTTCCGGCCGGCGAGACCGCCTTCAACACCGCCGCCCTGCTCGCTTCCGGCGCGTCCCTCTTCTTCGCCAACCGCGCCTACAAGGTGTGGCCCAACCGGGCCCGCCTGCCCCTGCTGGCCGCGCTGGCACTGGGCGCGGTCTTCGTCGTGTTCCAGGGGATCGAGTGGGTGGCCCTCATCCGGGAGGGCCTGACGCTCACCTCGAGCACCCACGGCGCCTTCTTCTACCTCATCGTGGGCACCCACGCGCTCCACGCGGTGGCCGCTCTGGTGGCCCTGGGCTGGTCCGCGTGGCTCCTCTCGCAGCGGCGGCTGCGACCGGGCACATTGCAGGCCGTCTCCCTCTTCTGGTACTTCGTAGTGGGCGTCTGGCCCATCCTCTACTTCCAGGTATATCTGGCATGACCCGGCTCCTGCTCGCGCTCGTGACCCTCTCCGCCCTGCTCGTTCCGGGAGGAGCCGAGGCCTGTGCCGTCTGCGGGCCGGGCACCGAGGAGTCACGCATCGCGTTCATCGTGACCACGGGCCTGATGACCGCCATGCCCCTGCTGATCTTCGCAGGCGTCGCCTGGTGGCTGCGCCGCCGCTTCGTCGAGATGCAGCACGAGGCCGAGCGCCACCAGTCCGAGGCCGCCGCCCGCCACTCGCAGACCTCCTGAAGAGCGGTCGCAGCCCCGCGCTCGAGCCGTCAGCGCAGGGTGAGGTCGACCATCATCGCCGCGAAGAGGGCGAACAGGTAGATGAGCGAGACCTGGAACATGCGCTGTGCGGCGGTACGCGTACGGATGCGCAGGACCCGGACGGCGTGCCAGACGAACCAGGCGTCCAGCACGATGGCCGCGGCCAGGTAGACGCTGCCCAGCAGCCCGAGGGGAACCGGGGCCAGGGTCACCGGCACCAGCGCCACGGTGTAGCGCAGCATGCGCCAGCGGGTGGGCTCGTCGCCCATCACGTTGGGCAGCATCGGGATCCCCGCGGCCTCGTAGTCGGACTTGCGGAAGAGCGCGATGGCCCAGACGTGGGGCGGCTGCCAGAGGAAGACGATCGCGAAGAGGATCCAGCCGGCAGAGCCCACGTGGCCATTCACCGCAGCGTCGGCGATGAGCGGAGCCGCCGCGCCGGCCGCGCCACCGACGACCGCATTCCAGGTCGAGCGGGGCTTCAGCCACACCGTGTACACGAACACGTAGAAGAGGATGGTCGCCACGCCGAGCGCGGCCGCCACCGGGCCGGCCACCCGCCACAGCAGGCCGGTCGACACCAACGCCAGGGCCCAGCCGAAGACGAGGGCGCGCTGCGGGTCGAGGCGCGCCGAGGGCAGCGGGCGGCTCCGCGTGCGGGCCATGCGGGCGTCGCGCTCGCGCTCGAGGTAGCAGTTGAAGGTGTTGGCGGCGCCCGCCGCCAGGGCGATTCCCGTGAGGACGGCCAGGGCGAAGCCCGGTGCCGGCCAGCCCCCGCTGGCGAGCGCCAGCGCGGGGAGTCCGGAGAAGATCACCAGTACCAGGACGCGCGGCTTGGTGAGCGCCGCATAGGTGCGGAGGGATGAGAGGGCCGCCTCGGCCATTCGTTCTCTTTCGGGGTGGAGGGTTGCGGCCTCCCATCGTTAACACACGGCGCCCCCGGCCTCCAGCGCATCACCTTGTTTTCCGGGGGCTTAGGGACGCCGCCAGAGCGCCGCGCTATACGTGGGCCGGGATGGCCAATCGCCTGCTCTCGCTGGTGCTCGCGCTGGCCCTGCGCCTGCTGGGCGCCACCTGGCGCTTCCGCATCGAGGGCGAGGACGCCTTCGCACGCGGCCCCGTCCACGTCGGCGCGCTCTGGCACGCCGACCTGGTGATCGCGGCCTGGTACTACCGGGATCGCGGCATCGTGCCGACCGTCAGCCTCTCCCGGGACGGGGATCTCTTTGCCGCCGCCCTGCACCGAATGGGCTTCCGCAGCGCCCGCGGCTCGAGCTCGCGCGGCGGGGGCGAGCTGCTGCGGGCGCTGATCCGGAGCGTCCGGGCCGGCGACACCATCGCGGTCCCCCTCGACGGACCGCGCGGCCCGGCGCGCGAGGCCAAGCCCGGTGCGCTCTACGTGGCCTCGGTCTGCAACGTCCCCATCCAGCCCGTCGCCTTCCGCGCGGCACCCACCTGGCGCGTCGGGAGCTGGGACCGCACCCGCATCCCGCTGCCCTTCGCCCGGGTCGTGTGCCGCTACGGTCAGCCCTTCTACCTGCCGAAGAAGACCGACGAGGCGGGCCGCGAGGCCACCCGGCTCGAGCTGGCGCGCTGCGTGGACGAGCTGGGGCGCGAGGCCGAGGCGGCTCTGGGAGGGCGGGATTGAGCGACCGCGTGCGGGTGGTGAGCGCCAACCTCTGGAACGGGGTGGTGGATCCCGAGCGCTTCGCCGATCTGGTCGAGACGCTCGAGGCGGATGTCGTCTGCACCCAGGAGATGACGCCCGAGCAGGCCGAGGCGCTGGCCCTCGTCCTGCCCCACGGTCGGCTCGAGCCGGCGCGCGACCACAACGGCATGGGCATCGCGCTGCGGCGCCCGGCCGCCCTGGACCGCGTGCCACTTCCCAAGCGCGACGCGCACCTGGCCGAGCTGGAGCCGGAGGCCTGGCCGGGACTGACCGGGTCCCTGGAGATCGCCTGCGTCCACATCCAGGCTCCCCACGTCCCCCCGCTCGCCCTCGGCTGGAGCCAGCGCCGCGGACAGCTGGCCGGGCTCGAGCGCTGGCTCGACGAGGCCCGACGACGTCCGCGGCTTCTGGTGGGCGACCTGAACGCCACGCCCGTCTGGCCGCTCTACCGGCGTCTCGCCCGACGCCTGCAGGACGCCGCGCTCGTCCACGCGCGACGCCGCGGCGAACGACCGGCGCGCACCTGGGGGCCGGGTCCGCGGTCACCGCGCGTGCTGCGCATCGACCACATCCTGGTCGACCGGGTGCACGTCGAGGAGCTGCGCGTGGTGCGGATTCCGGACGGCGACCACAGCGCGGTCGTGGCCGACGTGGCACCCGACCCGGCCTAGATCGCCTCCGCCTCGTCGAGCATCGTCTTCAGCCAGGGCCCGATGTCCGGGTGCTCGGGCAGCCCCGCCGCGCGCAGGCGCGCGGCCGCGATCGCCTTCACCTCCGCCGCGGTCCCGACCTGGAGCGCGCGGCGTGCGTCCTCCTCGAGGCTCCCGACGTCGAGAGCCCGCACGATCTCCTTGATGACGGGGACAGCGGCCGGGGTCGCCGACAGCTCGCCGACGCCCAGCCCGACCAGGATGGGGACCGCGAGCGGGTCGCCGGCCATCTCGCCGCACACCGAGAGCGAGATCCGCGCGCGTCGGCTGGCACGCACGCTGCGGTCGATGAGCGCCAGCACGGCCGGATGCAGGGAGTCGTAGAGATGGTCCACCCGCTCGTTGCCCCGGTCGACCGCCAGGGTGTACTGGGTCAGGTCGTTGGTACCGATGCTGAAGAAGTCGCACTCGGCGGCCAGCGCATCGGCGATGAGGGCTGCCGAGGGCACCTCGATCATGATCCCCAGCGGCATCTGGGGATCGAATGCGTCACCGCGGCGGGCCAGCTCGTCCTTCGCCTGCTCGAGCAGGGCTCGCGCCCGGGCGAGCTCGCCCAGGGACGAGATCATCGGCAGCAGGAGCCGCACGTTGCCGAAGGCGCTGGCGCGCAGGATGGCACGCAGCTGGGCGAGGAAGTGGTGCTCCTGCGCCAGGGACATGCGGATCGAGCGCCAGCCGAGCTGCGGGTTGTCCTCGGTCGCCAGGTCGGGGATCGGCACCGACTTGTCTCCGCCCAGGTCCAGGGTGCGGATCGTGACGGGGCGCGGCGCCAGGTACTCGGCGACCTTCTCGTAGAGGCGCTCCTGCTCGTCCTCCTTCGGAAAGCCGCGGTGTGCCAGCGCCAGGAGCTCGGTGCGGAAGAGACCGACCCCTTCGGCTCCGTGCCGTTCGACGAGCGGTAGATCGTTCCAGAGCCCCGCGTTCGCCGTCAACGAGATGCGGCGCCCGTCGCGGGTCTCCGCGGGACGCGCCCCGAGTGCGTCGAGGTGCTCCACCTCGACGGCGTAGCGCTCCTGGGCGCGCGCGTACTCGCGCCGCAGTCCGTCGTCGGGCGAGAGGTACACCCGGCCCAGCGAGCCGTCCACGATCGCCGTCTCTCCGGGCCGCGCGGCCGCGAAGATCCCCGCGGCGCCGGTCACGAGCGGGATCTCGAGGGAGCGCGCGAAGATGGCCCCGTGCGAGGTGGCTCCACCGTGCTCGGAGACGATCGCTCCGATCTTCTCCACCTCGAGGGTGGCGAAGTGGTTCGGAAGGATGGCGTCGGCCACCACCACCGCCCCTTCCGAGAGGGGGATGTTGTGGTGCCGCACGCCGAGGAGGTGTGCCATCACCCGGCGCCCGGCGTCCTGGATGTCGTCGCCCCGCTCCGCGAAGTAGGTGTCCTCGATGGCGCGGAAGGTCTTGGCGTACGCAGCCAGCACGTGCCGGAGCGCCTGCAGCGCGTTGCCGGTCTCGGACACCGCCTGCTGGAGGGCGGCCTCGAAGCCGGTGTCCTCGAGGATCTGGATGTGGGTGTTGAAGACGGCCGCGAACTCGGGCCCGAAGCGCCCGCCCACCTTGTCGCGAACCCCTTCCAGATCGTGCCGGGCGTCGGCCACGGCCTCCATCAGGTCGGCCCGCTCCTTCTCCACGTCGGTGCTGGGGGTGTAGTCGATCCGGTCGAGGTCGAGCGGGTCCTCGAGGCGGTACACCGGCCCCGTGGCCACGCCACGGGCGGCGGCGATGCCCCGCACCTCCACATTGCGCGCCGAGCGGGCGGCCGGCCCCACGGCGACGGGAAGCCCGGAGCGCGCCAGCTCCGCCATCATCGCCTCGTTGCCGTCGTTGGCCACGACCGCCAGGAGCTGGGCGTTCATCACCACCGGCGCGATCAGGTGCGCACAGGTCTGGAGGAGCTCGATCTCCTCGGCGCTGAAGGCGCGAGCCTGCTCGGTCTGGACCACCAGGACGCCGATGGTGATGTTCCGCAGCCGGATCGGCGCGGCCATCAGGGACTCGAAGCGGTCCTCGCCGGACTCGGGGAAATGGCGGAAATGCGGGTGCTCGCGGGCGCGCTCCATGGCGATGGGCTCCCCGCGCTGGGCAGACAGGCCGACCAGCCCTTCGCCGAACGCCATGCGCACCCCGGTGGCGGCATCCAGGCCGTCGCTGGCCCTCAGGCTCAGGTGCTGGAGGTCGGCCTCGGTGAGGTAGACCGAGCAGGCGTCGGCCCGCAGACGCGAGCGGACCAGATCGACCACGTTCGCCAGGGTCTCCTCGAGGTCGTGCGACCGGGAGACCATCTCGGCGACGTCTGACAGGACTGTGACGCGATCCGGAATGTGCATCCCCACCCAGTGCGGGCGTGACGCACACCCCGTAGACCCCTCGACGCACCCAGGAGAAGAACGGCATCCCGGCGCGGGAAGCGGATGGGGGATCCGCCCGCCCAGAAACGGATGGTACCGAAACCGGGGGGAGCCCGTGGGCTCAGTGCTGGGACGGCTCCACCGGCTGCCCGAAGGGAGCGGCCACGTGCCCGATCTGTGCGCTCTCCTGGACGACCTTGGGGAACACGTAGTCCTTGTCCTCGAACCGCATCCCGAGCGCGAGCAGGATCTTGCGCTTGGTGTCCATCCGGCAGTTCATGCCCTTCTCGACACTGTGGATGGTGCGGAGAGCGACCTTCGCCTTTCGCGCGAGCTGCGCTTGGGTCATCAGGCGGTTCTCGCGAAGCTCGCGGACTCGGTTGGGGCTGCGGCCGTTGTGTGCCATCTCTTCGCACTCCTCGCCGATCCAGCAGAAGACTGGGTCGATCCGATCGCCCTTCGTTTTCGGTGGGCCCGCTGATTTCTTGAGCGAAAATCGAGTCTTGGGGCCGCAGCCGGGCGGAGACCGGAGCGCAGAAAGCACGCGAGTGCGGGCAGATACACCCACCTTGCGCATCCCTCTGGAAGGGGCGAGAAGGGCAGGTCCGGGGGCGAAAGAACGCGGGATTCTCCCCGAGGGTCCGGAGACCCCGGTCGGCTGACACGCAAGTCCCCGCCGGGACTCAGCAATCTCCCCTCGGGACCCATTCTCGACGCCACATTGCTAAGGTTGGGTCCCCCCGGAGCCGCATCATGCGACGTCCGTTCGTGGCCGCCCTGGTCCTAATCCTGCTCGTCCTCGTGGCCGCCGCGGCGGGTCTGCTTGCCTCCGGCCGGATCGGTGACGAGCGGCTGCGCGCCACCGCGGAGCGCGCCCTGGGCGAGGCCCTGGGCGGCGAGGTGTGGGTCGCCCGGGCGGAGCTGCGCCTCGCAGCCGGCGGGCCCACGATCACGGCCTCCGGGCTGCGCGCCTTCGGCGACGACGATCCGGCACTGACCGTGCGCCGTGCCAGCGCGAGGCTCGACACCCTGTCCCTGATGCTGGGCGAGGTGCGGCTGCGCTCGGTGCACCTGGAGCGCGCCCAGCTGCGCGTGCGGCGCGAGGCGGACGGGAAGCTGGGCCCGCCGCCCATCGCCGACCTCCTGGAGCGGGGACCGCCCGCCGCGCTGGCGGGCGATGACGCGGTCTCCTTCCTGAAGCGGCTGGAGCGCACCGCGCGCGGGATCGTACGCTCGCCCCTTCCCTTCCTGCGGGCGCGCCTGGCGCCGCAGCGGATCGAGCTGCGCAGCGCGCGGGTCGAGATCGTCGATGGTGAGAGTGGCGAGACGATCTCGCTCGACGACATCGACGGGCACTTCCTCCACGGGGGCCGCGGCGATGCGCGGGTCGCCGCGTCGGCTCGCCTCGTGGACGAGGCCGGCGAGGCCGGCTGGGTGACCCTCGAGGCGCACCAGGAGCGGGGCGTTGGCCCCCGGCTGGCGTTGCGGGGCAGGCATCTCGACCTGTCGGTGCTCGCGCCGTGGTTCGCCGCCCTGCACCCGGACATGGCCCTGGCGGGAGTCGCCGACGGATCCGTCACCCTGGAGCTGACCGAGGACGCCGCGAAGCGTGTCGCCTTCGACCTGCAGGCGACCCGCCCGCGCTTGAGCCTGCCGCGCACCTCCGGCCGCCCCCCCCTGCGCCTCGCCGGTGAGAGCGCCCGCGCCAAGGCGGTCTTCGAGGTGACTCCGAAGCGCGTCCACCTGATGGCGGCGGACCTCGACCTCGACGGCACCCACTTCGAGGCGGACGGCGTGATGGAGCGGCCCATCCGCCGGGACGCCCGTGCCCATCTCTCGGTACGCGTCCGCAGCATGGAGATCGAGGACGCCCGCGACGCGACCGGACTCCTCCCCGACCCGTTCCAGGATCGCATCGCCGCCACCCTGGCGCGGGTCGAGGGCGGACGGGTGGCGCGACTCGAGCTGGACGGGACCGCCACCCTCGAGGAGTGGGGAATCGCGCTGGATCCGGAGATCTCGGGCATGCCCGTCGACCTGCGCGGGACGGCCCACCTCTCGGACGTGGCCATCGACCTGGGCGAGGGCGAGCGGCTCGAGGGCCTCTCCGGCCGCGTCAGTGTGGGACGCGACCGGGTCGAGATCCACGACGGCGGAAGCGATCTGGAGCTGGTGATCGACGGTCTCGAGACCCTGCTCACCCGCGGCGAGCGCGATCTCGAGGCCCGACCGCCGCCGCCGGGCCTGGCCAGCTTCGTCGAGATGGTGCGGGACTGGACGCGCAAGAAGCCGGACAGCGTCGAGCGGCCGGGGCCACCGCTGGGTCCGGGCACGGTCCAGCTCGACTGGCTCTCCCACCCCGCCACCGCCTTCCCCCTGCGCGACACCGCCATCGATCTGCGCCCCGATCCGAAGGGCGGGCTCCTGCTCGAGGCCTCGGGTGACTGGGGCGGGCTTCCCATGCGCGCCGAGGGCCGGGTCTGGCGAGGCGAGCCCGGTGGGCGCGGCGGGGTCAAGCTCCACATCGAGGTCGACCCGCCCCGTCCCGACGCGCCGCGGAAGCGCGAGCGCCCTCCCGGCTTCCTCTCGGCCGGCTTCGTGTTCGACACGGCCCGCGTGCGCGGCGTGCCGGTGGAGGATCTGATCGGCGAGCTGCGCGGCGAGGGCGCCTCGCTCCTCCTCGAGCGCGCGACGGCGCGCGTGAAGGACGGCGGCGAGGCCGACCTGGTGGGGCACTTCGACCTGAGCCGGGAGGGCGTCATCCCCAGCCACCTCACCCTCCAGACCCGGGCCGGCGAGCTGGCCTCGCTGTCGCCGGCCTTCAAGCTCGAGCTGGGCGACCTGGTCGGCCCCCTCGACGGCACCGCGCGCGTCTCCGGCGAGCTCCGGCCCTACGTGTCGGTGTTCTCCGTCCTCGAGGGCGGGCTCAGGATCCACGCCCGCGACGGCGAGATCCGGCGCCGCCCGGCGCTATCGGGCGCGCTCGCGGACTCGGACGACCAGTTCAAGGGCCTCGACTCGGCCGAGTCGCTGCCCTTCGTGTCGGCCGTGGGCGACTTCAGCCTGCTCGGCGGACGCCTCTACACCGACTCGCTCGTGATCGAAGGCAAGCGCGTGCGCATCGTCGTGTCCGGCTCGGTGCGACTCGATGGAAGGCCGCACGACGTCCAGGCCGTGATGGCCTTCTTCCCCCACAACCCGGTGGACGCGATCGTCGGCCGGGTGCCGATCATCGGCGCCATCCTGAAGGGGCCGGACGGGAAGATCATCGGGCGCTACATGGAGGTGACCGGCCCCTGGGAGTCGCCCCGGGTGGCGCGAATCAAGGGCCGCAACCTGGCCACCGGGATGCTCGAGGGCGTCCCCCACTTCGTGATGGACGGCCTGCGGGCGATCGGCGGCGTGCTGGCGCGCCTCAACCCGATCCCGCAGGGGATGCCCTCGGAGGGCTCATGATCCGCGCCCGAGACAAGATCCTCTCCCGCAGGCGGGCGAGCGAGCAGACCCGGCGTGCACGACGGCGCGGCGAGCGCGTGGTCTTCACCAACGGGTGCTTCGATCTGCTCCACGTCGGACACGTTCGCGGTCTCGAGGCGGCACGAGGCCACGGCGACCGGCTCGTGGTGGCCCTGAACTCCGACTCGAGCGTGCGGCGCCTCAAGGGCGCGGGTCGCCCGGTGGTCCCCGAGCGCCAGCGAGCCGAGGTCGTCGCCGCACTCGAGTGCGTGGACTGGGTCGTGCTCTTCGCCGAGGACACCCCCCTCGAGACGATCGAGACCCTGCGGCCCGACGTCCTGGCCAAGGGCGGGGACTGGAAGCTCGACGAGATCGTGGGCCGCACCGAGGTGGAGAGCTGGGGAGGTCGGGTGGTCCGCCTGCGCCAGGTGCCGGGCATCCGCACCAGCGCCATCGTGGATCGGATCGGTCGCGACGCGAAACGGGGTGGGCGCCGCGCACGTCGGACTTCCTGAGGAGCGGGGATGGAGCGCGCCGCCGAGACCCTGAAGCGACTGGCCGACGAGATCGGCCGTGTCGTCGTGGGCCAGCGCGAGCTGGTCGACGGACTCCTGATCGGCCTGGTGGCGCGCGGCCACGTGCTGGTCGAAGGCGTGCCGGGCCTCGCCAAGACCACGGCGGTGCGCAGCCTGGCCGAGGCGCTGGGACTGGGCTTCCAGCGCATCCAGTTCACCCCCGACCTGCTGCCCGCCGACCTGCTGGGCACCCAGATCTACGTCCCCGATCGGCAGACCTTCCGGGTGCGCAAGGGTCCGATCTTCTCGCCCGTGCTCCTCGCCGACGAGATCAACCGCGCCCCGGCCAAGGTGCAGTCGGCGCTCCTGGAAGCGATGGAAGAGCGGCAGATCACCCTGGGCGAAGAGACCTTCCCCCTCCCCGACCCGTTCCTGGTGATGGCCACCCAGAACCCGGTGGAGCTCGAGGGCACCTACCCGCTTCCCGAGGCCCAGACCGATCGGTTTCTCAGCAAGCTGGTGGTGCGCTACCCGGACGAGGACGAGGAGCGCGCGATCGTGGCGCGGGACGCCGCGCCGGCCGTGTCGCTCGAGCCCGTGGCCGACGCGGCGGCCCTCGACGAGATCCGCCGCGTCGCCGACGGGCTTCACGTCGCACCGGGCGTGGCCGACTACGCGGTACGTCTGGCCCGAGCCACGCGCGAGCCGGAAGCGGTCGGCGCCCGCCTGCCCGGGAGCGAGGGACGCCCGGCGCGGGGCCTGGTCTCGCTCGGCGCCTCACCCCGAGGCTCCGTCTTCCTGGTGCGGGCCGCACGGGCGTGTGCACTCCTCGACGGGCGCGATTTCGTGACGCCCCACGATGTGAAGCGGGTCGCCCCCGACGTCCTCCGACACCGCATCCTGGTCACCTACGAGGCCGAGGCCGACGGCACCACCCCCGACGACGTGGTCGAGGCGCTGCTGGCGGCGGTCCCCACCCCGTGAGCCGGAGGCCCGAGGACCCGGCCGAGAGCGGAACGCTCGCTGACGCCGAGAGCGGGGCGCTCGCTGACGCCGAGAGCGGGACGCTCGCTGGCGCGGAGAGCGGGACGCTCGCGGATCTGGCCCGGGAGTCGCGGCTGCTGGCGATCGGGAGCCGACGGCGAGCGGGCGAGCTCTTTGCCGGTGCCTACGCCAGCGCCTTCCGGGGCGGTGGCATGGAGTTCGTCGAGTCGCGCCCCTATGCGCCGGGCGACGACGTGCGCGCCCTGGACTGGAACGCCACCGCGCGGACCGGAGAGCCCCACGTGAAGCGCTTCCGGGAGGAACGCGACCGCACGGTCATGGTGCTCGTGGACACGTCTGCGTCGATGGACTTCGGGAGCGGACCGCAGACCAAGTCGGCTGCCGCGGCGCGCGCGGCCGCCCTGCTCGCCGCCGCGGCCGGACATGCCGGCGATCGCGTGGGCGTGCTCGCGTTCGCCGACGCCGTCCACGCCGAGGTGCGACCCGGTCGGGGTGCCGCCCACACCTGGGCCGCGCTGCGCGCGGCCGCGGCAGCGGGCCGCGCGAGCGGCGGTACAACCGACTGCGCCGCCGCCCTGGAGCGCGCACGCCACCTGGCGCGCCGGCGCTCGGTGTTCTTCCTCGTCTCGGATCTGCGCGACGACACGCTGCCGGGCGCGCCCCTGGTCGCGGCCGCACGGCGCCACGACCTGGTCCTCGTGGCCGTCTTCGACCCGCGCGAGCGCGAGCTGCCTGCGGCCGGTCGGCTGAGGCTCTCCGATCCCGAGCGCCCGGACCGGACCGTCCTCCTCGACAGCGGCTCGGCCGCGGTGCGAGCGCGCTACCGGGCCGCGGCCGACGTGCGGCGGAGCGCCCTGGAGCGCCGGGTGCGCGGCGCGGGCGCCGATCTCCTCTGGCTCTCGACCGCCGACGATCCACTGCGCACCCTCGCCCACTTCTTCCAGCAGCGCGCCTCCCGCGACCGGAGAGCGGCGTGAGGCGGCGCATCGGCCCCCTCCTCCTCGTCGCGCTGGCGGCCTGTGGCGCCCCTGAGCCCGAACCTCAGGCCCGCAACGCAGCGCCCGCGTCGGAGACGCCCGGCGTCGCGCCCGCGGCTGCGGCCGCCCTCGTCTTCGAGCCCCCGCTCCTCGTGGTGGGCGAGGTGACCCGGGTCGAGGTGGCGGTCACCACCCCGCCGGGCCACCGGGTCGCGACGCCTGCCCTGCCCGAGCCGCTGGAGGGCTTCTGGCTGATCGGAGTCGAGCCGCCCCGCGTCGAGAAGCTC
>JANQFA010000186.1 GCA_028278065.1 Myxococcota bacterium
GCGGCCTCGTCGGGGTGCGACGCGGCCAGCGAGCGCAGGACGAAGGACAGGGGCTTCGTCGCCATGGAGAACCTCCCAGGGTGAGTGCGAGCCGCTTCAGCGCCTCAGCGGGTCGAGGGCATGGACGGCCCCGAGGGCGAAGCGCAGGGCCTCGGCGAGCTTGCCACGACCGACGAGGTGGCCACCAGGGGCGCCTGCTCGGCGGCCGGTTGATCGCGGCCAGCCCGACGAGGGCCCATGCGCCAGCCGGGGAGGGCGCGCGCGCCGGGATCCGTGACCTGGGCGAAGGTGTCCGCAACACCCTGCCATGCGACACCCACGCTGCAAATGCGTGCCCCGCTATGCGGTGCGCCTAGTACGGCTCGCAGTGCAGCCCGGGAAGCCACGACCCGCCCTGCCAGCGGCTGTGCGTCCACGTCAGGGTGAAGCGGCAGTCCCTCGGCCAGGAGGAGAGGGGCTCGTCGTTGTGCCAATCCGACGACAGGCAGCGCAGCAGGTCCTTCGGTTCCGAGAAAGCCACGGCTGCGCAGAACTGGGCCTGGCTGCATCCGCCCTCGTCGACCGCCTGGCCCGCCGGGGTATCCGGACAGCGATCGCGCCCGTCCTCTTCGCCGTCTCCGTCCGCGTCCGAGAAGAGCGGCTTCGACTCGCACAGCGCCAGCTCCTCCGAGCAGCCCTCGAAGAGCCCCGTATAGAGCGCTTCGTTGGCGACCGCTTCCTCGCAGCGCGCGGCGTAGTTGTCCGGGTTGTCCGGATACGGATCGCAGGCATCCCCGATCCGGTCGCCGTCGCGGTCCGTCTGGGCCGGATTGCCTTCTTCGGGGCAGTTGTCGAGCGCGTCGGCCCACTCGTCCCCGTCCGCATCCTCGGCGTCGTTGCAGAGGTCGCCGAGGCCGTTCCCGTCCGCGTCGTCCTGTAGGGGATTGGCCGTCTCCGGACAGTTGTCGATCCAGTCGGCCCATTCGTCCCCATCCCCATCATCCGCGTCGTTGCAGGCGTCGCCCGTGCGGTCGCCATCGGTATCGGCCTGGTCCGGGTTGGGGAGCTCCGGGCAGTTGTCCAGGTGGTTGAGCACCCCATCCTCATCCACGTCCGTGTTGGTGCTCCCGAATCCCTCGTAGGCGAGGATCCGGTCCCGCGTGCCCACCACGAAGCGCGCGCGCTCCTCCCCCTGGTCGGACACCAGCAGGTTGTTTCGGTAGCCGACCCAGTTCCCCAGGGAGGAGCTCCGCCACAGCACCGCCTCCTCGAAGAGACCCCAGACGCCGAAGTCGTCGCCACACGCGAACTGGACCGAGCCGACGAGGGCCTCCGACCGATCCAGCTTGACGCTGTTGAGGGTACCGGTGCACACGCTCCCGAGGCCCGAGACCCCCATGCTCGACGGGTCGATGCGAACGAGATCCCCTCCGCTCGTGCCGGTCCAGATCTCGGCGGAGGCGTTCCCCGCGGAGCGACTCACGTCGAGGCCGCCGAAGCCCGTCTCGAGCGTCTTGCGCAGCGACCGCGTGGCGCCGTCGAGCACCCAGACCGAGTCGGCCAGGACGGCGGCGTCGAGGACGCCGTCCCCGTCGAGATGGCCCACCTCCAGCGCGGTCACGCCGGCCCAGGAGGTGCCCAGGCTCACCGTCTTCCACTCGACGGCTCCGGTCTTGCCGTCGATCACCCAGAAGTAGTTGCCGGGGGATCCGGTGTGGGCCCGTCCGTTGCCCGCGAGGATCTCCGTCTCGCCGTCCCCGTCGAAGTCGGCGAGGCGGATCGCCTGCATCGGCGAGCCCGAGTCGTAGCGGTAGGACCCCTCCATGGCGTGGGTCTTGCCGTCCAAGACGAAGAGGGCGCCGGTGTACCCCTGGGCGGTGGCGATCACGATCTCGGTGGAGCCGTCGTCGTCCACATCCCCGATGGCGGCGTCCTGGACCCCCGTCCATGTGCCGGTGAGGAACGACGTCCCACTCTGCCATTCGAGCTCGAAGGTCGCTGCGTCGAAGACGTGCACGACGCCCGAGTCGTAGCCGCTGTTGCTCTCCCAGGAGACCGCCACGATCTCCTCGCTGCCGTCGTCGTCCACGTCGCCCTGCGCCATGGCGGCGAAGGGGCCGACCAGGTCGACGCTCTGGAACTCGAGCGCCTTCGTCGCGATGTCGTGTACGAAGAAGAAGTCCTCGCCCGTCGAGGTCCAGCCGCCGCCCCACATGACCTCGAGTGCGCCGTCGTCGTCCGTGTCGGCCACCGCGACGCGGGTGATGCCGTGCTCCGGGTTCCGGATGCTCCAGATCTCGTCTCCGGTCGCAGCTTCGAGGGCGTATACCGACCCCCACTGCCCATCTCCGTACAGGATCTCGTCCCGCCCGTCCCCGGTCACGTCGGCGGCCAGGAGCGCGTGGATGTCCAGGTCCGCATCGATCTGGAACTTGGGCGAACGGAGGTCGCCGTCGTAGACGTCGATGTAGTACCAGCTGCGCGCGGCGACGATCTCCTGCATCCCGTCGCCATCGAGGTCGGTGAGGACCACGTATCGGCCCGGAGCGAAGGTGGAGAAATCCCACTCGAGGATCTCGGCGAGCCCGTCGTATTGGATCACCGGTCCGCTCGACAGCACGATCTCGAGCTCGGGATCGCCATCGACATTGCCCACCGCGGCCCCGTAGCCGCCGTAGGGGATCTCGCCGTCGCTCGCATAGCTGGAGGGTCGAAGCAGGTGGACGCTTCCTCGCGTGACCAGGACGATCTCCTCCTCGCCGTCGTTGTCTGCATCCGCGAGGAGGATGTCCTCGATCGCGTCGGCTGCGGCGGCGAAGCTCGTCTCCAGGCTGCGCGTGGCCCCGTCGTGGACGCGCAGCGTTCCGTCGCGCAGGCCGACGAGGATGCGCGATCTCCCGCCGAATTCGAGGACGGCGACGCGGCTCACGCCCTCGGCGATGGGTCCGCTGGACCAGCTCATGGCGTACCGGCCGCTCGCGGGTTGGTGCTCGAGCACGAACCACCCGTTGTTGGACGAGAAGCCGCCCGCGAAGGAGGTTCCGAGGACGATCTCGAGGTTGCCGTCGCCGTCGAGGTCCGCGGGCTCGATGCCGCTGCGTCCGAGGCTGGTCCCCCAGATGGCGTACGACCAGACCTCGTCGAAATCGAGCGTGTACGGACCCTCGGGACCCGGTGCCGCCCTGGGCACGAGAGTCGCCGACGGGGTCGCCGGGACGGGCTCGTCTCGACCGGGGTCCGGTGCCTGCTCCGGAGGCCAAAGGAGCTCCTCCCCGGCTTCGGTCCGAACGACGTTGCCCGCCGCGTCCCGCTCGACGCGCGCAGCCGAGATCCGATCGTCGGACGGGGCGGACTCGGCGCGGGGCTCGACGATCGCCGCCGCACTGCCGAAAAGCAGGAGCGCTGCCAGTGCAGCGGGACGTGAGGCGAACCGTCTCACGTTGTGCCTTCCATCGGGGGTGGCCTGGATCGTCCCACACCGTGGGCCACCGGCCGCAGCGGATGCCGGACGACGCCATCATGTGACCCACCGCGCGCCGTGTCAAGATCCGCGCTGCCATCGCGTCGCTCCCGCCCCCAGGGATCGGGCCAGGGGTCCGTGTTGATCGGACGCGTCGAGTGGGCGGTTCGGTTAGCCTTGCGGTCGCGAACAGGAGCGGCGTGGCGATCCTCCTCCACAAGCACGGGGCCTTCTTCGACGAGGTGTTCTCGCTCCCGGGGTTCTTCTCGGAGCCGGTGCTCTGCTTCGGGCACCACGAGATGAAGCTCAAGGTGAAGAAGGCGAAGGTGCGCAAGCCGCCGAAGCCCACCAGCGCTGCCGGCCGCGTCTGGCGGGGGCTGGTGCGGCGGGCGCGCAAGGGGGTGGGGCTGCCCCCGGACCGCATCGTGGTGCTCGAGGAGGCGCCGCCGCTGCCCCGGTTCTCGGACGATCTCGACGTGGAGAGCCTGGCCGTCTACTTGGAGAACCGGGGCCTGAAGGACGTCTGGTTCCTCGACTTCTTCGATTCGCGCGCGCAGCTCCGCTACGACATGAACGAGCCCGTGCCCGAGTCCGAGCACGAGCGCTACGGCACCTTCATCGACATCGGCTGTCTCGAGCACCTCTTCGACACGCGCCAGTGCATCGAGAACTGCCTGCGCATGGTGAAGACCGGCGGGCTCTACTTCCTGCACACGCCCGTGAAGGGCTTCCTGGGCCACGGCTTCCACACCTTCAATCCCGAGGCGCTGATCGGGGCGCTGCGCGCCAATGGCTTCGAGATCGTCTACCACCGCTACTGCGCCAAGGACGGGACGCCGCTCGCCGATCCCGAGGATGCGGACGACGCCATCATCTGGCTGGTGGGCCGCAAGACCCGCCCCATCGAGCGCTTCGAGGTGCCCCAGCAGGGCAAGTGGTACACGCGCTACGACGAGGAGCCGCCGGAGGCGGCGGACCGCGCCTAGCCTCCGTATCGGTGGATCTCCGCCCCCGCGTCGATCCCGAGCAGGGCCCCGTCCCGGCGCTTCTTCGGCGAGACCCTCCACCCGACGGCCGGAGGGCTTTGGCCCGGCCGCCGGGGGGTGTCGACCCGACGGCCGTCTGCGGGTGAACCACCGGGCGGCTGCCGGTGTCTCTCCGGGCGGACACGGAAGCGCGGTTTCAACCCGCGAGGAGGGTGCCGCCCCCGTCCGATGAGGCCCCGGAGGTTTTCTCCTTGCCAGCCGGGACTTCGGGGGAGGGGGGCGGCCTCGCCGCGCCCGCTCAGAGATCGATCTGGGCGAGTCCCGGGCGGATCGTCGTCTCCCACGCTTCGAAGAAGGCGTCGGCGTCGGAGAGCAACGAGAAGACGAAGTGGCGCGCGCCCGCCCGCGCGAAGGCCTGCATCTGCTCCAGCCAGTCCTCGGGACGCCCCAGCAGGCAGTACTTGCGCGCCGCGTCCCGGAAGGGCCGGTTGTAGATGGTCTGGAGCATGGCGGCCGCGCGGTCGAGGGCGTCCTCGTAGACCTCGTCCATGACGGAGAAGAGGAAGGCCACCGTCTCGAACGGGACCTCCTCGCGCCCCGCCTCCCCCGCGTGCCTGCGGATCGTGTCGAGGTTGGCGGCGTAGTGCTCGGACGAGCACATGTGCGAGATGTAGCCGTCGCCCAGGCGCCCGGCGCGGCGGAAGCTCGGGCCCTTGCGTCCACCGACGATGATGGGGGGGCCGCCCGGCTGGAGGGGCTTGGGTGCCAGGCTCACCGGGCCGAAGGAGAAGTGCCTCCCCTGGTGGACGACCTGGTCCTCGCTCCAGAGGCGGCGCAGGATCTCGAGCCCTTCGTCCGTGCGCGGCCCGCGCTCCTCGACCGGGACGCCGCAGGCCTCGAACTCGGGCGGAAACTCGCCCCCCACCCCCACGCCCAGGGTGAGACGCCCCCCGGACACAAGGTCCAGGGTCGAGGTCGTCTTGGCGGTGGTGGTCGGATGGCGCAGCGGGACCAGGTAGACGCCGGTCGCCAGGCGGATCCGCGAGGTGACGCCGGCCACGAACGAGAGCAGCGTCAGCGATTCGAGGATGGGGACGTAGAAGGAGACGTGGTCGCCCACCCAGGCCGAGTCGAGGCCGGAGTCCTCGATGCGGCGGGCCAGGGCGAGGACGTCCTCGCGGGCTCCGCCGCCGATCACGGTTCCGCAGGAGATCCGGTCGGGGAGAATCAGGGTGTCCGGCACGGGTCCTCCGGGGTTGGCCTGGGAGCATACCCGCCGCTCCGCCCGGAGCCGGCGTCGCCCGGCTCGCCGTCCGGAGCGTCCGGCCCGCTACATGGGGAAGTAGCCACTTCCCGGTGACGGGCCCCGCTCGGCCGGGCTATCCACTCGGCCATGCCCGCCGACTCCCGCCCGTCCGGCCCGCGCCGCGGGGGTCCTCTGCGCGCCGTCTTCGACATCCGCCGCGAGGAGCTCCCGCTGGCGCTCCTCATGTTCGGCCAGTTCTTCCTGGTCATCACCAGCTTCTGGATCCTGAAGCCTCTCAAGAAGGGGCTCTTCCTCGAGTACTACGACGCGGGGGGCTTCGAGCTCCTGGCCTGGTCGATGACCGCGGCGGAGGCGGAGCTGCTCGCCAAGGTGCTGAACATGTTCGTCGCGATGGTCGCGGTCGTCGTGTTCAGCGCGCTCGCCAATCACCTGCGACGCCAGTGGCTCACCTTCGTCTTCTCCAGCTTCTTCCTGATCGCCTACCTGGCGTACGTGCCGCTCCTCGGCAGTCCGGGCGACGCCACCGTCTGGAGCTTCTACCTCTTCGGGGATCTCTTCAGCACCCTCATGGTGGCGACCTTCTTCGCCTTCCTGAACGACAGCGTCACCCCGGACTCGGCCAAGCGGCTCTACGGCCTGGTGGGCCTCGGCGGCGTGACGGGGGGCTTCTTCGGGACCACCCTGCTGCGCGCGGGGATCGAGCGCCTCGAGACGTCGTACTGGCTCCTCGTCTGCTTCGGGATCGCCCTGGTCATCGTCGGACTGGCCTGGGCCGCCGGTCGCATCGTCGACCGCGATCCGCCGCCGGAGGCGGCGCCCGAGCCGCGTGGGGACGCGACCGGCGAGACCGCCAACCCGGCCGTCGAGGGCGCGCGGCTCGTGTTCCGCTCGCGCTACCTGCTCTCCATCGTGGCGATCGTGGGTCTCTACGAGATCGTCTCGACGGTGATGGACTTCCAGTTCAGCTCCACGGTCGGCCACTACCTCGACGGCCCCGCGATCGGAAGGCATATCTCCACGGTCTTCCTGATCACCAACCTCACCGCGATGCTGGTGCAGCTCTTCCTCACGAGCTTCGTGATGACCCGGGCCGGTGTGGGCGTGGCGCTGCTGGTGCTGCCCGTCGCGGCGCTGGGCGGCTCGGGCCTCTTCATGGTCTTCCCGCTGCTCTGGTTCGGGAGCTTCCTCAACACGGCCGACAACGCCTTCAGCTACTCGATCAACCAGTCGGCCAAGGAGGCGCTCTACGTCCCCACCAGCCGGGACGAGAAGTACAAGGCCAAGGCCTTCATCGACATGTTCGTGCAGCGCTTCGCCAAGGCCCTGGCGGTGGGCGTGAGCCTGGCGGTCTCGGCCTGGTTTCCGGACTTCGAGGGCATCCGCTGGCTCTCGCTCTTCACCGTCGCGGTCGTCGGGGTCTGGCTCGTGGCAGCCCGCTACGCGGGCCGGCACTTCGCGGAGCTCGAGCAGGGCCGTTAGGAGCGGAACGGCAGCGGTGCGGCAGGTGAGGTGCAGGCTGTAGGGTTTTCTACTCACCTCGCGACGGCGGCGTGCCGATGAGAGACACGATGTCCGAGGTCTCCCCCCGACCCCGCACGCCGGACGAGCCCGAGCGCGCCCTCCGCGAGATGGCCCGACGGCACGCGCTCGAGCGAGCCGTGCTCGCCTGCCTCGCTCGCGACGAGATCGTCGCGACGCTGCTGGACGGCCTGCCCGGCGCCCACGAGTGCGACTCGGTCAGCCTCGCGCTGCCGGAGCGGTCGGGCATGTGGACGCTCCACTTCGCCCTCGCCGATCCGCCGGGTGCCGCGCCGGCCGAACGGCACGACATCCCGAAGGCCGAGCTGGAGCGGGTCTTCGCCGAGCCGGCCGGAGTCCTGCTGCGCGCGCCGGGCGGAGTCCTGCTGCGCGCGCCGGGCGTGCTCCCCGCGTTCCTGGACCGGCATGCCCGCTGCGGCACGCGCTCGCTGCGCATCGTCCCGGTCGGAAGCCCGGACCGGCCGCTCGCCATGCTGGCCATCGGGCGGCGCGTTCCCGTGCCGCGCGATCCGCACGAGGCACATCACGCGCGCCAGCTGGCCGACCAGCTCGCGATCGCTCTGGAGAAGGCGCGCCTGTACGAGGCCGTGCACCACATGGCCTACCACGACGGGCTCACGGGTCTCCCGAACCGGGTCTGGGTTCGTGAGGCGCTCTCCGCCGCGATACCGGCTGCGCTGGAAGGCGAGGCGCTCGTCGGGCTCCTGTTCGTGGACCTGGATCACTTCAAGCAGGTCAACGACACCCTGGGCCATCCCGTCGGAGACGACCTGCTCAAGGCGGTCGCCGAGCGCATCCGCCGCGTGGTGGAGCGCGTGGTGGAGGGGTCGCCTTCGGTCGCGGCCGCGCTGGCCCGGCTGGGCGGCGACGAGCTGACCGTGGTGGTGACGGGCGCGCGGTGCGTCGAAGAGATCGAGGGCGTCGCCACCCTCGTGCACGGCTGTCTCGCCGACTCCTTCTTCCTGCGCGGGCACGAGCTGTCCTGCTCGTCGACGATCGGTGTCGCCGTCTGTCCCCGGGACGGCACCACGGTGCAGGCGCTCTTCAAGAACGCGGACGCGGCCCTCCACGACGCCAAGACGAAGGGCAGGGACCAGGTCCGCTTCTATGTGGACTCGATGAGCGAGAAGACGCTGGCCCGGATCCAGATCGAGACGCGCCTGCGCCGCGCACTCGACGGGGAGGGCCTGGCACTGGCCTACCAGCCGATCGTGGACTCCAGCAGCGGTGCGTTGGTCGGGGCCGAGGCGCTGCTCCGCCTCACGGACCCGGAGCTGTCCCGTGTGGGGCCCGCGGACTTCATCCCCGTCGCGGAGGAGACCGGGCTGATCGTGCCGATCGGCGAGTGGGTCGTACGCGAGGCGTGCGCCGCCGCGCGCCGCTTCGCCGACGCCGGGAACGCGAGCTTCCGGGTCTCCGTCAACTTCGCCTCGCGCCAGTTCCGCGGAGAGAAGCTGGTGGAGATGATCACCGGGGCCCTGGCCGGCACGGGCGCCCGGCCCGCCAACCTCGGCATCGAGCTGACGGAGAGCACCCTGATCGGAGCCCACGAGCACAGCATCGAGATGCTGCGCCGGCTGCGCGCCCTCGGCGTGCGCGTCGCCGTGGACGACTTCGGGACCGGCTACTCCTCCCTGGCCCGCCTGAAGACGTTCCCGGTGGACGCCCTCAAGATCGACTGCTCCTTCGTGCGCGACCTCGTGTGGAGCCGGGACGACGGCGCCATCGTGCGCGCGATCCTCGCCCTCGGCCGCACCCTCGACCTGCACGTGGTGGCCGAGGGGGTGGAGACCGCCGAGCAGCTCGAGTGGCTGCGCCGCGAGGGTTGCAGCGAGATCCAGGGCCACCTCATCGGCGAGCCCGCGTGCGAGGCCGAGTTCACCAGCGCCTTCCTGGACGGGACGCTGGGCTAGCCCCCCAGCGCCGGCGCGCTCGCCTGCCCGTAGAGCGCGACGAGGTAGATCGCATAGCTCGCCAGCAGCGCGCTGCCGGCCGTGCGGCCGATGGTGCCGCGGAACCAGGCCAGGTAGGAGAGGGCGGCGGCGGCGGCGAGCATCACGACCAGGTCGAAGCGCAGCAGCTCGTCCGGAATCGGGATCGGGTCCGGTGCCACCAGGGCGGTGATGCCCATGATGGCCAGGATGTTGAAGAGGTTGCTGCCGACGATGTTGCCGATGGCCACGTCCGAGTTCTTGTGCATCGCCGCCACCAGGGTCGTGGCGAGCTCGGGCAGGGACGTCCCGATGGCGATGATCGAGAGACCGACCACCGCCTTGGAGACGCCCAGGTGCTCGGCGATCTGCACGGCGCCGTCCACGAGGAGATCCGCGCCGATCGGGAGCCCGACACAGCCCACGGTGATGAAGAGGGCGATCATCCAGCCGTTCTTGGGCAGGCCCAGCACGCGCTCCAGCTCCTCGGCCGCGGCGGCCTGGACCTCCGGCGAGCGGACGGCCTCGCGCGCCGAGCGCAGCAGCACGACGGCGATTCCGGCCACCAGGATGCCGCCGTGTACGGAGCCCAGCGGTCCGAAGAAGCAGAGCAGGGCGAAGACGCCGCTCGCCACGAGCATGAAGATCAGGTCGGTGCCGATGCTGCGGTCGCACACGGTGGGGGTGAGGAGCGCCGGCATGCCGATCACCAGGAGCACATTGGCGATGTTGCTCCCCACCACGTTGCCAACGGCCACGTCCGAGACCCCGCTCAGCACCGCGCGCAGCGAGATGAAGAGCTCGGGTGCGGAGGTTCCGAAGGCCACGATGGTGAGCCCCACGACCATGGGCGGGATGCCCGCGCGCTCGGCCAGCGCCACGGCGCCGCGCACGAGCAGGTCGCCCGCCAGGAGGAGCCAGGTGAGGCCCCCGAAGAGCAGCAGGACCATCATCGCCGGCGCGGCGCTCCGATCACGATCCGCCGGCGCGGGGCTCCGATCACGATCCGCCGGCGCGCATCTTGCGCTCCAGGTCGCGATTGGCCTCGACCAGCGCCGCGGCCATGCGGTTGAAGGTGTGGGCCAGCAGGCCGATCTCGTCCTCGGAGCCGGTGTCGGCGCGCAGGTCCAGCTCCCCGGCGCCGATGCGCGCGGCGACCTCCGCCAGCTCGCGGATCGGTCGCGCGAAGTACAGGCCGAGCAGGGTGCCGGCGACCACGGCGAAGGCCGAGATGGCGAGTCCGAGGCGCATCATGGTGGTGCGCAGCTCGATCACGGGGCGCAGCTGCTCGGCCAGGTCGATCTTCACCACCAGGCCCCAGTCGAACTGCTGCAGGTGGCGGCTGGCGGCGAGGATCTCCGCGCCCCGGTAGTCGATGGCGCCGCGCCTCCAGAGGGTGCCGAGGCCCTTCACCGCCGACACGGTGGGGTCCTTGCTGCTCTCGGCGGGGATCACGCGGGCGAGCATGGCGTTGGGGTCGTGGCGCAGGGGGTTCAGGATGAGCGCGTCGCCGTCTTCGGTGAGCCGGGCCATCAGGGTCTCGCCGGTCTCGCCGAGGCCGGTGTAGTCGTCGGTGACGTCCAGCAGCTCCCGCGCCGAGAGGACGACCTTGGTGGCGCCCACGAGCTTGTCGTCGAGGCGGATCGGGGCCACGAAGGTCACCACCAGGCCCCCCTCCGGATCCAGGTCGACCTTCTCGTAGACGAGGGGTGCGGCGGCCATCCAGAAGCTGGCCGGTGCCACCCGGGACGTGGGGTCGGGGTCCAGGCCTGCGCCGGCCACGCGTCGGCCCTCGGGCGTGTAGACCGAGATGCCGCGGAGTGACGGCACCGCCTCCAGGGCGTCGCGCAGTGCGCGGGTGGCCGCGTCCACCGCCTCCGGTGCATCGCCCGAGCGTGCCGCCTGCAGGTTGGTGGCCAGCTCTCGCTGGGAGGTGATCAACGCGACCCGGTCGCGCCAGCCCACGATCACCTTCTCCAGATCCTCCTTCTTGCTCTCGGCCACGGCCTGGAGCTGGCGGACGGCGTTGTCGCGGAGCAGATCGCGCGCCTCCAGGTAGCTGAACGTGCCCAGCGCCAGCATGCTGAGCAGCGAGACGGCGACCAAGGCGAAGACGAGCTTGGTTCGGATGTCCACGGCACGATCCCGGATGGGGACCTCAGTCTATCGTGGATGGGCGTCCGGATGGGGCTCGGGCTGCGGGCCGGGGTCGGGCTCCAGCTCGAGCTCCCGGCGCTGCTCGGCGGCGCGTTCCAGGGCCCGGGCCCGCTCGCGCTCCAGCTCGAGGCGCAGCTGCCGGCGCAGCTGCTCGCGCTGCAGGTCCTCGGCTTCCAGGTCCACCTGCCGGGACTGGGCCAGGCAGGCCCCGAAGGCGTCGTCGCCGAGGAAGTCGTAGCCGCGTGGAACCGGGGGCGCCGGGGCGCTCGGGTCCAGGGCGACGCCCAGGGAGCGCAGGGCCTCGCCGCCGGCGTCGGCGCGGGCCCGCGCAGTTATGAGATTGGGGCCTTCGACGAGGGGCACGAAGCCCCCGAAGCTGCCGTCCGGGCTCATGCGGAAGGCGCGCGCCGGCTCACCGCTGGTGGCGTTGCGGAGCTCCACGCGGAGGCCCCGGAGGAGGTCGACCTCGCCCATGGCCGCCGGCAGGTCGGCTGGGTCGCGGACGGCCAGGAAGCGCCCGCCGGTGCGCCGCGCGATCTCTACTGCGGCGACGGGGCCCTCCAGGGCATCGGGACCGACCGCCACCGTGGTGACCCGGACTCGTGCCTTGCGCGCGCGTTCTGCGGCCGCCAGCGTGGCGCGCACATTGTCGGCCGCGCGGTCCGGGCCGTAGGGGACGGTGGGGACGCCGTCGGTGATCAGGACGGCTGCGCGCGCGCGGCGCGGGTCGGCCTCGGAGCGGGCGTCGCGCAGACCGAGCAGCTCGATGGTGGCCCGGTCGATGCCGGCCGCCATGTGTGTGCCTCCGGCAGGTGTCACCCGCAGCACGTCGTATAGGGCGGACTCCAGAAGCGGTCGATCGTTGCCGAGCGGGACGCGCGTGAGCGCGTCCGGCACCGTCTCCTGGGGTCGATCGAGGCTGACGGCACCTCCCGAGAATGTGGCCAGCGCCACCCGGGTACGGCGCAGGTCCAGGCGTGCCAGCAGCGCCAGACCGGCCTGTACCTCGGCCGAAAGGATCGAGTCCTCCGGATCGGTCGAGATGTCCTCGACCACGGGACCGACCCTTCCGGGAACCGGGAGTCCGGTGACGCCGTCGCCGTCCACGTCGGAGCCGCTCGGGCGCGCGGTCGAGACGGAGGTGTCGAGGACGAGCACGAGGTCGAGGTCGGGCGGTCCAGCCCGGCCCGTCACCAGCAGCCCGCAGCTGCCGCGACCGAGCACCAGCCCGTCGGCCGGGTGCTCCAGGACCAGCGCAACCTCGGGCGGGTCCGGGGGTTCCAAAGACAGGTCCACGCGTGCCCGGGCGTCCGGGTGGACGCACTGGATCGCGAGCAGCCCCAGGGTGCCGAGCATCCCGCGGCGGAGGCGAGCGCGTGCGGACCACACCGGCATCGCGTGTGCAGGTGTTGGCCCCTTGGGGGGCTGGTATGCTGCGTTTGCGTCGGGGGGTATCATCGTGAAGGGTTGGGGGGAGCCGGTCGTCCAACCCTTTAGCGCAGGGAGGTGGACATCGTGCACGATCGCATCGCGCCTGGAATCGCGGTCCTGGCAGCCTTGGCAATGCTCATCGGCTGCGCGCAGGCCCAGAACGCGCCGAAGACGACGGTGGGAGGCCTCGGTGGCGCTGCCGCCGGGGGCTTGATCGCATCCGCTGCCGGAGGCAACTCCGCCGCCATCGCCGGCGGCGTGATCCTGGGCGGCCTGCTCGGAGGCGCCGTCGGAAACGCACTCGACCAGCGCGACCGCGAGCTGGCACAGAAGCAGGCCCAGATGTCGCTCGAGACGGCGCGCACCGGCCAGACCTCGACGTGGCAGAATCCGGACAGCGGGAACGCCGGCTCGTTCACGCCGACCCGGACCTACCAGCAGCCGAACGGCCAGTACTGCCGAGAGTACCAGCAGGAGATCATCGTGGCCGGCGAGCGCCACCAGTCCTACGGCACCGCCTGTCGCCAGGCGGACGGAAGCTGGAAGATCCAGAACTGAGCCGAGCGCTCGCGGGGCGCTAGCGCCGGGGGTCGCCCTCCGCCCGCTCATCGTCGTCGGCCGTGGGCGTGACCTCGAGCTCTTGCCCGTCCTCGTCGGCCGTGGGCGTGATCTCGAGTCTTTGCCCGTCCTCGTCGAAGATCGCGAAGCGGGCCAGCCCGTGTCGCTGCAGGAAGAACTGCAGGGAGACGACCAGCACACCGAGGCCGTAGCGCACCGAGCGTCGGAAGTTGATCGAGGACGCCTCCTCGAAGTACGCGGTCGGGCAGCTCACCTCGCCGAACTCGTAGCCGGCGTAGAGCGCCTGGGCCAGCATCTGGTTGTCGAAGACGAAGTCCTCGGAGTTCTCGAGGAGCGCGAGCGAGCGCAGCACGTCGGCGTCGAAGGCCCGATAGCCCGTGTGGTACTCGGACAGCTTCGCCCGGCACAGGAAGTTCTGGACGGCGGTCAGGAAGCGGTTCGCCAGGTACTTGTAGGAGGGCATCCCCCCGCGGCGCGCACTCCCGCCGAGGATGCGGGAAGCCAGGACCACGTCGTAGGGGCCGTCGCCCACCAGGCCGATCATGGCGGGCAGGAGCTTGGGCGAGTACTGGTAGTCGGGGTGGAGCATCACGACGAGATCTGCGCCCAGGCGCAGTGCCTCCGCGTAGCAGGTCTTCTGGTTGCCGCCGTAGCCGCGGTTCTCCTCGTGCACCAGGGTCCGCAGGCCGAGCCGTCGCGCCACCGCGACGGTTTCGTCGTGGCTGGCGTCGTCGGTCACCACGACCTCGTCGACCAGGTCCATGGGGATCTCGGCGACGGTCCGCTCCAGGGTGAGCGCCGCGTTGTAGGCGGGCATGACGACGACGACCTTCTTGCCGTGAAACACGAAGGGGGCTCCCCTAGACTGGAACGTCGGCCCGGGTGGCGAAACTGGTAGACGCGGGCGACTTAAAATCGCCTGGCCTCGGCCGTGCAGGTTCGATCCCTGCCCCGGGCACCAGCCGACCACTCAAGGGATCGAGACCGAGCTCCGCACCACGCTGCGCACGTCGTCGGTCGCGAGGAGGTCCTCCAGCGAGTCCCGGTCGAGCAGGGTCGTGCGCTGGTACCCCATGTCCGGGACCTCGATCTCCAGCCTGAAGATCTCGCGGGGGGACTGGATCACGCGGCGTACGCGCACGTGTCCGTCGCCGCCCGCGTCCAGGATCTCCATGCGCAGCGAGTCGATGATGCGCTGCGCGCGCCCCGCACGACCCGTCGGATCCAGCAGCGGATCGAGGGCTCGGCGTCGCATCTTGAAGGCGCCTCGGGGTCGCATCACGGTGCGAGGATACCCGCACCGCGCGAACCGCATCAAGCGTCAGGCCGCTACCTCGCGTCCGGTTCGCTGGGCCACGAAGCCCTCGAGGAGACCCAGCTCTTCGCCCCGGGCACCGATGAACTGGAGGCCGGCGCCCGCCTCGGAGCCGGCGAGCTCGCCGTGCAGCACGCGGCGAATCCAGGCCACGCGTCCCACGGCCTCGACGGCCTGCCCTCCGGGCAAGTCCACCTCGACCAGGACCCGCTGACCGGGCAGGAGCGGCTCGTCGGTGCGCACGAAGACGCCGCCCCGCGAGACGTTGGCCGCCCACTCACGAGAGCTGCGGAAGAAGGGCTTTCCCGTCCAGGGGTCCGTCTCCGGATCGATCGTCGAGATGCGCACCGGAAGGTGGGCGGAGATGCGTTCGTGGCGGCGGCGATTCGAGGCCTCGCTCTCCATGTCGTGGCGGCGGCGATTCGAGGCCTCGCTCTCGATGTCGTGGCGGCTGCGATTCGAGGCCTCGCTCTCCATGGGAAGATCCCTCCTGGATCCCCGGATCGGCTCGTGAGCGCGCAACTTGAGCGCAATGTCCACGCAGCACCCCTCCGGGGAAGGGCCTGGCGCGGGCCTCAAGCCGCCGCGCCCGGGGGACGAAAAGATGCAGACACGCGCTGTGTTGGGAGCACGGCTGCGGAGGGGGGTGGATGGAAGATCCGGGCACCGGAAGACCCGTCGGGGAGGTACGCCTGCCCCAGGAGGTGCTCGAGCGGCTCGGCCTCAAGCCGGAGGAGTCGCTGCGCGTGCTGGACGTGGGCGCGCGCACGGTCCTGCTCGAGCGTACGGCCGAAGGCGCCGCCACCGCGCTTCCCTGGGACCGTCAGCTGGTGCTCACGAGCGACGTGCGGGCCTTCCCGCTCGCCGACGTGCTCGGTCTCGTGCACGGCGCGGGCAAGTCCGGCTTCCTCTTCTTCACCCACCGCGACCACGCCAAGGCCGTCTACCTGCACCGCGGCGAGGTCGTCTTCGCCTCGTCCAATCTCAAGGTCGACCGGCTCGGCGAGTGCCTGCTGCGCGCCGGGGTGATCAACCTCGAGCAGCTGCGCGAGGCGGAGCGTCTGCACACCCCGCCCAATCGCTTCGGGCTCGTGTTCGTGGAGCGCGGCATCCTGACTCCGCGCGAGCTCTGGAACGGCGTCAAGTACCAGGTGGAGGAGATCGTCCGCTCCCTCTTCGCCTACACGCGGGGCACCGTCTACTTCTGGGAGGGAGAGGTCCAGCCCGACAACGTGGTGCGCCTCTCGCTCCCGACCCGACGTCTCGTCGCCGAGGGGGTGCAGCGGCGCGACGAGCTGCTTCGCTTCCTCGCGCTGCTGGAAGACCCGCGCATGGAGCTGGAGCCCGCCGAGCAGGCGCCGGCCGACCTGGCCAGCACCGAGCGGGACGTGTGGGAGGCTCTCCGCGAAGAGGCCGAGTTCCCGGTGGTCTGCCGCAAGGTGGGCCTCGATCCCCTGTCCGCGGCGCGCACCATCCAGCTCCTGCGCCTGGTCGGGGCCGTGCGCATCACGCGGCGGGAAGACGGCCCCGAGGGCGGCACCACCGACGTGGCCCCGGCCGACGAGGAGGCGCTCCGCGAGTGCGTATCCAACCATGCGAAGCTCCTGGCGGAGCTCGTGGCGCCGATCGTGGCGGTGGAGGGCGCCGAGCCGGTCGGGCGGCGCGTGGGCCGGGTGCTCCAGGAGATCGGCGAGCGAAACCCAGACCTGCTCTCGGGAGTGCGCCTGGGTCCCCACTGTACCCTGGACCCGGAAGAGCTCTCCCGTCGCGCCCTGCGCCTTCCCGGCGACCGGCGGCGCGACGTGACCCTCGCCCTCGGCGAGCTGGTCTCGTACCTCGAGTTCGAGATCAAGCACCATCCGCGGATCACCGACCCCGACCCTTTCCTCTCCGAGCTGGCGGAGCTGCGCGCTAAGATCGACGACGGGATCTGATCCGTCCCAGGTCGGCCTGGACCGGCGAGGGAATCCGGTCCCGCGGAGGTCGAAGCCGAATGAACGCCCGGGAGCGCCTCGCGGTGGCGCTGGACGTGCCCAGCCTGGACGAGGCGCGGCGCGTCGAGGAGGCGCTGGGGGGCGTGCCCGGCTGGCTCAAGGTCGGTGCCGAGCTCTTCGGCGCGGCCGGTCCCGAGGCGATCCGCGTGGCCGGGCGCCGCGCCCGCGTCTTCCTCGACCTGAAGCTCCACGACATCCCCAACCAGGTGGCGCGGGCGGTCGCGGTCGCGACCGCCAACGGGGTGGGGATGCTGACGCTGCACGCCGCCGGCGGGGCGGCCATGCTGGCGGCGGCCCGGGATGCCGCCGACGAGTCCGCGGCCCGCAGCGGGAGACAGCGGCCCATCCTGGTGGGAGTGACGGTGCTGACCAGTCTGGACGACACCGCGCTGAAGGAGGTCGGGGTGCGCGACGGGGTCGCGGGCCAGGTCGCGCGACTCGTGGAGCTGGCCCGTTCGGTGAGGCTCGATGGCGTGGTCTGCTCGGCGCGGGAGTCGGCGGCGATCCGGCGCCGGGTCGGCCCCGACTTCACCCTGGTCACGCCGGGCATTCGGGGCCTTGCGGACGCCTGCGACGACCAGGCACGGACGGCCACGCCGGGCGAGGCGATCCGGGCGGGCTCGGATCTCCTGGTGATGGGACGGCCGATCGCGCGCGCGAGCGACCCCGCCGAGGCGGCCGCCGCGGTGATCGCGGAGATCGAGGCCGGCCTTGGCGTCCCGCAGGGCTGACCCGGATCGCCGCGGAGAGCTCCTCTACGGGCTCCATCCCGTGGCCGAGGCGCTGCGTGCGCGACGCCGCGCACTGCGTCGGCTGCTGGTGCGCGAGGGGCGAGAGGGCGCGGCGGTGCGCCGTCTGCGGGCACGAGCGGAGAACCTGGGTCTGCCGGTCGCGGTGCTGTCGGACCAGGCCTTCCGCAAGCGCGTCCCCGAGGGGAGGAACGATCAGGGCGTGGCCCTGGAGGCCGGGCGGCTTCCCGAGCTCTCCCTGCAGGCGCTCGTCGATGAGGCCGCGGTCCCGCGGCGCTTCGTGGCGCTGGATGGAGTGGAGGACCCTCAGAACGTCGGTGCGATCGCCCGGGTTGCCGAGGCATCCGGGGCCTCGGGGCTGATCCTGACCGAGCGCAGGGCGCCCCCGCTGGGGGCGGTGGTCGCGCGCGCCAGCGCCGGGGCGATCGAGAGCCTGCCGGTGGCGCGGGTCGCCAACCTCGCGCGCGCGCTCGAGATTCTCAAGGCGGCCGGCTTCTGGGTCTTCGGCGCGGACCTCGAGGCCCGCGAAGACCTCTACGCCCTTCCCGACCGCGCCTTCGAGGGCGATGCCTGCATCGTTCTGGGCGCCGAGGGCCGCGGGCTCCGGCCCGGGGTGCGCAGGCGCCTGGACCACGCCGTCCGCATCCCCATGCCCGGGCGGGTCGCCTCGCTCAACGTCGCCTCGGCCGCCGCGCTGGTGCTCTTCGAGTGGGTGCGGAGGGGCGCGAGACGCGGTGTCTCGAGCGGCGAATCCGTCGCCTCCGGGCCCTCCGGTCCGGCTCGCGGCTGAGTGCTCCAACCATGCGAAGAACATCGGTTTCCGGCCTTGCCGGGATCCGGGTCGGGTCCTATAGTCCCGCTCTGATCCCGCCAGCGCTGGCGTAGCTCAACTGGTAGAGCGGCGGATTTGTAATCCGCAGGTTACGGGTTCGAGTCCCCTCGCCAGCTCCA